>NZ_JBFFOE010000004.1:0-68115 GCF_041562875.1 Lutibacter sp. | reverse complement strand
TCCAAACTTCGTAACTTAATTTTCGATTTTCCTCGTAGATATCTATAGTTAATGGGAATTGAAATACTTTACCTTGTTGATTAAGATTTACAGTTACAGTTCTATTAATTGTATTATAATCGTAAGTTACATTTAGTTTAACGTGACCATTCCCAAAATACCATTGGTTGAAAAACCAATTTAAATCTTTACCACTTACCTTTTCAAATGCTAAACGCAACTCATGAGCTTCTGCAGTACCAAACTTATGTTCAGTTAAATAAGTGTTCATGCCTTGAAAAAAAGCTTTGTCGCCTAAATAATTTCGCAACATATGTAAAATTGCATTTCCTTTGTGATAGCTCACAGGGTCAAACATATGTTCTTTGTCTTCATAATAAAAACGAACTAAATCTTTATCCTCACTTTGACTATTTAAATATACTTTTACATCATCAAACATATGGGCATCAGCCTTGTCTTTACCATATTTATACTCATACCATAAATAAACACTGTAGGTTGCAAATGATTCATTAACTGTTAGATTAGACCAGCTTTCAGTTGTTACCAAATCCCCAAACCAATGATGAAATAGTTCATGAGCAATGGTTTCCTCCCATTCGTTATTGTCAATTAATTGTCCTTTTTTTTGTTGTGCATCTTCACCATGAACTACAGCTGTTGTATTTTCCATAGCGCCACTTACATAATCACGCACTACAATTTGACTGTATTTATCCCAAACATAAGGCACACCTGTGATATTAGAAAAAAAGGTCATCATTTCTGGAGTTTTTCCAAAAATATCTTTTGCAACTGATTTATATTCAGGTTCAACATAATAATTTACATCTTTTCCATTCCAAGTATCTTTTACAATGCTAAAATCTCCAACACCCATAAAAAATAAATAAGGTGCATGTTTTTGATCCTGTTTCCAATAATCGGTTCTAGTTCCATCACTATTATTAGTTTGGTTTATTAATGTTCCATTTGAAAGCGTCACAAATTTTGAAGGAACTGTCATATAAATCTCTTCAGTACTTTTTTGATTTGGAGCATCTATCGTTGGAAACCAACAACTGCTAGCTTCTGTTTCGCCTTGAGTCCAAATTTGTGTAGGTTTATTAGGGTCTTCTTCTTTTGGATCTATAAAATACAAACCTTTTGCATCAGTAATAACTTTACTTCCTATTTGTGTAACTTCTTCAGGATTTGCAATATATTTTATATAAACGGTGTATTCTTCACCTTTTTTATAGGTTTTATCAAGTTCAATAGTAATTTGATTTTCAGAATAGTTATAAGGTACTATTTTGTTGTTTATTTTTATTTCAAGAATTTTAAAAGCTTTTGCATCTAAAACAACTTTATTAGTTGCATAAAAATGAGGTGTTAAGGTAACCCAGGCTTCACCATTCATTTGGCTTTCTTTAAAATTGAAATCAACCTTTAATTTAGTATGCACTAAATTATTAATTTTTTCTCTTTCACCTCTGTATTCTTTTTCTTGAGCATTTATGAGTACTGAAAACAGTACTGCAAGTGCAAATAATAAATTTTTCATTCGAAGTATTTAATTTAAGATTTCAAAAGTACTATTTTAATTGTTTTAAGTAGTTAATAGATAGTTAAAAAGCCATACTAGTTACAGTATGGCTTCAGTTAATTTGAATATTTTTTAGAAATTTATTTAAGACTACTTAATAAACCACCAAGTTGTTTTAATTGATCTGAATTTTCATCCATTTTTAATTCTTGAGTTAATTTTAGAATATTAGCTGGATTCATATTTTCTCCAATAACTCTTACAACTGCAAATCCTTTTTCGTTATCTGAACCAAAAATTACAACTTCATCAATAGCATCTTCTTCTCCTAAGTAATTAACAGTTACATTTCCATTTCCCATATTCATTCGCATTAATTGCTTGTATTTTGGGTTTTTAAGAATAGCTTTCACTTTTTCTTTTTCTGAACTGTATAATTCTTTGTTAGTTTCATTTAACTGTAAAGCTAAAAAATTAACTTTTTTTATAGTTTCTAACGTGTTTTTAATGTCTTCAGCAACATTTGTATCTTTTAATTGTAAGATGCTAGAAGGTAAATCTATAGAGATAAACTCACTATTTTCTTTACTATCAACATAATATTTTTGTAGTGAAGGATTGGTATCACAAGCAATTGTTAATAAAGCTACTACAATTATAATTCCTGAAAATTTTAGAAAGTTCTTCATTTTGTTTTTTTATTTTATACCACTATTTGGAATATGAGCTTCTGTAAGTTTAGATATTTTATTTAAATCAATGTCGCCAGTAAGTGATAGAATTACAGCTTCTTGATTTGCTTTATTTTGCATATCACTTACAAACATTAGTAATTCACTTACATGGTTATCATCCTTTCCGTTTCTTACATATATTTTTACTTTAGCATCTTTGTCTTTTACGCGCATTAACTCGGTAAGTTTTGCAGATTTTAAATAACTTGAAACTACATCACTCATTTGTTTTGCGATACCAGAATTTTCAGTAGTAAAAACTTTAAAAGAATTTAAACCTTTTACCATATCAAAATATTCTGCTCCTTCTTCTCCACCACTTTTAAATTTTGCCAGCATTTTAAATGCTTCTTGGGTTACTACTACTGTTGTAACATCATCCATCTCTTCAAACTTATCAAAAACTGAAGTTTGAGCATAATTTGCCAATGGGAAAATTACGATTGCGATTAAAAATATTATTTTTTTCATTTTTTTACTTTTTAGGTTGTTTAAAAATTTTGTTTGTTGAGTCGTCAAAACGTTGCAATTGTGCAATGGCAACATTTCCTTTGTTTAAATTTGCTGAAAGCAATTCTAATGCACCAATAGTTTCTGCATACACTTTATCAGCTTTTCTTTGTTGAATATTTTCATATCCACTGTAAACACTAACTAGTAATACTATTGAAGCTGCTACAGATAACCATTTCCAATTCGCCTTTTTAGTTTTTAATTGGATGGCTTTTGTAAATCGCTCATTTTTACTAGTTGAAAAATATCCGAATAACGCTTGGTATTCTTCTAAATGTGGAGCTACATTACCTTTAGAAAAGTAGTTTTTTAACACTTTTTCTTCTGCAATAGTAGTCTCTGCATTTTCATATTTTTCCAACAACTTTTCTATGTTAACTAATTCCATAATTGTGTTGTTTTGTTAATTGTTCTCTAATTGTTTTTCTTGCTCTTGATAAGGTTACTCTAATGGCTGTCGGATTCATATTCAGCATTTCTGCAATTTCATCAAACTCATATTCTTCAATATCTCTAAGCTGTATTATTAATTTTTGTTGCTCTGGTAAGTTTTCAATTAATTTATGAACTTTACTTACACTGTCATTAAGTTCCATTCGTCTATCTAAAGACGTGCCATTTTCTTTATAATTACTATGCACTAAACTTAAATTACTTGATTGCTTCGATTTTAATCGGTCAAAACAATAATTCTTTGTCATCGTCATTGCAAAAGCTTCAATACTTTTATACTCTTTTAATTTTTCTTTATTTCTCCATAACTTAAAAAGCAATTCTTGTGTTGCATCTTCAGCTTCTTCGGTTGATACCAGAATGCGTTTTGCAACTCTAAACACTTTATCTTTAAAGGGCATTACCGTTTTTAAAAACTCAGACTGCTTCATTTTAAGTTTGGTTTAACAAATTTTTTGCTGCTGTTACAATTATGACGAACATGTTTCGTTTTTGTTACAGACGCCTTTAAAAATTGTAATAAAAATTAATATCTTTCGACTTAAATAAAGGATAAATATAAATTTTAAAATATGAAAAAAGTAAGTTTCTACTTCTCAATTTGTTTGATGGTAATTATTGGAGCTATAAGTTGCACAAAAAATAATGATGGTATTTTTGAAGTTCCTCAAAACATTGAAATTCAAGATTTTGTTTGGAAAGGTATGAATTCTTGGTACAATTGGCAATCAAGTGTAACAAACTTAGCAGATTCTAAAGATAATAACCAAAATAATTATGTTTCTTATTTAAACGGATATTCAACTCCAAGAAGTTTATTTGAAAGTTTATTATTTGATCCTGGTAATACGGATCGATTTTCATGGTTTATTGAAGATTATGTAGAACAGAATAATGCATTTCAAGGTGTTTCTACTTCTTTTGGTTTTCGTTTACAGGCTGTTCCAATAAATGACAGTGGCGATATTATTTTTTATGTACGTTATGTAGCCCCAAATTCGGCCGCAAGTAATGCAGAAATTAAAAGAGGAGATATTATAAATGCTTTAAATGGCATTGTTTTAAATGAAAATAATTATAATAATACCGTAAATGAACTTTATAATGAAACATTAACACTTTCTTTTGTTTCAGAAAATGCTGGAATTCTAACCTCTATTGAAGATAAAACAATTACTGCAACAGAATTATCTGAAAATCCTGTTTATTTTAAAACGGTTTTTAACGATATTAATGGTAAAAAAGTAGGTTATTTAGTTTATAACTCCTTCCGTTCTTCTTATAATGATGAATTAAATGCTGCTTTTTCATATTTTCAAGGAGAAAATATTGATGAGTTGATATTAGATTTAAGATTAAATGGTGGTGGTTCTGTTTTAACTTCTGCCTATTTAGCAAGTATGATTTATAATAATGCAGGCAATGATATTTTTGCAGAATTAAAATTTAACAATAAGCATTCAAGCGAAAGTGGAAATTATTATTTTGACAATAGTTTAGATGTTTATGATGTAAATGGTGATAAAACAGGTGAAGAAACTATAAACAGATTAACTACTATTAATCAATTATATGTTTTAACATCACACAGTACTGCTTCAGCAAGCGAAATGATTATAAATGGTTTAAAAGCTTTTATACCTGTTAAAGTAATAGGTACAACTACTTATGGTAAAAATGTAGGTTCTATTACATTGTATGATTCCCCTTCTTCAGATTATACAAATTTATCAAGTGCAAATTCAAATCATTTAAATGCAATGCAACCCATTGTATTTCAAATATATAATAAAAGTGGACAAAGTGATTATACACAAGGGTTTGAGCCTGATATTGTAGTGAAAGAATATGATTTTTGGAATGCAATTTTACCTTTTGGAGATGAAAATGAAGTAGTTTTAAAAGCTGCTCTTGATAATATAAGAGGTATTTCAACTAAAAGTACGAGTACATTAAAATATAAAAGTATAAAAGTGTTAGATGTTCCTCAACTTGAAAATAAATTTGAAAAGGAAATGTATATTGATGCTTCATTTTTAAATAAATAACCAAGTAAGTTTATTATAAATAAAAAGAGGCGTTTTAATAACAGCCTCTTTTTATTTTAAATTAGGTCTAAATTCATTCATAAAATCATCATCTACTTTAGTTTTAGCATACTTATATCCATCTTCCCACCATTTTGCCATTAATTTTTTGTCAAATACTAATGAATTTGTTGTTAGCACTGTTGGTGTATAATATAAATTAAGTTTTACATTATTGTGGCTTGCACATAATTTCCCGATTGTTATATTATGACTTTCAATTCGCCCTAACATAAAATCAAATACATCAAATAGTAATGAAAAAGGATTTTTTGATTGCAATCTGTTTATTTGTGAAACCTCTGTTTCTAATATAATTGCATCAATTTCCTTGGCTCCACGTATAATAGCCTCTCTTATAGGAACTAAGCTTCCAAAACCTCCATCAGCGTATTGATATCCGTTTTTAACTAGCAAACTCATAAAAGGAACATAATTACAAGAACCCCAAATCCATTCACAAAAATCATTATACGTACAATTATTTATAGATTTATATTCAACTTCATTAGAAGTTATATTAGAAACGGCTACAACAACGTCCTTTTGTTCTTCTTTTATTTTAGCATACATTTTTTCACTAACACTCGTTTTTATAAGTTTTAGTAAATTTTTACTTTCTCCAAAAGTTTTTCTTCCTTTAATAAAGTTCCATAAAGTATTAAGGTGATTAATACTTATTACTTTTTCGCCGTGCACTTTCCTTATTACAAATGGGTTATTATTAAATATGGTATTCTGATTGACATTTGTATAAATCGTTTTTAATTCATCTACCATTCCTAAAGCTAAATGTGAAACCATTAAACTTCCTGTAGAGGACCCTATAAATATATCATATTTTTGCTGCTTATCTTTCATTAAATGTTCTACAACACCTCCTGCAAAAGCACCTTTGCTTCCTCCTCCTGAAATAACTAATGCTTTTTTCATAAAGCTATCATTGTTTTATTTAATTTAGTCGCATAAAATTATTAAAAATGAATAGAATTACAACGTGTTTTATCATCTTAATTAGTATTACTTCTTGCAAAAATGAATACAAACCTCGTGAAACCATTACTGTTTCAATAGATAAATTTAAAATGGATAGTACAAGTATTCGCGCTATTGAAATTATTAATGATTCTACCGTAGTTTATGCTGGTTCTGTTGGTGATATAGGAATTATTACAGCTTCAGGAAAATTAAAGGCAACCAAAAAAATTGTAACTGATACTATTGTGCCACATTTCAGGGCTTTAGCCTACACAAAAAAAGCTTTTTATGCTTTAAGCGTTGGTAATCCTGCCCTACTTTATAAATATCATGATAATGTGATTGATATTGTTTACAAAGAAGAACATGAAAAAGTTTTTTATGACTGTATCAAATTTTTTAATGAACTCAATGGAATTGCAATTGGAGATCCAACGGATGAATGTTTATCTATTTTAATGACTCGTGATGGAGGAAATTCTTGGGGGAAAATTGATTGTAAAGATGTACCAAAAATTGAAGAAGGTGAAGCTGCTTTTGCCGCAAGTAATACCAATATTGCCATTGTAGGTGAAAATGCTTGGATTGTAACGGGAGGTTTAAAAGCGCGTGTTTTTCACACTTCTGATATGGGTTTAACTTGGGATGTATACAATACACCCATAGTTCAAGGGAAAAATACCACAGGAATTTACTCAGTTGATTTTTATAATGACACGCAAGGCATTATTTGTGGAGGAGATTATACTGATAAATTTGGTAATTATGCAAATAAAGCAATTACCAACGATGGTGGTAAAACTTGGGAAGTAGTTTCTGAAAATATGGAACCTAATTATGTAAGTTGTGTACAATATGTGCCTAATACTCAAGGTAAAGAAGTTTTTGCTGTTTCTACAAATGGTATCTTTTATTCAAAAAATGCGGGTGTTAATTGGGTAAGACTAAGCGATGAAGGCTTTTATACCATCAGATTTGCATCAAAAAATGTAGCTTGGCTCTCTGGAAATGAAGTTATTGCAAAAATGATTCTTAATTAAGTGCTAAATAGAATGAGAAATATTTTTAGTTTTTTAGTCATTATAATCCTATTATTAAGTTGTTCTAATTCATCGGTGTTACATAAAGAATTTGCTTGCAGCAATTCTAAAATTGAAAATCCAAAAGTAATAACAGATTTTAATAAAAACTTTAAGTTATCAATCTCAAACAACTGGAAAACAAGATTATACTTTAGCGAATATGAATCTGAAATTTTTGCAGCGGACACTCTTAAACAATTAACAGAGTCATTTATTTTAGGAACTTCTTTCAATTTTGGAGCTTTAAATTTTGATGCTAATTTTTACAAAAAAACAGATTCAATCTTAAAGCAAAGTAACTTAGAAATCGTAAATTCTGGTAAAGAATTATTTCAATCAAAGCAAGCATATTGGTATTTAGCTAAAGGTTATAAAAACGGATTTACTTACCACAAATTTAATTTAACAGCAAAACTCTCTGAAAACTCTTATTTTAATGGATATTCTGAAATTTATGGAGATAACAATATAAATGAACGAATTTGTGAAACTATTTCAATACTTGAAAAAATTGAATTTTTGCAATAATTTAAGACATATACATTGTAAATCCTTAATTGAATACTTACTTTTGCTAAAAATTTATATAAAATGCAAAAAATAATAGATCGTTTCGTTAAATATGTTAAAATAGATACTCAATCAGATGATAATAATCCTGATTTCCCAAGCACTGAAAAACAATGGGATTTAGCACACCTTTTGGTTGAAGAATTAAATGAAATTGGAATGAAAGATGTAACATTAGATGCTAATTGTTACATTATGGCAACACTTCCTTCTAATGTAGATTTTAAAGTGCCAACTATTGGGTTTGTTGCGCATATTGACACAAGTCCTGATTTTACTGGAACAAATGTTAAACCTCAATTTCATCCAAATTATGATGGAAAAGACATAGTTTTAAATAAAGAACAAAACATTGTTTTATCTCCTAGTTATTTTGATGATTTATTGTTATATAAAGGGCAAACATTAATTACAACTGATGGCACTACCCTATTAGGAGCTGATGACAAAGCGGGTATTACAGAAATAGTTTCAGCTATGGAATATTTAATAAACCATCCTGAAATTAAGCATGGAAAAATTAGAATTGCTTTTACACCTGATGAAGAAGTTGGTAAAGGAGCTCATATGTTTGATGTTGAAAAATTTGGAGCAGAATGGGCATACACAATGGATGGAAGCCAAGTTGGGGAATTAGAATATGAAAATTTTAATGCTGCAGGTGCTAAAGTTACTATCAACGGAAAAATTGTACATCCAGGGTATGCTAAAGGAAAAATGATTAACTCTATGTTAATTGCCAGCGATTTTATTGCAGCTTTACCTAAAAATGAAGTTCCTGAAAAAACAGAAGGTTATGAAGGTTTCTTTCATTTACATGGAATGAGTGGTGAAGTTGAAAAAACTGAACTTGAATACATTATTAGAGATCACGATTTAAAATTATTTGAAGGAAGAAAAGTATTATTTCAAAAAGTAGCAGATGATTTTAATAAAAAATTGGGAAGTGATATTATTCAGGTTGAAATAAAAGATCAATATTTCAATATGAGAGAGAAAATTGAACCTGTAATGCATATTGTTGATATTGCTGAAGAAGCTATGAAACAATTAAATATTAAACCACTTATTAAAGCAATTAGAGGTGGTACAGATGGTTCTCAATTATCTTACAAAGGTTTACCTTGCCCAAACATTTTTGCTGGAGGTCATAATTTCCACGGGCGTTACGAGTATGTTGCTGCGGAATCTATTCAATTAGCAACTGATGTAATTATTAAAATTGTTCAAATTACTGCTGAAAGAGCTAAATAAAGCATGATTGCATATAATTCTTTAAAAAAGCTCTTCAAATGAAGAGCTTTTTTTTTTAAAATAATGAATACTTGCTATTCTTAAAATAGTATAAATATTAATAGAATAGTTATTAATATTAAAAACCTAGCCATTGAATAAAATAGTTGGGCAACAAAAGAAATAAGTTGGTCATCTTTTTAAATAAGTCGGGCAACTTATTTAAAAACAATTATTAGTAAACATAACAATACTATTTAATAGTTAAAATTATGCACTTGTAGTATAATATTTAACAACTTGTTAAATGTTGTAATTTTTAAAAATTATATTTTTAAAAGTAAATATCTTTTATACATTTGAAAATTCAAAAAATAATGAATGGATAATCAATTATTAGTTTCACTTACCGAGAAATACGGAAGTCCACTTTATGTTTATGATGCTGAAAAAATAAGTTCGCAATACAACAGACTTACAGAAGCATTTTCAACAGTTAAAAGCTTAAAATTAAATTATGCTGTAAAAGCAAATTCAAATATTAGTATTTTAAAATTATTTAAAAAACTGAATTCAGGAATAGATACAGTCTCAATACAAGAAGTAAAACTTGGATTAGAAGCTGGCTTTGCACCTGAAAATATCATATTTACACCAAATGGAGTTTCACTTCAGGAAATTGAGTTAGCTGCTAATTTAGGAGTACAAATAAATATTGATAATCTATCAATATTAGAACAATTTGGCAACCACTACCCTAATATTCCTGTTTGTGTACGTATAAATCCACATATTATGGCTGGTGGAAATAGTAAAATTTCTGTTGGACATATAGATTCAAAATTTGGAATTTCCGTTCATCAAGTTCCTCATATAAAGCGTGTTGTAGAAAATACAGGAATGCGTATTAATGGAATTCATATGCATACAGGTTCCGACATATTAGATATTGACACTTTTTTAAGAGCTACAGAAATACTTTTTAATACTGCAAATGAGTTTGAAAATTTAGATTTTATAGATTTAGGAAGTGGATTTAAAGTACCTTATAAAGAAGGTGATATTTCAACTAATATTGAAGAATTAGGTGAAAAACTATCAAAAAAATTTAATTTATTTTGCAAAGATTATGGTAAAGAATTAACATTAATGTTTGAACCTGGAAAATTCTTGGTAAGTGAAGCTGGTTCGTTTTTAGCAAGTGTAAATGTTGTAAAACAAACTACATCTACTGTTTTTGCAAGTATTGATTCAGGATTTAACCATTTAGGCAGACCAATGATGTACGACTCTTATCACCATATTCACAATATTTCAAATCCAAATGGTCGTGAACGATACTATTCTGTAGTAGGCTATATTTGCGAAACAGATACTTTTGGTTCTAACCGTAGAATAAGTGAAATTAGTGAAGGTGATGTTTTGTGTTTTAACAATGCTGGAGCTTATTGTTTTTCAATGGCTTCAAATTATAATTCACGCTACAAACCGGCTGAAGTATTAGTTTACAATGAAAAAGATTATCTAATTAGGAAACAAGAAACATTTGATGATTTATTAAAGAATCAAGTTATTATAGATTTAGATTAAGCAAAAACTCCGAAAATCATTTTCGGAGTTTTTATTATTCGTAACAAGTACATTGAAATCATGTTAATTATGCAGCATTTTCAACTTAAAACAAAAAAAATATTAAAATTAAGATAAAAGCTTTGTTGTTTTGAAAAATTAGTTATTTTTGCTTTATGCAAATAACAAAATCATATCAATTCATTGAAAACGCAAACACTTTGCGTCACTTTGTTATGGCTACCACTACTACAAGTACCATTACCCTTTAGGGTTTCTTTCTATTCATATTATCCGTATAAATATTCGTTTTCATAAAAAATGAAGCAAGGAATATTAGTTGACAAAATAAAAAATAGTACGTAAAATAAATACACATGAAAGTATTGAAATTTGGAGGATCGTCAGTTGCATCCTCAGAAAACATTAATAAAGTAATAAATATTGTTAAAGAAAACTCTTCTAACCACAAAATAGCTGTTGTAGTTTCTGCTTTAGGAGGTATTACAGATTTGCTATTAGAAGCTGGTAATTTAGCTTGTAATAGTGATGAAAATTATAAATACAGTATAAAAATAATTGAAGATCGTCATTTGCAGATTGCTAGAGAGTTAATTCCTGTAAATAATCAAAGTAGCGTTTTAGGTACTATAAAAAATATGTTAAATAAATTAGAAAGCACATTGGAAGGTGTTTTTTTAATTAATGAACTATCCAATAAAACATCTGATAAAATTGTAAGTTTTGGTGAGTTGCTATCATCCTATATTATTTCGGAAGCAATGAAATTCAGCCAATTAGATGCTGTTTTAAAAAATACTCAAGATTTAATAGTTACCAATGAAAATTTTTCAAATGCTGCTGTAAAGTTTGAAAAAACAAATGTTTTAATTGAATCTTTTTTTAAAGAAAATAATAATGCAATAGTGGTTTTACCTGGTTTTGTTTCTTTAACTGAAAAGGGTGAAGTTTCAACTTTAGGAAGAGGTGGTTCAGATTATACTGCGGCCATTATTACTGCAGCCACAAATGCTTCAATTTTAGAAATTTGGACAGACGTTAGTGGAATGTACACTGCAAATCCAAAAATAGTGAAACAAGCGTTTCCAATAAAAGATATTTCATATCAAGAAGCTATGGAATTGTCTCATTTTGGTGCAAAAGTATTGTATCCACCAACTATTCAACCTGTATTAGAAAAAGAAATTCCAATTGTTATTAAAAACACATTTGATGCTAAAGCTGATGGAACTTTAATTACTAAAATATCTTCAAATACAAATCCAATTAAAGGAATTAGCCATATTGAAGATATGACACTTATAACTTTAGAAGGAAGTGGAATGATTGGTATTCCTGGGTTTTCCAAGCGTTTATTTGGAGCTTTATCTCAAGAAAAAATTAATGTATCATTAATTACGCAAGCATCTTCAGAGCATTCAATATGTATTGCAATAAATAATTCTGATGCTGAAAACGCTAAAACAGCCATTGATTCAGAATTTAGTTATGAAATAGACCAACATAAAGTACAGCCACTAATTGTTGAAAAAAACAATGCAATAATTGCACTTGTTGGAGATCATATGAAAAGTCACCAAGGTATAAGCGGTAAGATGTTCAGTACTTTAGGAAAAAACAATGTGAACATCAGAGCAATTGCGCAAGGCGCTTCTGAAAAGAATATTTCAGCAGTTATCTCACATAAAGACATTAAAAAAGCATTAAATTCATTGCACGCAGCATTTTTTGAAGACCAAACTAAAGAATTGAACTTATTTATTGTTGGAGTTGGAAATGTTGGAGGAAAATTATTGGAACAAATTAAAAAACAAGAAGACTATTTAATTGAAAATTTAAAAATTCAAGTGAGAGTTATTGCACTTACTAACTCCAAAAAAATGCTATTTAATGAAGATGGAATAGATTTAGATAACTGGAAATTGCCCTTAGAGAATGCAGAAAACTTAGATATGGACTTATTTCATGAAAAAGTAACTGCTTTAAATTTTAGAAATAGCATTTTTGTAGACAATACAGCCAATGAAAGCATTTCTAATTTATATGCTGATTATTTAAAAGAAAGTGTTGCTGTTGTTACCTGTAATAAAATAGCGTGCTCATCTAACTATTCTAATTATTTAAACCTAAAAAAATTAGCAAGAGAATACAATGCGCCATTTTTGTTTGAAACAAATGTTGGTGCTGGTTTACCAATAATTGATACGCTAAAGAATCTAATTGCTTCAGGAGATAAAGTATCTAAAATTCAAGCAGTTCTATCTGGTAGCCTAAACTTTATATTTAACAACTTTAATGAGCAAACATCTTTTTATGATGTTGTTCAGCAAGCAGGTATTGAAGGCTTCACTGAGCCAGATCCTAGAATAGATTTAAGTGGTGTTGATGTGATGCGAAAAATATTAATTTTAGCACGTGAAAGCGGAACTAAACTGGAATTAAGCGATATTGAAAATGATTCGTTTTTGCCAAAATCTTCTTTAGAAGCTAATTCAGTTGCAGATTTTATGGAAACTCTAAAAACAGAAGCAATTCATTTTAATAAAATTCAAGAAAAAGCAGCAAATCATAATTGTAGATTAAAATATGTTGCTGAGTTTGACAATGGAAATGCAAAAGTAGGATTGAAAGAAATTTCACCTGACCATCCGTTCTATAATTTAGACGGAAGTGATAATATTGTACTTTTCTTTACTGAAAGATATAGCAAACAACCTTTAATTATTAAAGGTGCTGGTGCTGGTGCAGCAGTTACAGCTTCTGGCCTATTTGCAGATATTATTAGAATTGGTAATAATTAAGACTATGAATGAACTAAAAATATTTGCACCAGCAACTATAGCCAATGTTTCATGTGGATTTGATGTATTAGGATTGGCACTTGATACTGTTGGTGATGAAATGATTGTTAGAAAAGTGAAACAAAAAGGTGTTCGAATTACAAAGATTATTGGTCAGAATTTACCTTTGGAAACTCATAAAAATGTTGCGGGAGTAGCTGCTTTAGCTCTATTAGCTGAAACAGACACTGAATTTGGGTTTGAAATTGAAATTGACAAGCGTATAAAACCAGGAAGTGGCATTGGAAGTAGCGCAGCAAGTTCAGCAGGAACAGTATGGGCCATTAATGAATTGCTTGGAAAACCATTTAGTAATATAGATTTGGTTCGTTTTGCTATGGAAGGTGAGCGCTTAGCAACAGGAGTTGCTCATGCAGATAATGTAGCTCCTGCCCTTTTTGGAGGTTTTACATTGGTTAGAAGTTATGAACCACTTGATATTATTAGCATTCATACACCAGATGAATTATTTGCAACTGTAATTCACCCTCAAATTGAAGTAAAAACTTCCGACGCTAGAAATATATTAAAAACTACAGTACCATTAAAAGATGCTATTAAGCAGTGGGGAAATGTTGGCGGACTGATAAGTGGCTTGTACACTGAAGATTACGATCTAATTGGAAGATCACTAGAAGATTACATTATTGAACCAATACGTTCTATTTTGATACCTTCTTTTGATGCTGTTAAAGAACAATCTTTAAAAGCTGGAGCTTTAGGATGTGGAATTTCTGGGTCAGGACCTTCAATATTTGCATTATGCAAAGGTGAAAAATCCGCTTTAAAAGTCGCTGAAGCAATGAAATTAGTATACAATAAAGTAGGAATTAATTACGATATTCATGTGTCAAAAGTGAATAAAAGGGGAATTAAAATTCTAAATTAGAAAATGAATAAAATTGTTATTTCTGCTTAGGCATAAATCACAAGTAAAAAGAATAAAAACATGAAATACTATAGCTTAAATAAAATAGCACCAAATGTATCTTTTAAAGATGCAGTTATCAAAGGACTGGCACCGGATAAAGGGTTGTATTTTCCTAAGAAAATTAAACCTTTAGTAAAAGGTTTTTATAAAAACATAAATTATTTTTCAAATGAAGAAATTGCTTTTGAAGTAATTAAACAATTTATAGGTGATGAAATTCCAGAAGCTAATTTAAAAGAAATTATAAAAGAAACTTTAAGTTTTGATTTTCCTGTTGTGAATATTGAAGAAAATATTTCAACATTAGAATTGTTTCACGGTCCAACAATGGCTTTTAAAGATGTTGGAGCACGTTTTATGGCACGATGTTTAGGATACTTTAATAAGCAAGAAAACACAACAAAAGTAACTGTTTTAGTTGCAACATCAGGAGATACAGGTGGTGCAGTTGCAAGTGGGTTTTTAGGGGTAAAAGGTGTTGATGTTGTAATTTTATACCCAAGCGGAAAAGTAAGTGAAGTTCAAGAAAAACAATTAACCACACTTGGTCAAAACATTACTGCTTTAGAAGTTGATGGTACTTTTGATGATTGTCAGGCAATGGTTAAAAAAGCTTTTTTGGATGAAGATTTAATTTCAAACAAAAATTTAACTTCCGCAAATTCTATTAATGTAGCACGTTGGTTACCTCAAATGTTTTACTTCTTCTTTGCTTTCAAACAATTAAAAAATAAAGATAAAGAGTTGGTTTTTTCAATTCCAAGTGGAAATTTTGGTAATATTTGCGCTGGAATGATGGCACAACAATTAGGGCTTCCTGTGAAACAGTTTATAGCTTCAACAAATGTAAATGATATTGTTCCAAATTATTTAGAAACAGGTATTTACACTCCAAAACCATCAAAACAAACTATTTCAAACGCAATGGATGTTGGTGACCCAAGTAATTTTGTTCGTATTTTAGAAATCTATAAAAATGATATTTCTGAATTAAAAAAGCACCTTTCCTCCTATTCTTTTTCGGATGATGAAACAAGAACGGCTATGAAGCACCTTAAAGAGAACTGTAATTATATTGCTGACCCGCATGGTGCAGTTGGTTATTTGGGTTTAAAAAAGTATTTAGCTGAAAAGAATGCTCAAGGTATATTTTTAGAAACTGCACATCCTGTAAAATTTTTAGATGTTGTAGAGCCTGTGATAAATGAAACTATTGAACTTCCAAAACAAATTAAGAAAGTAATTGATAAAGAAAAAGTTTCAATAAAAATATCAAATTATGATAAATTAAAAGAGTTTTTGTTAAATTCATAGAAATTTTAAACTTTTATGAAAGCAAAACCTAAATTTGAAACACTTGCTATAAAAAGCACTGAAAATCAGTTTTCTAATGTTGAACCTGTGAGTACTCCAATATATTTGTCAAGTACTTATAAACGCAACAGTGATGGCTCTTATAATAATGATTTAGTTTATTCAAGAAGTGACAATCCAAATCGGAAAATTGTTGAGCATAGTATTGCTCAATTAGAAAATGGCAAACATGCATTTGCATTTTCATCAGGTATGGCAGCTGTTAGTGCTATTTTTCAAAGTTTAAAAACAGGCGATCATATTATTTTACCTGATGACATTTATTATGCTATAAAAAATTTGATGGAACAGGTTTTTAAGCCTTGGAAATTAACCTATGATTTGGTGGATATGACCGATTTAAAAGCGATTGAAAATGCTATTAAACCTTCAACTTCTTTAATTTGGATTGAATCGCCTTCTAATCCTCAATTAAAAATAAGTGATATTGCAGCGATTTCAAAAATTGCAAAAAATAAAAATATACTTTGTGTTGTTGATAATACCTGGGCTACACCTGTATTTCAAAATCCATTAGAACTTGGAGCAACTATTGTATTACATTCTTCAACTAAATATTTTGGAGGTCATAGTGATGTTATTGGAGGTTGTGTTGTTGTAAATGATGATACTTTAGCTGAAAAAATTAAAGCCATTCAAGTGTTATCAGGAGCAGTTCCATCTCCTTTTGATTGTTGGCTAATTGCTCGTGGAATTCAAACCTTACATTTAAGAGTTACAAAGCAGGCTGAAAATGCGTTGAAATTAGCGCAATATTTAGAAAACCATCCGAAGATTGAAAAAGTAAATTACCCTGGATTGGAAAGTCATTCACAACATTTAATTGCAAAAAGGCAACTAAAAAATGGTTTTGGAGCGATGCTTTCTATATTAATTAAAGGGAATGAAAAAGAAACCTTTGAAATATCAACTAAATTAAAATATTTTACTACCGCAACAAGTTTAGGTGGCGTTGAAAGTTTAGTTGAACACCGTAAATCTGTTGAAGGTAAAGAAAGTCCTACTCCTTCTAATTTATTAAGAATTTCTGTTGGGATTGAGCATATTGATGATTTAATTGTAGATTGGGAAAATGCCTTGGTAAAGAGTACTCAATAATTCACTTAAAAATTACAGTTCAACTTTATCAATTGGTTTATTTTTTTTATCCAGCGAGGTTTTTCTATCTATTTGGATGGGAAGTGTAAATTTAAATAAACTGCCTTTGTCATTTTTATTTTCCATCCAAATTTTTCCTTGATGCTTTTCAACAAAATCTTTACAAACAACCAACCCTAAACCAGATCCTTTTTCATTGGCGGTTCCTAGTTTGGTTTTATTTTCATTAATACTAAATATCTTAATTTTATCATTTTCATCTACTCCTATTCCAGTATCTGAAACAGTAACTTCAATAGAATCATCAATTACCATTGAATAAATCTCTACCAATCCATTATTTTCAGTAAATTTAATTGCATTTGAAATAAGGTTTCTTAAAATTACTTCCACCATATTTTTATCTACATTGGCATTTACATTACCTGAATAAAAACTTTTTAACGTAATATTTTTCATTTGAGCCGTTTCATTTAGTTGCTCAATTACTTCGTCAGAAATTCTACCAATATTACAATAAGAAGGATTAAATGCAATTTTACCAGCTTGATTTTTTGCCCAATTTAATAAATTCTCAAGTAAATTATAAGTTCTTTTAGCCTGAGTATTCATTTCATAAATAAATTTTTCTGATTTTTCAATTTCAAAGTTTCGTAAATTATCTTTCAAAATATCAGTAAACCCTAAAATCGTGTTAAACGGACCTCTCAAATCATGTGCTATGATAGAAAACATTAAATCTTTAGTTTCTAATGTTTTTTTTAGCTCTAGTGTACGTTCTTGTATAATAGTTTCCAATTCTAAATTGTACTCAGATATATACTTATAAAGTTCATTTTTAAAGACCAATCCTATAAAAACTCCCTCTTTACCAACGGGTAAAACATCTGTATTTGTAATCTGCATTTCGAAAAGAACTTCTTGAACAGATTGCTCGCAATCAATTAGCTTTTTAATTGATAAACAGTCAATTACTAAAACTTTTGGGTTTGAAATAATATCACTAGTAGTTAAAACACCGTAAAATTGGTTTTCATCTTGAACAACCAATGCAGTGCGTCTTAACAATTCCTTTTTAATTGCATTTAAACCATAAAAAGGATTAATTATTAAAAAATCTCTTCGTATTAAATGCGCAATTTTCATGACTAATCGTCTTCTACTATATTATATGAAATTTTAACTTTAAAATCAACTTTTAGTATTTCCCTTTCAGAAACATAAGGAAATACATTGCTTTCTAATATTTTTAATATTCTTCCTTTTGGCATTTTTGTTAAAATTCGCTTATTAACAAATACGCAGTCTACATTTTCATGATCTGAATCAATAATTTCAAAACCATTTGGAATTAACAAATCAAAAGATTTTGAAATTCCTTGTTTTCCATGAGGTGAATGTTTACCTAACACCAATATTTCTTCAAAAGGAGGTAGTTTTATTTCTTCAAAACTTAAATTAACTGAATATTTTACTCCGTTATTTTTCATGTTATTTTGTATTTTTTTTTAAATATAAGTATAAATAGTAATATCTTAAATATAAATAGTTCTTAAAATGATTCTAAATTACAGTTAATTTAGTATGATTAATTCTATATAACTCTAAATATTAAGTAAACTTTAGTGTAAACTCCTCAAAAACAATACTTAAACTTAAGCAATCTTTTCTAATAAATTTGCAACAAAAGTAGCATTAAAATGAAGTGGTAGTATTTATTTTTTTACCAAATAGGTTGATAAAAAGGTAAATTAATACCAATCCAATTATTCAATATTTAGTACTTTAGCAGCACAAAATTTAAAGAAATGAAAAATACTGCTTTAACTCACATTCACGAATCTTTAGGTGCTAAAATGGTGCCATTTGCGGGCTATAATATGCCTGTGCAATATGAAGGCATAAATATTGAACATGAAACTGTTAGAAATAGCGTTGGAGTTTTTGATGTTTCACATATGGGCGAATTTTATTTAAAAGGTAAAAACGCACTTGCTTTAATTCAAAAAGTAACTTCAAACGATGCTTCAGTACTTACTGATGGTAAAGTACAATATAGCTGTTTGCCAAATGCTGATGGTGGAATAGTTGATGATTTATTAGTGTATAGAATTAATAGCGAAACATATTTTTTAGTTGTAAATGCTTCAAATATTGAAAAAGATTGGAATTGGATTTCGCAGCACAATGATTTAGGTGTAGAAATGATAAATAGTTCTGATGAATATTCTTTATTGGCAGTTCAAGGACCAAAAGCAGCAGTAGCACTTCAGTCATTAACTAAAATTGATTTGGCTGCAATGAAATATTACACCTTCGAAATTGGAAATTTTGCCGGAATAGATGATGTTATTGTTTCAGCTACAGGTTATACTGGTTCAGGTGGATTTGAATTGTACATAAAAAATAAAGATGCAGAAAAAGTTTGGAATGCTGTTTTTAAAGCGGGTGCTGATTTTGGAATAAAACCAATTGGTTTAGCCGCAAGAGATACATTACGTTTAGAAATGGGATTTTGTTTATATGGAAATGATATAAACGATACAACTTCACCAATTGAAGCTGGTTTAGGGTGGATTACAAAATTTACTAAAGACTTTGTAAATGCTGAAGAAATTAAAAAACAGAAAGAAGAAGGCATTTCTAAAAAATTAGTAGCTTTTAAAATGGTTGATAAAGGAATTCCAAGACATGATTATGCTATTGTAAATGCTACAGGAGATACCATTGGTGTTGTAACTTCTGGAACAATGAGTCCTACTTTAAAAGAAGCAATAGGAATGGGCTATGTAACTCTTGAAAATTCAAAAGTTGGTTCAGAAATATTCATTCCGGTTAGAAATAAAAATTTAAAAGCTGTAGTTGTTAAATTACCTTTTTATAAGGGTTAAGAATTTTCAGGTATTTTACCCTGAACACCTTCATAGAATTTATAAAAGAAGTTAAAGTCTTCCTCCATATTATCTGTTAAATAATAAGGTTCGGAGATTTTAATTTCTTTGTCTTTAAAATTAAATGTGAACATAACAATTGGCACCTTTGCACCTTTGGCTATATAATAAAAACCTGTTTTCCAATTATCAACCTTTTTTCTGGTTCCTTCAGGAGATAATGCTAAAATAAAATTTTCATGAGTATTAAAAACATCAACAATTGCGTCTACTTTGTTATTGCTTGTACTTCTCTCAATTGGCGTTCCTCCCAACCATCTAAAAATAAATCCAAAAGGAGGTTTAAATAATGATGCTTTTCCAATATAATTTGCGGGTAAACCCTCTGCAAATTTTATAGCAACCCCTAACGGAAAATCTAACCAATGCGTATGTGGAGCCCCAATAATTACATATTTCTTTAGTTCTTTAGGAAAACTACCTTTCGTTTTCCAACCTAAAACAGTGTATAAAATAAATCGTGCAAATAATTTCATATAGTTGTTAATAACTCAGATTTAATTTTAATTGTCTGGCTATGGCGACAAATATAAAAATCTTAATTTTAAAAATTGAATTTAAACTAAAATTGTGATGAGTGAATTTGTTTTGTATCTGTTAATTGGCATCGTTATTTTAACCGTAGGTTTTATAATTGGTAAATTATTAACTAAAAGTAACTATGAAAAAGTAACTTCTGAATTAGAAATAAGAAATAAACTATTACTTGAAGATAAGAAACTTAATGAAATTACAATCAGTAAGTTAAATAATGATAAAGTTGATTTAGGAAATGAGAAACATCTTTTAGACTTAAAGCTTTCTGATAAAGTTTCCGATTTAAAACATTTAGAAGAAAAGTTACAGGAAAACAAGGCTGAAGTTGAAAAATTGCAAGAGAAATTTACAAAAGATTTTGAAATATTAGCAAGCAAAATTCTTGAAGAAAAGTCTTCTAAGTTTACTGAGCAAAATAAAGAAAACTTAAAGAATATTTTAGACCCCCTTCAGGCAAAAATTCAAACTTTTGAAAAAAAGGTGGAAGATACACACAAGGAAAGTATTGATTATCATGCCGCTTTACGTCAACAAATTGTTGGATTAAAAGATTTAAACCTTCAAATGAGTAAAGAAACCATTAATTTAACCAAAGCATTAAAAGGTGATAGCAAAACACAAGGAAACTGGGGAGAATTGGTATTAGAGCGTGTTTTAGAAAAATCTGGTTTAGAAAAAGATAGAGAATATTTTGTGCAACAAAGTTTTACAAATGATGAAGGAAAAAGAATACTTCCTGATGTTGTAATTCATTTACCAGATGCTAAAAAAATGGTAATTGACTCAAAAGTTTCATTAACAGCTTATGAACAATATATTAATGCTGATGATGAAAATGAAAAAGCACAATTTATAAAAGAACATGTAAATTCACTGAAACGCCATATTGAACAATTAAGTGAAAAGAAATATGAAGATATTTATAAAATTGAATCTCCAGATTTTGTTTTGCTATTTATACCAATTGAACCTGCTTTTGCAGTTGCATTAAATGCTGACAATCAGCTTTATAATAAAGCCTTCGAAAAGAACATAGTAATTGTAACACCCACTACCCTTTTAGCTACTTTACGTACTATTGATAGTATGTGGAATAACGAAAAACAGCAACGTAATGCCATTGAAATTGCTTTACAGGCAGGAAGACTCTATGATCAATTTGTAAATTTAACAGAGGATTTAATTAAAGTTGGAAACCAGCTAAAAACCGTGCAAGGTTCTTATGATGTTTCTATGAAAAAGTTAACGGGCAGTGGAAATTTGATTAAAAAAGTTGAAAGTATTAAAAAACTGGGAGCAAAAGGAACTAAAAACTTTAACGATAAATTATTAGAACGCGCTAATGAAGATGATGAGGATTAGCAATAAATAGAATAAAAGAGGCTGTTAAAAAAGTTATCATTTCGAGCGCAGTCGAGAAATCTATTAAAATACATTTCGACTGCGGACTGCGCTCAATGTGACAAATAGAGTTTTATAAACTCTTCAAATAACCTCTTAAAACCAATCTACTTTTTTAAAACTTTGTTAAGAATTTCTTCTTTACTAATTTTTTTAGTACAGAAATACCAATCCTTACAATCCATATCTTCTTTACCAGCCATTCTGTTTTCTGCCGTTCCACAAGAACCAGCAGGGCCAATAATTACATCATCACCAGGATACCAATCAGCTGGAGTTGCAACTTCAAAAGCATCAGCCGCTTGTAAAGCAACTACAACACGATACAATTCGTCAAAATTTCTACCTAAACTTAATGGATAATAAATAATGGCTCTAATAATACCTTTTGGATCTACAAAAAATACGGCTCTAACTGCTTTGGTTGAACTTTCGTTTGGCTGAAGCATTCCATATTTTTTTGCAACATTCATAGTTATGTCTTCAATTAAAGGAAATTTCACTTCAACATTTTTCATTCCTTTATACTCAATTTTATCTTTAATAGAGCGTAACCAAGCAATATGGCTATATAAACCATCAATAGATAAACCAACTAACTTACAATTTGCATTTGCAAATTTTTCTTCCTGCGTAGCAAAAGTCATAAATTCTGATGTACAAACAGGTGTGAAATCAGCAGGATGACTGAATAAAATAACCCAATCACCTTTATAATCTGAAGGAAAATTTATAGGTCCTTGTGTAGTTACCGCTTGAAATTCAGGAGCTTTATCTCCAATTCTTGGCATTGCTGTAATTTCTTGTATTGTTTCCATAATTATATTTATTAAAATTTTATGATTCTGTCTTTAACTATTAAATTTATTAAATAATTTAGGATAATATTGTAACTATAATCACAATTGGATTACTGAAAATTTGAAAATGAAAAATCCTGCACAAGGCAGGATTTTTTTTTAAATAATATATTTTTAAAATTACCACTTAAACAATGGTTTATCTGCCATCATTTTATTTACTTTTTCAGCAATACGCTCTAATGTAGCTTCATCTTGATGATTTACAATTACTTCATCAATTAAATCAACAATAGCAATCATATCAGCTTCTTTTAATCCACGAGTAGTTACCGCTGCAGACCCAACTCTAATGCCTGAAGTTACAAAAGGAGATTTATCATCAAAAGGAACCATATTTTTATTTACAGTGATATCAGCTTTTACTAAGGCATTTTCAGCTTCTTTTCCGCTAATATTTTTATTACGTAAATCAATAAGCATACAATGATTGTCTGTACCTCCTGAAATAATTTTATATCCTTTTGAAACAAAAGCATCCGCCATTGCCGAAGCATTTTTCTTCACTTGTATTTGATAATGTAAAAAATTATCTGTTAATGCTTCACCAAAAGCTATTGCCTTTGCAGCAATAATATGTTCCAAAGGTCCTCCTTGATTACCTGGGAATACAGCAGAATCTATTAAGCTTGACATTTTTTTCAAAGTACCATTTTTTAATGTTTGACCAAATGGATTGTCAAAATCTTTACCAATCATAATAATTCCACCACGAGGTCCTCTTAATGTTTTATGAGTTGTAGTTGTAACAAAATGACAATGAGGAATTGGATCGTTTAAAATTCCTTTAGCAATTAAACCCGCTGGGTGAGAAATATCAGCTAAAAGCAATGCTCCAACTGAATCTGCAATTGCTCTAAATTTTTCAAAATCAATATCTCTAGAATAAGCTGAAGCACCTGCAATTATTAATTTTGGCATTTCTTTTTCAGCTGTTTCCTGAATTTTATCATAATTTAAGACACCTGTTTCTTCATCAACTCCATAAAAAGATGTTTTATATAATTTTCCGGAAAAATTAACAGGAGAACCATGTGTTAAATGTCCACCGTGAGATAAATCAAAACCTAAAATTTTATCTCCTGGTTTTAAAACTGCTTGGTAAACCGCCGCATTTGCTTGAGAACCAGAATGTGGTTGTACATTTACATATTCAGCGCCAAAAAGTTCTTTAGCTCTGTCAATAGCAATCTGCTCAATAATATCTACAACCTCACAACCACCATAATAACGTTTATTTGGATAGCCTTCAGCATATTTATTAGTTAGTACAGAGCCTGCAGCTTCCATAACTTGCTCACTTACAAAGTTTTCAGAAGCAATTAATTCTATACCATTAGTTTGTCTTTCTTTTTCTTCTTGTATTAAATCAAAAATTAGTTGGTCACGTTGCATTGTTATACTTAGTTTAAAAGTTAAATTTCACGCAAAAATAACGATTTCGTTTTGCAATTAGTAATAAACTTATATATTTACTCAGAATTTTATTAACAGAAATAAAACTTATAAACTATGAAAATAGCAGCAAATGATCCAAATAGAAAATCTTGGTTAAAGATTGGAAAGAAATGCGACTTTCCTATTCAAAATATTCCATTTGGAGTATTTATTACTAAAGATGATATTATTACCATTGGTACAAGAATTGGTGAGTATGCAATTGATCTTGGAGCTTTTCATCAATTAGGCTATTTTAATGGAATACCTCTTACAGATGATATGTTTATGCAAGATTCGTTAAACGATTTTATTTCCGATGGAAGAAAAACTTGGAGATTGGTTAGAAATAGAATTGCTGATATTTTTGATGCCGAAAATCCTATTTTAAGAGATAATACGAAGCATAGAGAAGTTATTATTTTTAATATGAATGAAGTGGAAATGCTCTTACCTATAAGTGTTGGTGATTATACTGATTTTTATTCAAGCAAAGAACATGCAACTAACGTTGGTATTATGTTTAGAGGAGAAGACAATGCATTAATGCCTAATTGGTTACATATGCCTATTGGTTATCATGGTCGTTCTTCTTCTGTAGTAGTATCTGGAACTCCAATTAGAAGACCTTATGGGCAATCATTACCTAAAAACGAAACAACACCAGTTTTTGGACCTTCTAAAAGTTTGGATATAGAAATTGAAACAGCCTTTATTACAACTGATGTGAATAATTTAGGAGAACCAATTTCTATTAATGAAGCTGGAGAATATATTTTTGGAATGGTTTTATTAAATGATTGGAGCGCTCGTGATATTCAAAAATGGGAATATGCACCTTTAGGTCCATTTTTAGGGAAAAACTTTGCGTCTACAATCTCTCCATGGATAGTTACTATGGATGCTTTAGAACCTTTTAGATGTGAAAGTCCAAAACAAGACCTTACTCCTCTTCCATATCTTCAACAAAACAGAACAGATAATAGTTTTGATATTAAATTGAAGGCTGCTTTAGAAACTGAAAACGGAGATTTAACGGAATTAAGTGAGACTAATTTTAAATATTTATATTGGACTATGGAGCAACAGTTAGCACACCATACAGTTAATGGTTGCAACGTGAGATCTGGAGATTTAATGGGAAGTGGAACTATATCAGGACCTACAAAAAATAGTTATGGTTCCATGTTAGAACTCTCATGGGGAGGAAAAGAACCAATTAAATTAAAAGACGGTACTTCCCGTACTTTCTTAAATGATGGTGATACCGTAATATTAAGTGGCTACTGTAAAAACGAAAATTACAGCATTGGTTTTGGCAAATGTTCCGGCAAAATTTTACCTGCTATTAAATTAAAAAAATAAGAACTAAACTTATCATTATAATGAGCCCTAAAATTAATTTTTTAGGGTTTTTTAGTTACTTTTGGCATTGATATTGTAATTCTTGTTAACTTATTAAATTTAAAAAATCCCTAGATGAAAAAATTAGCCTTCATTTTAATTTTAGCAATCACAATTGTTAGTTGTAGTAGTGTAAAAAAAACACAAGAAGCCATAAACTATGGCAATTATGATGAAGCCATAGATATTGCAATAAAAAACTTAAGAACTCATAAAACTAAAAAAAGCAATCAATCATATGTATTAATGCTTGAAGAGGCGTTTGCTAAAGCAACCATTAGAGATAAAGAAAAAATAACATTTCTAAAAAACGATGGTAATCCAGCAAATTTAGAAAGTATTTATAATGGTTATATTTTACTAAATAACAGACAAGAACGTATAAAACCTTTACTTCCACTTCCTATTTTAAATAAAGGGAAAAATGCAAAATTTCAATTTGAAAATTATACAAATGACATTTTAACTACAAAAGATAAACTATCTAATTATCTATATACAAATGCTAAAAAAGCATTAACAAACTCTGAAAGTAAAAACGATTTTAGAAATACGTATGAGGATTTAAAATATTTGAATACTATAAATCCTGAATATAAAAATACACTCGCTTTATTAGAAGAAGCACATTATAAAGGAACCAATTTTGTATTTGTATATATGCAAAATAAAACCAATCAGGTAATTCCTATGCGTTTAGAAGATGATTTATTAAATTTTGACACCTACAACTTAAACGATTTTTGGACCGTTTACCATAATAACAAACAGTCTAAGCAACTTTATGATTTTGAATTAGAACTAAATCTGCGAGAAATAAATATTTCTCCTGAACAAATTCGTGAAAAAGTAATTGTTCAAGAAAAACAAGTAAAAGATGGTTGGAAATATTTAATTGATAAGAATGGAAATGGAGTTAAAGATAGTTTAGGAAATACTATTAAAGTTGATAAATTTAAAACGCTGAAAAGTAAAGTAACTAAATTTACACAGTTTAAATCTGTTCAAGTTGTTGGGCAAGTAAAATATTTCAATTTAAAAACCAATCAATTAATTCAAGCCTTTCCTTTGGCTAGTGAATTTGTATTTGAGCATAACTACGCTACTTATTCAGGAGATAAAGACGCTATTGATAAAAATAATTTAGACTTTTTAAGATATAAACACATACCGTTTCCAAGTAATGAGCAAATGGTTTATGATAGTGGCGAAGATTTAAAAAATAAGATTAAATCTATTATTTCTAACAATCGTTTTATGTAGAACAGTTAGTTTCATCATCCCCAGCTTGACTGGGGATCTGTCCATACCATACCTAAATGTTACTATGTAGTTCCTATTCAAAAGATTACCGCCTGTGCGAGAATGACGGTTATATATCTCATTTGAAATCTCAAATAACTTTTTCTATTTAGATAACACCTTTTTAACAGCATCCGCACTAATTGAATAATGCGAATCACTATAAATAACCTGTTCATTTTTTACTACTAAAATCTGAGGAGATTGATGTTGAACACCTAACTTTTCTGAAATTTCATTTGAAAGAACTTTAAAATTCAATAAATCTAAAAAATATAAATCAACATCCGCTTCAGTTAAATTAAATTCTCTTTCAAAACTTTTAAGCGCCATTCTGCTAATTCCACATCTGGTACTATGTTTAAATATTAAAATTGGCTTTTCGTTTGACTGTGAAATTATGGTTGCTAATTGAATACTTTCTGTAAGTGGAAGCCAATTTATTTTTTTATCATTTTCACCTTCACTGCTACCCCCAAACAAACTATTAAATATTCCCATTTCTATTATTTTTATGTGTTAGTCTTCAAATATGAACACTCCTTTCAGTAAAAGACAAAATGTCGTTAATCACCTTAAAAATAAGACAATATGACTTATTTAAATTACCTTTAATGAATTGGAATATTCTTTGACGCCACAAATATATACACAAAAAAACAAAACGTTATGAACTTTAATAAATTTACCATAAAATCTCAAGAGGCCGTTCAAAAAGGTCAACAAATTGCAGAAAGTCTTAACCACCAACAAATAGAAAATTCACACATACTTAAAGGGATTTTTGAAGTTGATGAAAATGTAACACCTTTCATTTTTAAAAAATTAGGACTAAATATTGACTTGTTAAAAAGTTTAATTGAAAAAACTTTAGAGAGTTATGCAAAAGTTACTGGTGGCGAAACATCATTATCTAGGAATGCTTCTAAAATGTTGAATACAGCTGCTACAGAAGCCTCAAACTTGAAAGATGAATATGTATCAATAGAGCATTTGTTGCTAGCAATTTTAAATACAAAAGACACCACTTCACAAATTTTAAAAGATCAGGGAGTTACAGAAAAAGGAATGAAATTAGCCATTGATGAGTTGCGTCAAGGAAGTAAAGTAACTTCTCAAAGTGCTGAAGAAACTTATAATTCACTTAATAAATTTGCGCGTAATTTAAATCAGTTAGCAAAAGATGGAAAACTAGACCCTGTAATTGGGCGTGATGAAGAAATTAGAAGAATTCTTCAAATTTTATCACGAAGAACAAAAAACAACCCAATGTTAGTTGGTGAACCTGGAACGGGTAAAACAGCTATTGCAGAAGGATTAGCACATAGAATTGTAAAAGGCGATATTCCTGAAAATTTAAAAGATAAGCAAATTTATTCTTTAGATATGGGGGCGCTTATAGCAGGAGCCAAATACAAAGGTGAATTTGAAGAACGTTTAAAATCTGTAATTAAAGAAGTGACTTCTTCAAATGGTGAAATTGTATTGTTTATTGATGAGATTCATACACTTGTTGGTGCTGGTGGTGGTCAAGGAGCTATGGATGCAGCAAATATACTAAAACCAGCATTGGCGCGAGGAGAATTGAGAGCCATTGGTGCAACAACACTTGATGAGTATCAAAAATATTTTGAAAAAGATAAAGCTTTAGAACGAAGGTTTCAAAAGGTAATGGTTAATGAGCCAGATACAGAAAGTGCTATTTCAATATTAAGGGGTATTAAAGAAAAATATGAAAATCATCATAAAGTTCAAATAAAAGATGATGCTATTATAGCTGCTGTAGAGCTATCTCAGCGTTATATTTCAAATCGTTTTTTACCAGATAAAGCGATTGATTTAATGGATGAAGCTGCTGCAAAATTACGTATGGAAATAAATTCAAAACCAGAAGAATTGGATGTATTGGATCGTAAAATTATGCAAATTGAAATTGAAATTGAGGCCATAAAACGTGAAAAGGATGAAAAAAAACTAACTTCTCTCAAAAAAGAATTGGCTAATATTAAGGAAGACAGAAACGAAATTAATGCGAAATGGGTTAGCGAAAAAGAATTGGTTGAAAATGCACAAGCTAGCAAAGAAGCCATTGAAAATTATAAATTGGAAGCTGAGCGAGCCGAGCGTGATGGAGATTATGGAAAAGTAGCAGAAATTCGCTATGGAAAAATTAAAGATGAACAAGAAAAGTTGGATAAACTTCAAAAAGAATTAGCCGAGAACCAAGATTCTGCTTTAATTAAAGAAGAAGTAACTCGAGACGATATTGCTGAAGTTGTTGCAAAATGGACAGGGATTCCTGTAACTAAAATGTTACAAAGTGATCGTGAAAAATTATTGCATTTAGAAGATGAATTACACCATAGAATAGTTGGACAAGAAGAAGCTATTGTGGCTGTTTCTGATGCAGTAAGAAGATCTAGAGCTGGTTTACAAGATTCTAAAAAGCCAATGGGAACCTTTTTATTTTTAGGAACAACTGGTGTTGGTAAAACTGAATTGGCAAAAGCTTTGGCTGAATATTTATTTGATAATGAAAATTCTATGACCCGTATTGATATGAGCGAATATCAAGAACGTCACGCTGTAAGTAGACTTGTAGGTGCACCTCCAGGATATGTGGGTTATGAAGAAGGCGGACAATTAACGGAAGCAGTAAGAAGAAAACCTTATTCAGTTATTTTATTAGATGAAATTGAAAAAGCCCATCCAGATACTTTTAATATTCTATTACAGGTTTTAGACGAAGGTAGATTAACTGATAATAAAGGAAGAGTTGCAGATTTTAGAAATACCATTATTATTATGACTTCAAATATGGGAGCTCATATTATTCAAGAGAAATTTGAAAAAATGGATATGGAAAAACGCGATTTGATAACGGAAGCTACTAAAGTTGAAGTTTTAGGTTTATTAAAACAAACTATCAGACCAGAATTTTTAAATCGTATTGATGAGATTATCATGTTTACACCTTTAAATAAGGAAGAAATTCAACAAATAGTAAGGCTACAACTAAACGGATTAATTAAAATGTTGAAAGAAAAAGATATTCAAATTGAGTACACAGAAGAGATGGTTGAAGCTTTAGCAAATAAAGGTTACGACCCGCAATTTGGTGCACGACCTGTTAAAAGAGTTATTCAAAGAGATATCCTGAATCAGCTTTCAAAAGAAATATTATCAGGAAAAGTAACTGCTGAAAGCCATATTTTATTAGATGCTTTTGACGATAAAATTGTGTTTAGAAATAAATAAAAATTCTTAAAAATCAAAAACTCCTTAATGAAAAATTAAGGAGTTTTTTTATGTAAATTCGTTTTTTTAATTTAAATAAATAATGATGAGAAAAATATTTTTCCTATTGCTAATAGTAATAAGTGCCATAAAAGTTAATGCACAAGAAAGTGAAATTACTACTTATTATTTTATTAGACATGCAGAAAAGGAAAGAAACGACGCAACAAATAATAACCCAAACTTAACCGAAAAGGGGCAGCAAAGAGCAGAAAATTGGAGCTCCGTTTTTAAAAATGTAGATTTTGATTTAGTCTATTCAACTAATTATAATAGAACCATTCAAACGGCAACGCCTACTTTAGAAAGTAAAAGTTTAGAAATTCAATTTTACAATCCAAAAGAATTATATAGTGAAGATTTTAAATTAAAAACCAACAATAAAATAGTTTTAGTAGTTGGGCATAGTGACACTACTCCAATATTTGTAAATACTATTTTAGGAAATGAAAAATACGCTGATATTGCTGATGATAACAATTCAAATCTCTACATTATTACTGTTTCAAATGATAAAATTACAGATGTTCTTTTAAAAATAGATTTATAAAGAATTTCATTAATTAAAATGAACCGTTTGCATCTTTTAATACATATTATTGATTAATATCATTGCCAATAATTCATTAATAAAATAGCTTTAACAATTATTAACAATAAAAGTATACTCATGAAAAAATTAATCATGTTAATATCAATATTCATATTTTTATTAACAAGTTGCAATGGTCAAATTAAAACAGAAAAACTATCATCTGAAAAGAAAGATACAATTAAGCCAATTGAAAAAACGAAGGTTATTAAAGAATATGATGACCAAGGAAATTTAATCAGTTTAGACTCTAGCTATTATTATTTCTATTCTACCATAAAAAATGATACACTATTAGAAAGAGAAATTTTTAATCTATTTAAAAATGATTTTGATCTTCAATTTAAATCTATAGATTCAATTTTTAAAAGTGATTTTTTAATCAAATCACCGTTTAATATAAATGATTTTTACACCGATGATTTTTATTTAAACCATTTCAAATTTCATAATAAGAGAATGGAAAAGATTATTAAAGAAATGGATTCAATTAAAAACAAATTTTATACCAACCAAAAATTTTAAATTAATTTATTATATTTAAGTTTCATTATTAAATTATACATACAAACTTTATTAATTAGCTAATATTGTAATAATTACGCTTATATGCCATAGGTTAAAATTCTTTATATTTAAAAATAGCTATTTTTTTTCGACATTTCAAACTTTCTTATTAAAAAAAGGTCTAATTGTTAGTACATTGAAAAGTAAATGATTTTTTTAGTAAAAATTGTTAAATTGAGGTAAAAATTAAGAAATTCAAGTTTGAATTTATAAAAAATACTAATTAGCTTCGTTTAAACCTCAAAAGTTTAATTAATCACCTCAAAGTCAAACTTGGATTTCTTAAAAAATAAAATGGTTAAATAATTTTTCAGAAAAATAATCTTTTCAACTATAAAAATAACTGCCTATTTTAAAATTAAGGTATGTTTGTCTTTTCTATGACAACTCTCATATAGGACACTGACCAGAATCATTACGAAAAAGTGAGAATTTCAATTACTTTGTATAGTTAAATTTTAAAAATTTATCATTCGGCTGAATATAATACCCCAAATGAATATAATTTTTATTAATAACTTAAAATGTACAATTATGAAATCTAAAAACTTTTTATTAAAAATAAGCATATTTGCGCTTATTTTTGTGTTTTCACAATGTGAAAAAGATGAATTTACTCCAAATGAGAGCAGTCTATCAGTTACTGAATTGAGCGCTAAAGGCGGAAAAGATAATCCTACAACTGAATCAGCCGGGAATAATTTATCGTTTCCTGTTATCTGGTCAGATGGAGCAACTAAAGTTCTAAGAGGAACTATGGGAACAGTAAACACAACCGGTACTTGGTGGGGAGTTTGGGGTGAAGATCCAATTGACCCACAAGCACCACTTTATAGTTGTGGTCCTTATATTTTTGGGGAAACTGAATATTGTGCAGAAACTGAATACAAAGCATATGTACAAAAAGATCCACTTAATGAATGGCAAGCTTCTAACTGGATTCCTGAAGAAACAACTATTGTAGACAATATTGATTGGGGAGACAACTTAGAATCTATAGACTGGAGTATAAAATCGCAAATACGAACAGAAGTAGTTCTTTATAAAAATGTTGATCCAACCGTAACAACAGAATATGCCATGCGCCACGCTGATAGTTGGGGTGCAGATGAAAATCATGGGTTACAAACAACATTGTTAGATGAAATAGTTTATGGATCAGGTGATGTAGCAACAGTTTTTACAGATAATGCCAGATTAACCATTCAAAAATTATCTGTAGATAATTTAGATGAATTATATGAATTGGATGAAGAAGGTAATAGAATAGGTAGTAATTTAACATGGAGAAAAGGAGATGGTTGGACTGAGGCTGACGGTTATGAAGGTGGTGATTTAGTTAATGATAACCCTTTATTTAATATGGCTGTTCATGAAGCAAGTGATGGTCCTGGTTATTACAATGCGGAGGTAAATGTAAAAGGAAAAATTATATTTGGTTATACTTGGAATGCCAAAAAAATGAATGAAGGTGAAGGATATTACCGTGTAACTTTTAGTTTTGATGAAAATAGTGGCAGAGAATTAAAAACTTTCTTTGATGAAAATACTAATATTCTTTTACCTATAGAAGAAGTAGTAGATGCTGCTTTAAAAACTTCTGATGAAGATAGTGATTCAGAAGAAGGTACTAAAGGAGGAGAAGGTATTGTTGATGTAGACAACAACCTAACCTATATGGATATTTTAATCATCGGAAAAACTACCGGTAACGGTGGTGGCGGCGGAGCAGGTTCTGGTGGTGGTTCTGGTGGCGGAAGTGGTTCTGGTGGTGGAAGTGGTCACCATTAAAGCTTAATTAAACATTAAAAAAATCTTATTCTTTTTTAACTTAATAAGGGCGGTCTGTAAAGATTCGCCCTTTTTAAATAGTAGTTTTAAGTTTGAAAACTTAAATATTTTTCATTTCAACAAACTTTTTTAAAAGAATCGGGTCTAATAAATATGAACGTTCAATTTTAAGTGTATGTTCTTTTAAATTAGCTTGTTATAAGCCATTTATAATAATAACGATTATAGATAAATCATAATTAAAAGATCGTTTGAGTTTAATTATAAATAGTTTATTCAATAAATTTTAAATGCTATTGCTATACTAAAAGGTTAAGCATTTAATACTCATTAATATGATGAGAATCATGTAAGAAAATGATTCTCATCATTATTAAAAATTTAGCATAATTATAACTTTGAATAATAATTTTAAATAGTTAAAAATGAAAAAAATAGTAATTTTTTTAACCTTTATAGTTTTTGGAACTATTGGGTTAGTAGCACAAGACAAAGATCAAGTTAAAGATCAAGACAGAGACCGAGATCGTATCATGTTAGTTGATGGCGATGTATTACAAATTAGAGATAGAGATCAGATACGTTTACATGACAAAATTACATTAAATGATGGTACAGTTGTAAATGCTGATGGTACATACATTAAAGATCAAGATAGATTGCGTTTGCGAGATGGCTCATGTTTAGATATGGACGGTGTTTTATATAGTGATGAGTATAAATATATGCAAAAGCTAAATAAAGAAAATAAAGGGCTTTCTGAATCTCAAATTCAAGAACGTAATCAAAATAGATTTCACATAATGAATATTGATGGTGAATTGTACCAAATTAAGAATCAATCTCAAAGCAGATTGCAAAATCAACTTAGGTTAAATAATGGAGTGGTTGTTAATCCTGATGGAACCTATCAAAATAGAGACAGAAAACAGTTACGTCTTCAAGATGGTGAATGTTTAAATATGGATGGTGAAAAGTATAAAAACACCTACATGCATAGAAAAATGGTGGCTCAAAAAAACATGAAAGCTACTCAAACAAAAGTTCAGAAAAAAGTTAAATCAAAAAGCACAACCCCTGTTCAGAAAAAAACAATGAAAAAAGTTTCTGGTAAATAAATGTAAAAAAAGGAAGCTTTACCAAATGGTAAAGTTTCCTTTTTTTTAATTAAATATAAAAATTAGTAAAATGAAGGTTCTAAAATTTAAAATCGTAATTATACTCCTGCTTTTTTTATGTAATGTGTCAATTTTTGGACAAGATAAAAAAAACACCAGTCAAAATAATAGTTACTTTTCTGTAGCTATAAACTATATAAGTGATGCTGTTTTTATGGGTAGAAAAGATTCAATTTCAGCACCTTATTTATATCCCTCAATTACTTATCATCATAAATCTGGTTTTTATACAAAAGGGTCTTTGTCGTATCTAACAAAATCTGATGAAGGCAGAATAGATTTGTATTTACTAACCGCAGGTATTGATTTTAATGTAAAAAATTTTTATGGAGATATTTCAGCTACAAAATATTTTTTCAATGATAATAGTTATACGGTACTTTCTCAAGTTGAAGCAGATATAACTGCCAGTTTACTATATGATTTTAAGATTGTTAATGTATCATTAGCTGCAAGTTCCTATTTCAGCAATAACAACAATACCGATTTCTTTTTATCTTCAGAAATAAGCCATGATTTTATAACTTCTGATAAATCTTTTCAAGTTTCGCCAACAGCAGGTATTTATTTAGGTTCTCAAAATTTTTACGAGGAATATTACATATACAATCGTTTTGGAAGCAGATCAGGCCAAGGGCATGGTTCTGGAAGTACAACTACTATAGAAACAACTACTGAAGTTGTTATACAGGAAAGTGAAAATTTTGATATTATGGCAATTGAATTTAGTTTACCTATGTGGTATACAAATAATTCTTTTACCTTTTCATTTTTACCAACATTGGCAATTCCTCAAAATGAGGCTACATTAGCAGTTGATGGAGAAGTTTTTAAGGAAGAATTAGATGAAACATTTTATTGGATGGTTGGTATCAATTATAAGTTTAATTAAAATTTAGCATTTCATATTTTACAATAAGAATCCAAAATCTCATTTCGTAATTCGTAAATTGTAGTACATTTGCAATAATATGCAGAAGAAAATAAACATACGAAATAAAAAAGCTCGTTTTGAATACGAAATATTGGATAACTACACTGCGGGTATTCAACTTACGGGAACAGAAATTAAGTCTATTCGCGAAAGTAAAGCACGTATCACTGAAAGTTTTTGTGAATTTAATGAGCAAGGTGAATTATTTGTAATCAATATGTTTATTGAAGAATATCTATATGGTCATTCTTACAACCACAGCCCTAAAAGTGAACGTAAACTTTTACTAAACAAGGGAGAGTTAAAGAAACTACAAAAAGAAGTTCAAAATGTTGGGTTAACTATTATTCCTCTAAAATTATTTTTAACAGATAAAGGTTGGGCTAAATTAGATATTGCGCTTTGTAAAGGTAAAAAGAACTACGACAAGAGAGAAGTAATCAAGGATAGGGATAATAAAATTGATTTAGCTAGAATTAAAAAGGACTTCAATTAATTTAAATGAAATTAGTAGCATTTTTTAAATTAATACGTTGGAAAAATTTACTACTCATACTTTATGTTCAACTTTTATTAAAGTTTTTAGTATTTAATTCGTTCAATATTGTTACCAATCTTTCTTTAGCACAATTTGTAATTTTATTAATTTCAATACTCTTAATCACTGCTGCAGGTTATGTAATTAATGATATACTTGATATAAAAACCGATTTAATTAACAAACCTCGAAAAGTTATTGTAACAAAAAACTTTTCAATAGAAAAAGCACAGTGGTTATATTTAGTGTTAAATGCTACGGGTATAATTTTAGGTATTGGATTAGCTTTAAATATTGAAAGACCATCTTACTCATTTATTTTTATTGGAGCTTCTCTTCTACTCTATTATTATTCAAAAAAATTTAAATCAAAACCTTTAATTGGTAATTTAATTGTTTCATTTTTAACAGCATTTAGTATATATATATTATACCTTTTTGATATCAATAAAACAATTCAAACAACGAATCAACAGTTAATTACGAATGTACTTATAGTTTTATCAATCTTTGCTTTTTTATTAAATTTTATTAGAGAAATAGTTAAAGATATTGAAGATGTGAATGGAGATTACAGTCTAAAAATAAACACATTACCAATTTTAATTGGAAAAAAAAGAACTTCAAAAATAGCATCAATATTATGTCTTCTTCCACTAAGTTTGTCAGTATACATTGTTATAAGATTTGCTTCAATCTATAAATTTACTTCTTTATATTTAGTAGTATTTACAATAATTCCATTGCTATATATTGCCTTAAAATTAGTAGCTGCAAAATCAATAAAAGATTATAAAAAATTAAGTACCATCTTAAAAATTAGTATGTTTTTAGGAATTAATGCACTTATCATATTTTCATTAAATACATAAAAATGCTTTCAGAAAAATTTAAAGACAAACATATTATATTAGCTTCTGCTTCACCAAGACGACAAGAATTATTTAAAGAACTCGGTTTAAAGTTCACTATAAAAGTAAAATCTATTGAAGAAAATTATCCTTCCAATTTAAATGAAGAAGAAATCACCAATTATTTAGCAGAATTGAAAGCTAAAGCTTTTGAAGGTGAATTAGCTAAAAATGATATTGTTATTACTTCTGACACTATTGTTTGGCTTAATAACAAACCATTAGAGAAACCTAAGAATAAGGAAGAAGCCATTGAGATGCTGCAAGAACTATCAGGAACTAACCATAAGGTAATAACTTCTATTTGTATTAAAACATCAACTTCTCAAAAGGTGTTTTTTGATATTACAATTGTTCATTTTAAACATTTAACAATTGAAGAAATAGAATTTTATGTTGAAAATTATAAGCCTTTTGACAAAGCAGGTGCTTATGGAATTCAAGAATGGATAGGTTTTATAGGTGTTACAAAGCTTGAAGGTAGTTATTTTAATGTAATGGGATTACCTGTGCATAAATTGTATGAAGAATTACTAAAAATGTAGTTTGGTATGATTAAATATCCTTAATTTTGAACGATTTTTAATAAATAATAAAATGAAAAAATACACATTTACAGAAAAGAAAGATACCAGATCTGGTTTTGGTGCAGGATTAGCGGAATTAGGAGATACTAATGAGAATGTAGTGGCACTTTGCGCTGATTTAGTTGGTTCATTAAAAATGGAAAAATTTATTGAAAATCATCCTGAGCGATTTTTTCAAATAGGTATTGCTGAAGCAAATATGATGGGAATTGCTGCTGGATTAACAATTGGTGGTAAAATTCCTTTTACAGGAACATTTGCAAACTTTTCAACAGCAAGAGTTTACGATCAAATTCGTCAAGCTATTGCGTATTCAGGGAAAAATGTAAAAATATGTGCTTCACACGCAGGTTTAACGCTGGGTGAAGATGGTGCAACACACCAAACTCTTGAAGATATTGGTTTAATGAAAATGTTACCAGGTATGGTTGTTATAAATCCTTGCGACTACAATCAAACAAAGGCTGCAACAATTGCTATTGCTGATTATGTTGGCCCTGTATACTTACGTTTTGGTAGACCAGCTGTACCCGTTTTTATGCCTGAAGATCAAGAATTTATTATTGGAAAGGCAATTCAATTAACTGAAGGAAAAGATGTTACTATTGTAGCAACAGGTCATTTGGTTTGGGAAGCATTACAAGCATCTGAAAAATTAGAAGCAATGGGCATTAGTGCTGAAGTTATAAATATTCATACGATTAAACCTTTAGATAATGAAGCTATTTTAAAATCTATTGCAAAAACAGGTTGTATTGTTACAGCTGAAGAGCATAATATTATTGGCGGTTTAGGAGAGAGTGTTTCACGTGTTTTAGTTCAAAACAATCCAGTACCTCAAGAATTTGTGGCTGTAAATGATAGTTTTGGAGAATCTGCAACACCTGCTCAACTCATGGAAAAATATGGTTTAACTGATAATGATATTGTTGCAGCAGTTAAAAAAGTAATTTCAAGAAAATAACGGTATAATTATTGCGTTTATGATATATTATAAACCCTAAATTTAAATTAGATATGAACAAAAGAATTGTATTATTTTCAATCGTTTTTTTATCAACACTTTATTTTGTAAACGCACAAAGCAGTTATGGTATTAAAGCAGGTTTAAGTTATAACACTAATGGTGAGCTTAAAGATGTTGGTAACGACATTAGCACTTTCATTGATAATAAAGGAAGTGGAAAATCAGGATTTAACATTGGTTTTTATGGAAAACTAGACTTAGGCCCTGTTTTTTTAAGACCAGAGTTGGTATATACAAAAACTACTAGTGAATATGACCTAAACTCAACAACAGTTTCAGATTATAAAGTTTCAAAATTAGATATGCCTGTTTTGGTTGGTTTTAAACTAATTGGCCCTGTAGACATATTTGCAGGTCCTGCTTTTCAGTACTATTTAGATAATAATTTGAAAGGATTAAGTTTTGATAAGATTGAAAAGGATTTCACTGTTGGTCTTAATATTGGAGCTTCTGTTGAATTAGGAAGATTGGGTATTGATGTTAGATATGAAAGAGGTTTAAGTAATAATGAAGTTCTATTTATTGATGAAAATATTACAAATACGTCCAATTATACTTTAGATTCTAGACAAGAGCAGATAATTTTTAGTTTATCTTATAGTTTATCAAAAGATAAGAAGTAATATTAAGTTATTAATAAAAAAAATCGCCTAAAACTATACTTTTAGGCGATTTTTTATTTGATATTCATTTTATTTTATGATGATTTTTAGATTCCAAAAACAAATTACAAACTATAACATATCAAGCGCTATAGTTTCAATTCTTTTAATTCCTTTTCTATTCATAATTACTCGGTATCTTTTAAACTCAATACCTTTTTCAGTATAAAATTTTTGGACAACATTGATGTGGTAAATTCTGTTTCCAACTCTATTTATAATTTTTCCTTTTTTTAGTATAGAATAACTTTTTTTGGGATCATCCATTTGAGCTACAAAACGATAGAAATTAATTCGGGTAATATCAACCAAACTCTTTAAACGATTATCAGAAATTTCTTGTCCAAATTTTTTCGGATAAATCTCAATCTTTCTTTTATATTGAATTATTTGTTCTCCGTAAAAATCGTAATCTGCATCTAAATATCCATTTTTAACACGATTTCTTTTTACTTTTGGCCCCAATTTTTCAAATGGTACAAAAGCAAAATTCTCTTTTGTGATACCAATTAAATTATTTTCGTGATCTTTAATTTTTATTTTATAATCATAAAAAAACGAACTTGCTTTACTTATAAATAATTGACCAATAGATGATTTTATCCTATCTTTAAACATATATCCAACAACTAATGCAATAAAAAAAGGGAGAGTGAAATTTCCATAAACTTGCTGGTAGTAAAATGCAATTCCTGTTGAAAAAATCATAGCTAAGCCAGCGGCAATTGCAAAAACAGATTGCTCTACAAAAGCACCATCTTTTCTAATATCCCTATTTAAAAATAAAACTCCTTCAATGTATTTTTTAAGCTGACTTCTTTTATAAAGCAATATTTCATCAAAATAATCATCATCTCTAGAAGCATCGAAATTTTGTATTTTACGATATTCTTGTTCTTCTTTTATAAACTGAATACTAATTTTTAAATCTGACTTTTCAGTACTTAATTTTTTAAAATGTTCTAGCAACTGTATAGCGTAGTAGTTTGAAATATTACTTAAATACTCATCTCCCAATTTTATAATATTTTTTACATTTTCGTCTAAAATAGAGTTTTCAATGAGTGGAATTTGGGTTCTATAAATTTGTAAAATTTCTTTTAATTGAATAAAAAAATCCTGATCAGAAAGTTGTAAATCAGATTGTTTTTGAGATTTAAAATATTTAGCTTTTAATTTTAAAGAGTTATTTAAAATTGCTCCAAGCATTTTAACTTTAGACTCAAAATCTAATCTGTTTTTTTTGGATGATTTTTCCTTAACAATCCTTTTTACACTTTTTATGAAAAGATTTAAAGGCCCGGTTTTTAAATTAATTATTTCTTCTAATAAATATTCTGAAGCATTATAACGAATATAAACTTTTACATCATTATAAAATTTTGAATTTGAATAGGTTTGGTTGTTAATATTTAAACCATTAGGAATAAAAAGATAGGTAATAGTATCATATTTAGTTTTTTTTCTTTTTGAAATATTCTCATATATCGATTTAATTTCTAAAGAAAAATTATCATGAATTTTAACACTATCTTCAATCATTTACATATATTAATTTATTCATTATCAAAACCTAAGAGTTTTGCAGTGTGCCTTTTTTAAATTAAAGTATATTTTAATAATTAATATTTCTTTTTAAAAGAGTCCATTTGGTGTAATATCTAGCCATTTAAAATAAGTCATTGCCATTACTATTGAAAGTATCCAAGCTAAAATTTGCATCGTTACTCCATACTTAAAAGTATCAGACCAGCTATAATGATTTGTTGAATACAGTAACAATGCAGGTTTACTATTAAAAGGGAGTGTATAAACGTGTTCAATTAAAAAAGCTAAAGGCAATGCTAAACTAATAATTTCAAAACCAAAACGTTGTGCAATTCCAATAGCAATTGGAATAAAAATCATGGCACGCATTGTTTTACTTTGAAATATCAATGCGCTAAAAATCATTCCGAAAGTTAAAATTACATATAAAACCCAAAAAGGTGTATGATCACTAATTCCTAAACCATCAAACATTGAGTTTACAGAAATACTTGGTAAATCTGTAACATTAAATCCTGCTCCTAGCGTATAAGCACCTGCGGAGAATAGTAATAAATGCCAAGGAATATCAACTTCATTCCAAGATACAATCCCAATTTTCGGCAACAATGCAACAATTGCTCCCACAAAAGCCACAGCTGTTGGGCTAATTCCGTGGTATTTATCGGTAACCCATAAAGCCAATATTGAAACAAAAATTACAATAGATTTTATTTCATTAAATGAAACTTTACCCATACTTGCTAATTCTTTTTTTAAAGTATCCATCCCTCCTTCAATAGATGGTGTTCTTTCTTCTTTTTTAAGAGGAAATATTATTTTAGTTCCAATAAACCAACCTAAAATCATTAAAATCATTGCTCCCGGAAATGCAGCTATCATCCAATCTGCAAAAAATATGTCACTTCCAATAGCCCCAGCAATTAATGAAGCTGCTAATAAGTTGGCTCCAGAACCTGTTAAAAAAGCGCTAGCTCCCATGTTAATTTGAAATAAATTTTGTAAAATTATATTTCTCCCAAAGTTATTTCTGTTTCCATTTGAAGCACCATATACTGCAGCAATTACCATAAATATTGGCAATAAAATAGCTGCTTTTGCTGTAGTTGCTGATATAAAAATTGATAAGAGAACGTTAATAACTATAAAACTTAAAAATATGGAGGAAGCATTTTTACCGAATTTTAAAATAAACCAAAGTGCAAATCTCTTGGCTACACCTGTTGCAACCAGCATACTTGCTAAAATAAACGACAATATATTTAACCACATTACCTCATGTCCTAACTGAGCATATGCTACTTTTTCCGGTAAAACACCAGTTAATACTAATGAAATAATTAAAATTAAAGAAGTTAAATAATTTGGAATTGCTTCTGTAATCCATAAAATAAGAGAAGCAACAAATATTGCTAACATGGCTCTATTTGATTGAATAAAATTTACCAATCCAATTTCATTATAATTTTTTAACGCACTTTTACTTAAACTTTCTACATTAAAATTTTTTAAAAATGAAATATCTAACACAAACATAATAAGTATAAATGATAAAATTGCTAAAGGTCCTCCAATTATTCTTAATACTTTTTCTACCTTGGTTAGCTTACGAATTGGAAGCTTTTCCATTCGGTAGTTACTCATATCCAATACATTTTTTATCATAATTATCTTATTTTAAAAATTTAAAAGTCTTGAACCCTCAACCTGAAACAAGTTAAGGTTGACAGTTATTTTTACTTTTTAGATAGCTTCTACTAATTTATTTTTACCAATTTTTAAACGGAGTTTTCATTAACATAGAATTGTAATATTTTACTTGTCCTGTTACCTCTTCTCCTAACCAACTTGGTTTCTCAAAAACTGTATCTTCTGAGGGTAATTCAATTTCAGCTACTGTTAAACCTTCATTGTCTCCATAAAACTCATCAACTTCAAAGACTAAATTATTACCTGCTGGAACTAAAAAACGTGTTTTATCAATTACACCCGGCTCGCAAATAGCCATGAGTTCATTAGCTTCATTAATAGGTATCTCTTTTTCCCATTCGTATCTTGAAGCGCCACTTTTATTTCCAATTCCTTTTATGGTTAAATACCCTTTATCTCCTTTTATTCGAACACGAACAGTTCTTTCTGGAACGGTTGAAATAAATCCTTGAACAATTTTCGTGCTATTTGTTGCTACATTTTTATAATCACCTTTCACTAAAAATTTTCGTTCTATTTCTTGTGCCATATTATTTTAATTTGCTAATGGTTTATTAATCCAACCTATTACTCTTTTAATTGCTTGTAAATAGTTTATGTTTTCAACACCATCTAATTTACAATCTGCTATTGTTTTTTTAATATCTTCAATTTCAGTTGATTCTGAATTAATGGTAACAACTTTAGCTCCATTTATCAAAACATTTCCAACTTCGCACAAGGTATTATTTACCATATAACCAAAACGTTGTTTATAAACACGAACACCTTGTAAATCTGGATGAGCGTCAATCATTGCTAAAAATTCTTCAACAGTATAAGTGTCTTTTGTAAGCTTAGGCATTTTTACTTGAAATGCAGGAAATACATCTTTCTCTAATACTTCTTTTGCAATTGGGAATTCTCCTTTCATTAAAGGATTCCATTGTTCTAATCCATCAACGGTTTCTATGTATGTTTTAATATCCATTTTACCATCACGTATTTTGGTATTGTTGATGTCATTTGTTTTTGACAAGATATAAATTTCTACCGATTCCCGTTCCCAAACTTTTTCTGGAATTGGAACTGATAATCTTGCCATTCTTTTAGCCGATTCTTCAAAATTTTGACCGAATGTTCTAAACTCAAATCGGGGTTTAGATATTTCTCCTATTTTCATTTCTGGTTTTCCCATAATAATTAGGTTTATTCTTGCTTTGTTGGGTTATTATTCAATTGGTTTTTTAAAAATATATAGTTTTGAATCTAAATCACTTACTATATAAATTTTATCATTGGTTACTGCAATTCCTTCTGCTTTTGTAACACTTATTGGATAACTTTTTATGAGTTCTCCTACAAGATTACATTTATTAATGGTTTTATTTTGATCACTAACAATCCATAAATTATTTGATAAACTTTCATAAAAAATTCCAGAATAATCAGAAGAAAAATTTAATTCATAGGTTGAAATAATTGAATAGTTGGATCTTAATCTAATTAACAATCCTAGATTCTTTTCATTCAATATAAAAATGGTATTGTCATTTGAATTAAAAGAAACTCCTTCTATACCACTGTTTTCATCATTGTTTTCATACTCAATTTTATGTTTTTGATAACTACTTGTGCTCATATCATATTCTACTATTTCCTTCGTTCTTTCTTCAGCAAGTAATAATTTAGTATCAGTAAATAATGAAACACCTTCTAAGTCATTCCCTATATAATTAAATGTTTGAAGGATATTTCCAGCTATTGAAAGCTTATATATTTTATTCGTATTATCACTTGCTGTATATAAAACTGTTCCGGTACTATTTATTGCTAATCCTGACGGCTCTGAGACATTCGTTTTATAACTGGCAATTAATTCTAACTGATTGTTTATTGAAACATCGTTATTTTTACTGCATGAACTAAAAACCAAGAAAATGCTTAAAATAGCAATAACTATATTTTTTTTTAGTTGTAGCATTTATTAAAAATTTCAGCTTGTGATTCATTTCACAAGCTGAAATTTAAATTTTAATTATTGAACATTATATACATTCCAAAGTGAAGTGTCTGCTTTAAAAGTATCAGACTCATCTGTTGTTCCTCCTCCTGGAGTATTATCTAAATACATAGTTCCATCATATGCATAGTAATACTCAGCTGTAGCTGTTGCAATACGCACATAGAAAGAAATTTTTGCACCAGTTTCACTTAATGAAAAACCATCAATATCAGTAACCACATCTTTTAAATTAATAGTTACTCCCGTTTGTGTAAATGAAGCATCATCTTCACCCGAAACTTTATTTTCTTTTATATAAACTGGCGTATCACCAACTGCAAAATAAACACGTGCTTCTATAATTTCTTCTGAACTAATGTATGTTAAAACAAGATTGATATCTGTTCCAGGTATTGGATTTGTTGGAAACGTTAAGCTTGTTAAAGGTCCTTCTGTTGAATTTACTGTTGTTTCAACAACTTCATCATATACAATTTCTTCAACAGTATAACTTGGCCAAGTTGTACCTAAATCGTGATTAAAATCTCCTCCGTTTTCTACAGGATAATAAGTTTGAGTACCATCTACATATTCAACTCTAAGGTAATAACTAACTACATCATCTGTATTTTGTTCAGGAACAACACCTACAAAAGTATCACCAACTTGAGTTAAAACCACTTTAGTTTTATCATCATTTACATCATCTTGTAACTCACCTGGCAATAAGTAGTACAATCTAATTTCACTAACTTGCTCTGGATAATATGGATATGCTGTAAAAGTTACTTCACCTCTATAACCAGCACTTTCCCCTACTATTTCTAATTCATCAATCCCTCCAACAACTGTAAAAATTGCAGGTACATTATTGCCGTTTTCAGGATAGTAGGTTTTTAAACCGGTATTGTCTGTTGCTACTATATAATATTGTACGGTATCACCAACATTGGCTTTAGGCACTGAAGTTTTATATTCTCCTTCCACTAATGCCATATCAATTGATTGTACACCTTCATTTATCATAAACACCAATTTTACTGTTGCTACTCCTCCAGCATCAGAAACTGTAACAGTATATAGATTGTCAAATTCAGTTAATGGTTCTGCATTAATTACAGGAGGATTATTTACATTGCTGTTAGCAGTTCCTTTTGAAGGACTTTGAACAACCCAAACATCCCCACCATCTACTTCTCTACCATATGTCAATCCTACCTGTGCAGCCATATCCGGAGTCATAATTTCATCAATAATATCATCAGAAGAGTTAAATAATGTAATTGATTCACCTCCAGATGATATTTTAAAATTTGTAGATCCGTTTGAGTCTAAACCATCACAATCAAAAGCAATATAACCTCCTGCAGGAATTGAAATATTTGGAATTGTCCATTTTGTACTACTATCTTTTAATGCATATCCCGTTAAATCAATTGCTTGACTACCAGCATTATATAATTCTACCCAATCTGGATCACCAGTTGACATTACTTCATTAATTTTAACTTCAGCAGCAACTACTGGCCCTGAGTTATCAACTAGCACTTCATCTTCAACACAACTAAACGTTGTTGCTAAAGTTACTATTATTACTAATAAATATTTTATATTTTTCATTGTATAGCTTTTTTAAATTATTAAAAATCAATTTCTATTCTGAAAGAAACCATTCCAAAGTCATCACCACCGTTACCTTTAGTATAAACAACTTCTGCAGGATCTTTTGTTAAATCACCATTAATATCTTCTCCAACAAATAGTTTGTATTTTCCATTTGCATATCTATCATTGTTATTATAAACATAGTTAAGCATACATTTAACATTTGGATTAAAATGATAATTTAGACCAAATGAGTAGCCTTCAGCCGAACCACCATAAATTTCATTATCAAAATCGTTTGCATCTACAAAATCATATCTTAGTGCAACTTCCAAATCACCATACTCTTTTCCTCTTGTAACTCTTGTGAATTCCCCTTCTTCTGCATTATAGTTATGATGTCCTCCAAATAATAAATAGGCAGCTTGCACATAAAAACCATCAAACTTAATAGCGTCTAAATCATCAGTTCTATTCACAGTATTTAATTTATATTCACTTTGAAACATAAATCCTTTATATCTTCCTGCTAATTCAAAATTTACCATGGTATTATTATCAACATTTAAGATGTCGTCAGTATCCACATATTTTTTTCTGTTAATTCCAGAATGAGATCTTGTACTAAATCTATAAGAATTAGGAACTTCCAAATCAACTTTAGGAGTTCTATAAGTTCCAGCAATACCTAAATGAAGTACTTTATCAGCATCATTTATTGGTATAAATACAGCTCTACCAGTTAAAGAATATCCGTCATCTATTCCATTATCTTTATTATTATCTTGTGTAAATGTTACTTCCTCTATATCCCCAACTGTACTAAAATGTATACCTGCCGTTAATAAATATTTATCAGCTGAATGATTAATTTGAACACCTAGATGACGTGATGGGTCAAATTCTGAAGGTAAAGAGCGTTCCATAAAAGTTAGATATCTTGAAGTAGAAGTGGTTTCCATACCAAAACTTTCTTTAAAATGACCCGCTTTAATATTCCAATCCCCAGAATCAAAAGTATATTTCACATAAGCATCTTTTAACTCAGTTGCTGAACCAGAAAAGTCTAAATCTATTTCTCCATACCAGTTTTCCCATAAAATTGCTTTCATAGCAAACCGTGCTCTTCTAATAGTTACTCCATTTCCTATTGGATTTAATACATTATTAGAAAACATAGCGCCGTCAAATTGAACTCTGTTATCCATCCAAATAGAATAACTTTTATCAGCTGAAGTAAATTTCAAAATGCCATCTTGTGCTTCACCAGTTAAAGGCTGAAAATTAACTTCCTGACCATACTGATTAACCCTGATAGAATCAGTTTTTTTGTCTTCTTGAGCAAAGGATCCAATACTATAAAGGACCAATGCTACTAGCAATGTGTAAAATTTGTTTCTCATAATATATTTATTTTAATACTTGTTTTTAAAAATTAATTTTAGACTTATAGATTTCTTATTATTTTAGAAAGTTTCTCTGATTTATTTATATTCATTTTTTTACGTAACCTATATCTATTGACTTCAACACTTTTAGGGGTTATATTTAATATAGAAGCTATCTCTTTTGACGTTAATTTTAATCGTAATAAAGAACAAAGTTTTTTTTCATTATCTGTTAAATCTGGATATTTCTTAATTAAATTTTGGTAAAATGCATGGTCTAATTCTTTAATATATTTATTGAATGATTTACGTTCTTTTTCTACATTTAAATTTTCAAGTATTAACATTTTTAAACTATTTAAATCACTAAACTTGAGTTTTCCTTCTGGTTTTAATTTTAAATTTTCTATTTCAGCCTTTAATTTTGATAAAATTTCATTTTTTCTAATAATACTTAATGCAATTTTCTTTTGTTCTATTTCTTTGTCTTCAATTTCTTTTTCTAATTTACTATTTGCATCAGTGGTAATTTTTAATTCATTCTCTAATAATTTTTGTTGAATATTATATCTTTCAATACTTTCTTGATATTCTTCAAGTTTATCTTTATCTTTTAAATTATTTATGACATATAGTTGATATAGAATCAATACTAACAGAAGCACAATTATTATAATAACAAGGGGTTTATAAATATTGACTTTAGTAACTTCATTAGAAACAACATCAAAATTGTCAATGATTTTTGTTTCAGTAGTATCTGTTATATTATTATGCCTAATGGTTATATCATTTTTTATAAATTTTGAAGTATTTTCAGATACTTTCAAGTTAAAAACATTACTCATAAAAAATAACGCAAAAAACGCTATTAAACCTGCTATAATTGGTGTTACAACCCATCCAAATGCTATTTTTCCTATCACATTTATTTGAATATTTTTTCCACCTTTTAATAATCCTATCCCTAGAATAGCGCCTACTATTGCTTGTGAACTAGATACTGGCACAAGTGGTATTTCTGGAAGCCCAATTCTTACAAATAAATCTGATAAACTTTGAGAAGAAAAAACAAATAAAACCAATGAATGTGCCAGCACTACAACTATTGCTGTTTCGGCGTTTAATTTCATAAGTGAATTCCCAACCGTCATCATCACTCTCTGAGAATAAGTGATAATACCTAAAGAAATAGACAATCCCCCAGCTAAAAACAATAATTGCATCCCATTCAGTGTAAAAAAACCAAAATCTAATATTATATTAGGTACTGATGGAACAAATACACCAACAACATTTGCAATATTATTTGCACCTAAACTATAAGAACCAAATGCACCAACAACTAATAATCCAAATTTTATATAACCATCTAGTTTAATTATGTGAATTTTACTTTTCTTTAAAATATATTGCAATAACAAGAAAAGTAAAATGGCAAAGATTCCTCCTAAAATAGGACCTGAGATCCATGTTGTTACAATTTTTGTAAGCGAATTAAGATCTGTTGGGTTTTCAGTAAAAAAATTCCATCCAATAATTGCACCTACAATAGCTTGTGAAGTTGAAACTGGAAGTTTTAATTTTGTCATCCAAAACACAGATACACCAGCCGCTAAAGCTACTGTAAATGCACCACCTAAAGCATCAACAGAACCCAATTTACCCAAAGTTTCAGAGCCTCCATAACCTTGTATAACAGCTCCTAACACCACAAAAATTGAAGCAATTATGGCAGCTTGCTTAAAACGAATCATTTTAGACCCTACAGCTGAACCAAAAACATTTGAAGCATCATTAGCTCCTAATGTCCATCCTAAAAAAAGTCCGCTTGTAAGAAAAAATAAAAACATTCTATAGCTTTTTGTATTTAATTACATTTTAATTTTAATAACTAGTGAAGATAATTTTTGAGCTACAATTTTAGAGGCATCAGAAATTTGTTCTATATGAAACGTAAAGTAGCGTAAATGAATTTTTTCACTTAATTTTAAAGTCTCAAGCTCTTGAAATATTTTTCGTTTAATATTATTTGATAGTACATCTGTTTCTCTATGATAAAAAAGTACTTTTTGAATTTTATCTTTTACTTGGTCTGGAGAAGTAAAAAATATTCTAGCAGCAGGAATTACATTCTCAACAGATTTAACAGATAAAGTAACTAGCTCTAAATAATCATTTATAATTTCTTCTGGTAAATGAGGTTTTTCAACATCAAATTGATTTATTACATCTTTTGCTCTATCAATAATATCGTCAACACTTTCCAATAAATTTAAAATATCACTTGCATAATTTGGCATTAAGGAATGTAGATAAAATTCATTCTCAATTTTTCTTTTTATTGAATCCGCATCCTTTTCTAAAAAATTAAGTGTCTTTAAATTTAAATCGAATTCTTCGCTATTTCCTTTTATATAACTATTAATTCCTTTTTTAAAATTTAAAATTCCTAAATCAATTTTATCAAAAAAATCATCAATACTTAATGCTACAGATTTTGAAGTTTTAAATATATTTATCATCCTATAAATTTTGCTTAATTACTTAAAACTCAAAATTAAATATAAAACATACTCAATAATATGATAATAATCATAGTGTAATTTCAGATAAATTTAAGTAGTGTCTAAAATATTTATAGATACTTGATATGTATCATTTTACAAAACAATAGTAGTGCTTAACTATTGAATCACAAATATTTTGTAGTGCTTCTGTTTTGTTAAAAAAATTAATGTAGTGTGCAAAATCAACTTATATTGACCCAAATTTCCATCTTTAATTAATGAAAGAACTCTTTACATAAAAAAATTAAAGAATTATTGTGTAAGAAGATGAATAAATATTATTTATATGTGGTATTAACTTTTAAAAGGGTTTAATAAAAGACACTAATTATTACTAACTTTTTTATTTAATAAAAGTATTATAAAGGGCAAACTCACAATTATTTTCTAAACCTTGAGTAAATAACCAATTTTTTCTTTGTATTAATAAAATACACTCCTATTAAAAGAATAGTTGCTGCAATAATGGATTGCGTAGTAATTTGTTCATTTAAAAAATACCAGCCTAAAGCAAGCGCAATAATAGGATTCACATAGGTAGAAGTTGCCACTTTATCAGGAGAAACCGTCTTTAAGAGGTAGTTAAAAGCTGTAAATGCAACAATTCCACCAAAAATAATTAGTAGCACCATAGATAATTGAACTGGCTGACTCCATTCCGTTGGAAAAATCCATACTTCACCAAATAGCAAACTTGCAATTAATAACATAATACCTCCAGTAATCATTTGATAGCCCGTATTTACAAAAAAATTAGAAGGCAAATCAGCTTTAGCTACAAACAAACTTCCATAACTCCAACTTACCATACAAGCAAATATCATAACAACTCCTAATATAGTACCTTCTTGAGTTACAATCTCTTTTTGACTTACCAATAAAAAAATACCAATAACTCCTAAAATAGTACCAACTATAGACATTAATTTAATTTTTTTACCTTCAAAAAAACGCATCATCAATAAAACCACTAAAGGTTGTGCAGAAACTTCAAGAGCCGCAAAACCGCTATCAACATATTTAAGTGCCCATACAATTACACCATTCCCAAAACTTAAAAATAAAAAACCTGCTACCGCTGTATTAAATAACTGTTTTCGAGTTATAGCAATTTTAAATCCTACAATTTTTGCTATGATAAAAATTAAAGAACCCGCAGTAATAAAACGCATTGAAGCCAACATAAATGGAGGCAATTCAGTAACTGCAATTTTATTAAGCAAATATGTTGAACCCCAAATCACATAAATAGCAAAAAAAGCAACAATAATAATTACAAGATTTCGAGGTTTTTCCATAAATTTTTTAATCTTTTTAAAGATGTCAATATTAACAAATTCAAACTGATTATAACTCATTTAAATTTGAATAAATGCTAATTTTAGATTTTTTAGTTTTAAAAATAATAGGGTTGGTTTTATAAAAATAAATCATATTGCTAATTTAAGCTCAAAAACATTGTTATTAATCTAATATTTTTATAAATTTGCCCTCTTCAAGAATCATATTTTTCTACAATAAAATAAAATAAATTTTCACATATAAATTGCCCTTTGAATTGGGAAACAGAATGAAAAAAAGAATTTTAATTGTTAATAGTGGTGGAGATTGCCCTGGAATGAATGCTGTAATAAGAGCCATTGTAAAGCGTGCCAATCTAGAATCTAAATGGGAAATTATAGGGAGTATTAATGGATTTGATGGTATTTTATCAGAACCTCTTGAAATAATACCACTTACAAAAAAAGATGTTGAAGGTATTCATACGCAAGGAGGAACTATTTTATCTACCAACAATAAGCGTAATCCGTTTAACTATCCAGTAAAACAACCAGACGGCTCTATCGTAAATGAAGATGTTTCCGATAAATTAATTTATAATCTTAAAGTTTTTGGTTTTGATGCTGTAATACACATTGGAGGAAATGAATCTCATAAAATTTCTCTTAAACTATTTCAAAAAGGAGTCAATATTGTTGGAATTCCAAAAACTATAAATAACGATTTAGCTATTACAGATTATTCATTTGGGTTTCAAACAGCTTCACAAACAGCAACAGATGCTGTTGATAAATTAATAACAACCGCAAGATCACACAATCGTGTTATAATTTTGGAAGTTATGGGTAAGGATGCCGGTTGGATAGCTTTAAATGCTGCAATTGCAGGAGGAGCAAGTGTTTGTTTAATTCCAGAAATTCCATTTAAGATGGATCAAGTTTTAAAAAAATTAACTTCAAGGTTTTCAAGTTATGGACGTGGCTATGCAATTGTTGTAGTTGCAGAAGGTGCACATTTTAAAGATGAAGAAGGTAAAATTATAGACGGAAGTATTGCTCGAAAAATTGCAACAAAATTAAAAGAAGTAAATTTTGAAGCTGATGTTAGAGAAACTATTCTTGGCCATTTACAACGAGGAGGAACTCCAATAGCTTTTGATCGAATTTTAGCAACAGAACTTGGAGTTAAAGCATTTGAATTGGTGCTAGAAAAGAAATTTGGAACTATGGCTATTCATCAAAGTTCTGAATTATCCGATATCGCATTGAAACAAGTAATTAATCAATACAATAAAGTTGAATTATCACATAATCTAATCCACACGGCTAAAGGAATTGGAGTTAGTTTTGGTGATTAATTTTTATTTAAAAGAGTCAATAATATAAAAATATATAGGTAATAATGAAGAAAAAAGCATTAGTATTAACAGGTGGAGGAGATTGCCCAGGGTTAAATGCAGTTATAAGAGGAATTGTAAAACGTGCTGCTCAAACAGAAGATTGGGAAGTTGTGGGTAGTATACAATCATTTGATGGCGTATTACGTGAACCTACTGAATTAATGGAGTTAAGTGAAAAAAGAGTATCAGGAATTCACTATCAAGGTGGTACAATACTAGGAACTACTAATAAAGGAGGTCCATTAGCTTGGCCTGTTAAAGAAAATGATGGTACTTGGTCTTTTATTGATCGTTCAGATGAAATGATTCGTAAATTAAAACATTTAGGAATTGACGCTGTGATAAGTATTGGTGGTGATGGTTCTCAACGTATTTCACAAACACTATTTGAAAAAGGTCTTAACATTATAGGTGTTCCTAAAACTATTGATAACGATTTATCTGCAACAGATTACACTTTTGGGTATCAAACAGCTGTGCAAATTGCAACTGAAGCTGTAGATAGATTGGTAACAACGGCAGCTTCACATAACCGTGTAATTATACTTGAAGTTATGGGTAGAGATGCAGGTTGGATAGCTTTAAGTTCTGCCATTGCTGGAGGAGCTGAGATTTGTTTAATTCCTGAAATTCCATATGATGTAAATAACGTTCTTAAAGTTATTAATAAACGCTTCAAAAATGGTAAAGGACATGTAATTATTGTTATTGCAGAAGGTGCTAAACCTATAGATGGTGATATTTTATCTAAACAAAATGATGAAGTTGGGAATGCTAATATTAGATTAGGAGGAGTTGCCCATAAATTATTGCAAGATTTAAAAGCTGCTGGTTGTGATGCGGACATGAGAGAAACTGTTCTTGGGCATTTACAACGTGGTGGTGTGCCAATTGCATTTGATCGTATTTTAGCTACTCAATTTGGCGTAAAAGCAATGGAACTAGCGCTAGAAGGAGATTTTGGGAAAATGGTAGCTTATCAACACCCAAGTATTGTAGCGGTCCCTTTCTTAGAGGCAATTAGTAAATACAATATTGTAAAACCAGATTCATCATTAGTACATACTGCAAGAGGAATAGGAATGTCTTTTGGAGATAGATAATATTTAAAAGTGAAATTAATATTTTAAAAAACCTCTTTGGAAGATAGAATTAATCTTCCAAAGAGGTTTTTACTTTATCTAATAACATTATAATTCGTACTATAACAGATACAAACTACTGTTTCTTTTTACGAGTAATTTCTGTTTTTGAAATTAGTTCATTTTTATGTTGCAATACATAATTAGCTACTAATTTATCTACCAATTCTTCTTTTGTTAAATGATGAAAAATAGTTTTTATTTCACCTTTTAAAGTTTGAGAAATTTCATTATTTGGTTTCGTTTTAAAAAGTTTCTTAGCCCATAATAACATGTTATTTTCTTCAATACTTTGTACATTTGGCTTTTTAAATTCTTTAAAAGTTATTCCCAGCTCTTTTTGAAAATCAGCTAAATTAGGTGTTTCTTCTTTTTGTAAAACAATTAATGAAAGTCCCTTTGCTCCTGCCCTTGCTGTTCTTCCACTTCTATGAACATACGTTTCAGCAACATCAGGTAAATGATAATTTACTACATATGATATTTCTTTTACATCAATTCCTCTTGCGGCTAAGTCTGTAGCAACTAAAATATTGATATAACCTTCTCTAAACTGTCCCATAATCCGATCACGAATAGGCTGTGTTAAGCTTCCGTGAATTGCACCTGATGAGAATTTATGAATGGCTAAGTTTTTTGCTAATTTATTAACTGCTGCTTTTGTTTTACAAAATATAATACCTCGTTCTCCTTCTTTTGAAGATAAAAAATGCATTAATACGTCTAACTTTTCAATAGGTTCTACAACAACATATTCGTGATCAATACCTAAATTTCCTACAATATTCATGTCTACACTAACTTGTGTTACGTGTTTAGACATGTAATTCTGTACCAATTGTTTAACCGCACCAGGTAAGGTTGCTGTAAACAAGAAAGTTCTTTTCTTCTTTGGCAATTCAGCAATAATTTCATCTAAACCTTCTTTTAAAGAAGTGACCATTTCATCAGCTTCATCTAAAACTAAAAAGTTGGTTTGTTTTATATCAATTGCATTACGTTTTATCAAATCAATTAAACGCCCGGGGGTTGCAATTACAATATGTGTTGTTTTAGATAAACGCTCAATTTGTGGTTTTATAGGAATTCCCCCACAAGTTGCAGCAATAGAAATTTCAGGTAAATATGTAGCATATGCTTCCATATTACTAAATATTTGATGCCCTAATTCTCTTGTAGGAACTAAAATTACAGCTTGAACAAACTCTTTATTCAAATCTATTAATTGTAATACAGGTAGCCCAAAAGCAGCTGTTTTTCCTGTTCCTGTTTTAGCTAAACCAACAAAATCATCAGTTGTTGTAAGTAAAATTGGAATTGTTTTCTCTTGAATTTCTGTAGGCTCAGAAAACTTTAAATCAACTAAACTTTTTAATATGGGTGCTGAAATTCCTAAATCAGAGAATTGTTTTGACATATTTTTAATTTTTGCAAAGGTAATGAGTCTTTAGTCTAAAAAATAAATAACTTGAAGTAAATAAATTATTTTATTAAAATCAATAATTGCAGACAAAATGAAATTCTGAAATACACTTCTACCCGCTTATTAACCAAATTTAGATTACGTATACTCTAATTTTTCTTTTTTTAAGATGGGTATTATTGAAACGTTTAATCAATTCATCTACTTTTGAAGCAGCCACACCAACAAAAGCACAATCACTTTTCAATTCAATGGTTCCTAATTCGTGTTTATTTAATTTTCCTTCTTTGAAAAACAAACCTGCAATATCACCTTTTGAAATTTTATCTTTTCTTCCACCTGAAATAAATAAAGTTTTCCATTTAGAAGATTCTGGTGTAGCATGTTTTTCAATCATTTCAATTTCAGAATTTTGAGTAAAATCTGAAGGTTTTTCATTTTTCCATTGAATCACATAGGCAGTTCCCTTACTGTTCATTCTAGCAGTTCGTCCGTTTCTATGTGTAAATTCATCTCTTTTTAATGGAAGCTGATAATGAATAATGTATTTTATTTCAGGAATATCTAAACCTCTAGCAGCCAAATCTGTAGCTACTATTAATTGATGTGTTCCATTACGAAATTTTATCAATGTTCTTTCTCTGTCTTGTTGTTCCATTGAACCATAAAAACATCCATGACTAATATGATTATCGTTCAAATAATCACTTACCATTTCAATAGTGTCTCTAAAATTGCAAAAAATTATTGCGGGTTCATTTTTTAAAGAACAAACCAAATCTACCAATGTTTCAAGTTTATCTTTGGTTGGAGAAATTACAGTTTTAATGTTTAAAAGAGTCGTTTCTTTTGTTAAATAATTAATGGTTTTTGGGTTTTCTAATCCTACAAATTCAGGAATTTTTAATCCTTTTGTTGCTGAAGTTAAAATTCTTTTTTTAACCATTCTAAGCGAAGCAATAATTTCAATCATTTCATCTTTAAACCCTATTTCTAGAGATTTATCAAACTCGTCTAAAACTAAAGTATTAATATTTTCTGTTGAAAAAGTGCCTCTTCTTAAATGATCTGAAATTCTTCCAGGTGTTCCAATTAAAATTGTTGGAGTGTGATTTAAATCTATTTCATCTTTAGAAATTGAGCGTCCACCATAAACTGCATTAGCTTTAAAACCAGTTCCCATTTCTCGTGTAACTTGTTCAATTTGAATTGCTAACTCTCTTGAAGGTACTAAAATTAGCACTTGAACATTTAGACAATCAGCATCTAAATTTTTAATAATTGGCAATAAAAAAGCAAGTGTCTTTCCTGTTCCTGTTGGTGATAACAGGACAACATTGTTAGTAGAATTAATTACTAATGCGGCCTCTTCTTGCATTGAATTTAAATTTTCAATACCTAACTTATCTAAAATAAGCTGTTGATGTTTAATGTTATTTGCCATTATATGAACATAGGTTTATTTAGAAAAGTAATTATAAAATAAGCTATTATTGTATATTATTCTTCTGGTGGTCTTCCGTGAATAATTTCAAAATCTCTATCAAAATTATCTCTTAAATACAAGCGAAGTTTTGTTCTATAATCCTCTTTTAACCAAGTCACAAAGTTATGTGTACTTCTGCAAATACATTTCGTATATTTATCTATTCTATAATCAATATCATCACTTAATTTTTTTGATAAATCATACGCGTCATAAACATCTTCACTATTTTCAATACATATTTTTGCATGCTGTATTATTGAATTCTCTAACACAACTTTAGAAGATTCTCCATTACTAATGGATTCTACATAGAACTTTTTAATATCAAAATAAACTTCAGAAGAATTTGAAAATTGAACTCTTAAATCAGCAGGCATTTCATATTTAAAATTACTTTCTAACTCCTCATCACTTAAAATTTTATCTAAATAATAATTAGGTGACTTAAATATTTTTTGCCAATCTAAATCTGCTCCCCAATCACCAAAACGATGTGTATTATTCCCTAAATCAATTACAGAAAATGTAGATTTATCTTTTAAAATACGTGAACCACGACCAATCATTTGATAATATAATCCTAATGATTTTGTGGCTCTGTTTAATATAATTGTTTTAACAGTTGGCTCATCAAACCCAGTAGTTAAAATACTTACAGATGTTAGTATTGCATGTGGCGTATCTTTAAACCATTTCAATACCATTTTTCTATCTTTTTTGCTATAGGTATTATCTAAATGAGCAATAGGATAACCAGCGGCTTTAAAAGTTTCAAATACTTGAATAGAGGTGTTTATTCCATTATTAAAAATTAATGTTTTCTTTTCTTTGGAATGTAATTCATAAGCCTGCACTAACATGCTAAGCATTTCATTATTCGTATATAAATCTTCAGAAGATTTTACAGTATAATCTCCATTTGCACCCACTTCTAAAGAAGTTAACCCAACATTATATGAAAAAACTTCAGCACGTGCTAAAAATTCATTTTCAATTAATGAAGCAATTGTTTCTCCAACAATTAACTCATTGTAATTGTCTTTCATTGGAAGCTTCATGTTTGAACTCAATGGAGTTGCAGTAACACCTAAAATAAATGATTTATTAAAAAACTCAAATAATTTAGTAAATGAATTGTAATGCGCTTCATCAATAATAACTAAACCAATATCAGAAATATCAAATTTATTATCATTTAACCTATTATTAAGCGTTTCAACCATAGCTACAAAACAGCTATATTCATTTTGATCATCTAAATTTGCCTTACTATCTACCACTTTATTGGTTACACCAAACTCAGTTAGCATTTTAGAAGTTTGCTTACTTAATTCTACTCGATGTGTTAATACCAGCGCTTTTTTCTTGTGGTGTTTCAAATATTGACGAACCATTTCAGAAAAAATCACTGTTTTACCACCTCCAGTTGGAAGTTGATACAGTAAATGATAATCCTCAGGAGATTCTTCAAAACTTTTAAAAATTTTATTAATAGCTTCTTTCTGATAGCTATAAAGATCTTTTCCAGCTTTTCTTTCTTCTAATTCTATTAATTTTTCTGACACGTAAATGATTTTTTGATAGATTGCAAAAGTACCGCCTTTATTAGGTTTAAAATAACAAATTCTTGTTAAACTTAAAAATAAGTTAAAATTATGTTTAATTATAAAAATTTATTAAACAATTACAATAATAATTAAATTACATTAACCTATTGATAATTAATATTTTACCAATCTATTGGGCGGTAATCTTTTAAAAATTTACCACACCAATGTTTTCCTGTATTTATTCCGTCTAAAAGTGGATCCATAACCCTCGCTGCACCATCAACTATATCTAATGGAGGTTGAAAATCGTGAATTTCAACTTTTTTCTTTGATAATTCAACAGGATCTTCATCAGTAACCCAGCCTGTATCAACTGCATTCATATAAATACCATCTTTTGCAAGTGTAGCTGCAGAGGTATGTGTCATCATATTTAACGCTGCTTTTGCCATATTTGTATGTGGATGGCGATCTTGTTTCTTAAAACGGTGGAACTTCCCTTCCATTGCAGAAACATTAATAATGTGTTTTTGACCTGTATTTTCTTTCTTCATAATATTAGAAAGACGATTGTTTAACACGAATGGCGCTATAGAATTAACTAACTGAACTTCAATCATTTCAGTTGTTTCAATTTCTCCTAATTTTAAACGCCAACTGTTCGTTTTTCTTAAATCTACTTGTTGTAAATCTGCATCTAATTCTCCTTCAGGAAAAACTTCTTTTGCACTTAATGAATTATCAAAACTATAAGGTATTTGAGATAATTTAGCTGAAGATCGTATACCAATTCCTGGCTCTGGACCATGCCAAGTAACAGGTAACGCATTATTTTGATTATTTATAGCACCCGTTGATAAGGTTTTTAATTCTTCCAAACAGTTATTATGGTCAGATAATAACATTCTTGCAGATTTTGACAACGCTTCAAATGGCAATTCTTCTTTTTCCATTAAATGATGAAAGAATCCGGCAGGTCTTCTTACTGTTTGAGCTGCATTGTTTATTAAAATATCTAATCGTTCGTATTGCTGTTCAATAAAATTACAAAAAATCTCAACACTTGGAATATGTCTTAAATCTAAGCCATGAATTTTTAAACGATCTCCCCATTTGCTAAAATCATCTTCTTGAGAAAATCGCAATGCAGAATCTACTGGAAATCTTGTAGTTGCAACCACAGTAGCTCCAGACCGCAACAACATGAGTGTAATATGATATCCTATTTTTAAACGAGAACCTGTTACAATTGCAACTTGCCCCGTTAAATCAGCTGATTGAAAACGTTTTGCATAGTTAAAATCGCCACATTCAGTACACATTGTATCATAAAAATGATGCAATTTTGTGTAAACTGCTTTACAAACGTAACAATTCCTAGGAGATTCTAATTTTAACTCTTTATCGTTATTTTCTCCTGTAAGATTTATTAATAAAGGAGCTACAAAAACAGCTGCTTCACGAGCGCTTCTAATTCCTGTTTCTTTTCTTGAATGCTTATCACGTGCTATCATTTTTCTTTTGACAGCTTTTTTAGCATCTTTTTTTCTACGAGAAAATTCATCACGATTCGGTCTAGTGAGCAATCCAGCCGCTGTCATTAAAGCAATTCGTTTTTCTTCAGGAAGTTCAAATACTTGATCTGTATCTTCAACCAGTTTTTGTAAAATTGAAATACAAGTCTCTATTTGCTCTTGACTTACCTTATCATTCACATCCTCATTTATTTGCTTCATAAATTTTATTTTCAAGGCTGCAAATATAGGATTAAATCTGTTTGATTGTCTCCCTTTATATTTGCTAAATATTTTTAAAACCTAACATTAAAATCACAAAAAAGCTTGAAAATTAATTTTCAAGCTTTTCATAAATTATTTTATACTAATTTTATTTTCGATGCAAAGGATCTGCTCCTATTGTTCCAATTAAGCTTTCTAAATAATTGGTTGAATTTATTTCTTTATACATTTTTTTAACATTCTCAAGTCTACCTGAAATGTTCATTTCAGAAACTATTGATGCATTATTCGTATTCGAAATAAAGTTTTCTAGATATGCTATTTGCTTTTTGTAAAAAGCTACATCCTTTTGTTGTTTCAATAACAGTCTTTCTTTATACCAATCGCTATTGATTATATAATCTCTATCAAAATATTTTCTTAACTCTAAATCACTTATATCTTTTCCTTCAAAATTACCATAAGCCATTACATGAAGTAGTATTTTTAATGGTGGAATAGCAGCATCAATACTTCCATCTTCAAAATAACGAAGTGCTACTTTTTTCTGAGTTTCAACAATATTATTAATTCCATCAACAAAATCTTCTAAACCTTGTAATTCAGGCTTTAACATTTTCTCATTAAATACTGCAATTGGTTCATCAAATAAGCGATTTAAACATAATACGGCAAAAGTACTTGTAATTCTATACCCTAAACGACTTGCTAAAACTTTGTTTCCTTTATAGTCAAAGTCTTTAAGTTTTTCAAGAGAACCATTTTCAATAAGTAATTTAGGATCTCTATCTTTTACAGATAAACGTGCCCAAATTTCTGGAATTAGTATACTTATATCGTGATCAACCTTATTTTCAATTCCAATATTACCAGCAGCTGTACTAAATGCATCAGACTCAGTTAAAATATGTGATAGTAATGCATTGTTTAAATCGGTTGTTGGAGAAAGCATATTAAAAGGACCTTTTGTTAAAGCACCTTCAGATCCAGCTCCTGTTGTGGATGGTGATTTCCCTGTAAGACTAGAAATAAAGTCCATAAATAACTCAGGAGCTTCCTGATAGTGTATAGGATTATATACAGCTAAAGGGCGAATGCCTGCTTCTTTATCTACCGGATTATTTCTTCTTCCTGGTAAAACTGCATTTACAACATTTATTACAGGATCATTTGATTTCATTTTTCTAGCTAAACGAACACCTATTTCACCTAAATAACTGTTTTCTGTTTCATTTACCTGAATATTACGTTCTAAATAGCGAGGGTTTTTTGTAGGTTCTCCATCAACAATACGTGTATGAGATGGTAATGCAAAATATTCTTCTTCATTAGAGCTATCTAAAACTTCTAAAATTAAATCTTTTACTGGCTGCGTGTATTTATCAAAGTTTATTGCATCTTCAAAAATTTCAATAGCATCTTTCTTCTTTAAAAGCTCATAATTGGTTAAATATGTATTTGGTGAAACTAAATCAAGTTCAGCTTGTTTATCATAGCCTCTCACAATTGCTTCATCTGGTCGCTGAAACAAATGAGCTTCACAGTTAGCTACAACTTTAAAACTCTTGTTTGAATATTGAGCGTTTAAGTTTTTAAATTTATTTCTTGGCAATGTAATAGTTGCCGAAATATCATCCTCCATTTGTATTTTTTGACTAGGCGCAAAATCAGATCGTAACTTGTTTAGTAACCAAGTACCTTTTTGATTAAAACCAATACGAACATAGCTACCAATTACAGGGTTATTATTATATCTAACACCCGTTCCATTTTGACCGTTAATGATTTCAACCGACATATAGTCTTTCCAGTTTAGTGCTCCATGGTCTTGACGATACAATCTTTTAATAAATAAAACCAAAGATCTAATGTGAACAGGTATATTTCTTAGGAACTCATTAAATTCTTCGTTATTTTCATCAGAAGGTGTTAATAATTTAACTGCTGATCCCAAAGTTCTTTCTGGGCTTAAAAACGATCTCGAAGGAGTTAATTCAGGGTTATAGTTAGCCCATCTTGTTGAATAATTATATTCTATTAACTCATCGGCCTTTTTAAAATCTTCATCAATATCAACTATGTTAAATGCACTATAAGTAATGGCGTTTTGCATAGATTTAGATATTTCTGATTTTCCACCACCTGAAACAGTACAAGGCTTATGGCAAAATACACCTTCCGCCGCAGTATTCAAAATTCTCCACATGGAAATGGCTCCATGTCTCTCCAACTTAAATTTATTTCCTGTTGGATGTACATACGTTTTATCAGGAGATAAAATTAATTTTTGATCCTGATTGTTATGTGTCCAGGTAATACTATTTGTACTGATATTGATATAAGCAAATTCAGGTAAATAGATAATATTTGGATATTTTTTATCCACAGCATAATATTCTGGCTTAACATCTATTCTGTCCCCCAAAAACATTTTTACCCCTTCAAAATTGAATTTATCACCAAATTTTGAAGAAAATTCTTTTCCATCAACAATATCACCCATTATAGCTCTTGAAAATGCGATAGCACCTCCAGAATGTTCTTCCTCAACCAATCCAAATAAATTTGCAGAATAACTAATTTGAGTTTTAATTTCTTTTTTAGAATATCCAAAATAATTATCCGCAATTAGAGTTACAACCACTCCTCGGTCATCTCTGCAAGACACTTTAAAAGCACCTCCATCATTATACAACTCATTCTCATTTTTCCAACACATCCCATCCTTTTTTTGACGGTCAGTTGCATAATCAAAATGTGGTAAGCCAACATCCTTTTTCTTAAGTGTTTTTAAATGTGGAGCCAAAATAATACAACCTGTATGCCCTGTCCAGTGTTCCGTATCTAATGCAGCATCATTTTGAGCTAAATTTGGATCTCCTGCATTTCCAAAAATAGACTCTACAAAGTCTAAATTACTTACCAAACTTCCTGGAACAAAAAAACGAACTTCTAAACTCTTTTTAGAGGTAATTCCTTTAGCTTCTGGACAAACAGTTGGACGCATTAATAATGAAACCATTAATTTTGCTTTATCTTTTTGATTGGCAGTAAAAGGCAACGTTTTTAATTCATCTGATGGATTTAGAGCTGCATTTAAAAAATGAGCAAAAGTTATTTTTGGAACTTCCTTTTTATCTAAAGGAACTGGTAAATCCCCTTGAACAATATGAAATGTTCCAATAGTAGTTCTTTTATCATGAATAGGATTATTTAATATTCCTTGTTTTATTCTATGTGAAGTTATATTCTCACTTATAAAAGTGCTTCCATTAGGCGGTAAACTAATCTCTCTTGCATGCCCCTTTTGTGTTAGAACCAATGTATTATTAGGTAAGGCATAAGATTTTTCGAATTTAACATCTTTTAAATAGTCATTTAAAAAGTTTTGAATTCTTGAATCTACTGGTGAAAGATGGTGTGAAAGCAATCTAGATTTTTCTCTAAAACTTTTAATTAACCCATTGGTCAATTCCATAAATTTAGGGTTACAAAGTTTTAGTTCATCATCTTCATTATCACCAAATATTGGCTGTCCTAAAGAAGCCAATTGAAGATTTATATATCTAACAGTATCTTTTTTTCTTCTAATCTCTTGTTCTTCGCTTAGTCTATTATCTATTTTCATCTATAAAAATTTAAGTCCATAAATTATCTATTTATCGACTTGTTTAAAAATAATTATTAACATATGAAACATTTGGATTCAACAATCATGATTTTTCATATAAGCAGTAAAATAATCCTAAATATAACTGAAAAGATTAAATTATTTTTTTTATTAACTACTGTCAACAAATTTAAGAATTTACACCTTTTTTTAATGGATAAAGTATAGAAAAATGCGAAATCGTAATAGTTACAATTTTGTGATTAATTAGGTGATTCACCCTAATTTAAAAGAGAGTTTTCAAGCAATCTAAAATGTGATTTTACATTTTAAATTAATTATATTTTAACAAATTATTTAAAAAATATTGTACTCTTTAACTTAGGGATTGAACCCTATATTATGAATTCTTTTCAATAAATGTGTGTGTGTGTGTGTGTTGAAAGCCAATACAAAAGAGGATTGACCAAAATAGGACTCATAAACATTAAAAATGATTATTAAAAAACCGAAAATTTCTTTTCGGTTTTTAATTGTATAATTATGAAGATATTTATTATCTCGAATAATTTGGTGATTCTTTAGTAATTGTAACATTATGGGGATGACTTTCACGCATACCTGCAGAAGTTATTTTTACAAATTTAGCTCCTTTTTGAGCTTCAATATCTTTAGCTCCACAATAGCCCATTCCTGCACGTAAACCTCCAATAAATTGATGCATTGTTTCTTGTAATTCACCTTTATAAGGCACTCTTCCAACAATTCCTTCTGGTACTAATTTTTTAATATCATCTTCAACATCTTGGAAATAACGATCTTTAGAACCCGTTTGCATCGCTTCAACAGAACCCATTCCTCTATATGATTTAAATTTTCTTCCTTCAAAAATAATAGTTTCACCTGGAGATTCTTTTGTTCCCGCTAATAAAGAACCCAACATAACACAGTCTGCTCCTGCAGCAATAGCTTTTGGAATATCTCCTGTATATCTTACACCTCCGTCTGCAATTACTGGTACGCCAGAACCTTTAATAGCTTCAGCAACTTCAATAATAGCTGAAAGTTGTGGATAACCCACACCTGCAACTACACGTGTAGTACAAATAGATCCAGGTCCAATACCAACTTTTACGGCATCAGCACCTGCTTCTACCAAATATTTTGCAGCTTCGCCTGTAGCAATATTTCCAACAACAATATCTGTATTAGGATATACTGCTTTTATTTCTTTTAATACAGTAACCACACCTTTTGTATGTCCGTGAGCGGTATCAATAACCAATGCGTCAACACCAACCTTAATTAAAGCTTCTGCTCTTTCAAATGCATCACCGGTAACTCCAATAGCTGCAGCAACACGTAAACGGCCATATTGATCTTTATTTGCACTTGGATTCTCAATTACTTTAATAATATCTCTATATGTAATTAAGCCAACTAACTTATAATCTGCATTTACTACAGGTAATTTTTCAATTTTATTTTCTTGTAAAATTAGTTCGGCTTGTTTTAATGAAGTCCCTTCAGCAACAGTCACTAAATTTTCTGAAGTCATGACTTCTTCAATTTTTCGTGTATTATCACCTTCAAAACGTAGATCTCTATTGGTAATAATACCAATTAATTTTCCATTCTTATCAACTACAGGAATACCACCAATACTATATTCGCGCATCAAGTTTTTTGCAGTAAGAACCGTTTCATCTTTGGTTACTGTAATTGGTTCTAAAATCATTCCTGATTCTGAACGCTTTACTTTTTTTACTTCATTAGCCTGTTTTTCAATAGACATATTTTTATGCAAAACACCAATACCACCAACACGTGCCATAGCAATTGCCATTTCAGATTCCGTTACGGTATCCATAGCTGCTGAAACAACTGGTACATTTAATGTGATATTTCTAGTGAATTTTGCTTGAATATTTACCTCACGTGGCAATACTTCTGAAAATGCTGGAATTAGTAATACGTCGTCGTAGGTTAAACCTTCTCCTACGAATTTTGAAGAGTATGAAATCATAGTACAATTAACTTAGAATTTAATTGCGAGCAAATTTACACTATTTATATTAAATACCTATTTTTATTTTATTGAAGACTTTTTAAATACATAATAATAGCTTTTCGTATATCTTTTGCTATATCCGTTTTTTCATTTTTATAAACTTTAAGAATATCCTTATTATCTTCTTTTAAAAATGGAATATCATATCCTTTTAGTAAATAATCACTAAAAGCAACCTTGTATACTTTTGAGTCAATAATTAATGAATTATTGACGAACCAAGTTTTAGAAGATTCATCATAAACCACATTATAATGCTGTAAATAAGCACCTTTTCCAGCTTTTAATCTACCATAATTCAATACTTTTTTTAGCAGGCTTCCTTTTAATTCTACTTTTAAAACTTCCCCTCCAAATGGTAAAACTCTAAAAATATCAATTCCCGTAATATCCCCCTGTAATTGATCATCTATTCTAATTGAGCCTCCATTTACAATTGCGCAATCAACTTCATTGTTAAAAGAAAAAGCCATAGATTTAGCAATTAATAAACCTAAATTGGTTTGTTCACTTCTAATTGGAGTATCTCTTCCTTCTAATGGTTCAACTGCGGTATAAATTACTTCATCTGGATTGGGTATTACATCTTTTATTTTTTCATCTAATAAAATAGTCCATTTCTGAACAATTTTAGCTACTTTTTCATCTATACCCGTTTCTTTAGTTATTGAAACTAATTCAGAATTTATTATTATTTCTTTCGTTTTTGTATTGTATGAAATTCTATGAACATAGACTGTTTTTGCATTGGCATCAGCCTTGGTTATTTTAGCATTTCCAACAGGTACAGACATATTTACATGCTCGTGACCTCCCATAATTAAAGGTACATTTGGTAGCATATTCGCAATCATTTTATCTTGCTCAACTGTAACATGAGTCAATCCAAATACGATATCTGTTTTTGGTTTTAAGGAATTGTAGGCATATTTAGCAGACTCATAAAAATCTCCATAATCTACATACTCTACTGGATTTGCATTTAAAATAGCACTAAAAAAACCTATATTAATTTCTTTTCCATCTTTATTTTTTACATTAAATAGTACTGTTTTTGGTAATTCATTTCTTACACTATCTTTAATAACCGCAAACCGTTGTGTGGTGCTATCATTTAATTTATGCATAGGATTGGTTGCTATCCATTGAAATGTAGATTCATTTAAGCGTTGTTGAAATTCTTGCTCCTCTAAATCAAATTCATGATTTCCTAAAGCAACTAAATCAAAATTCATAGCGTTCATTACTTCAATCATTTGTTTACCTTTAATTCGCTGACCTTTATATTCTAAAGTTCCTAGCAAAGATGGATTTAAAAAATCTCCCGCCATAAACATAAATGTATTCGGATTTTCTTTTAATAAATCTTGATGCAATTTTTCAACTCTTGCCATCCCTCCTACTTTTCCGCCTTCTAAAGGCGCAATTTCATATACATCATTTAACTGCAAAAAAGTGAAATTTATGGTATGATCTTCTGTTGAACATGATGCGAATAATAAACTTATTCCAACTAAAATATAAAGTACTTTTTTCATTTTTATTTATTAAATAACAAATCTACACTTTAATATTAATTTTAAAAATAACAAGAGTGCCATTTTAATATCTGAATGCTTAATCAAAATAAATGAAATAATTGGGTAAGGGATGCAAAAGAAACTTGGGCTTTGGTAATTTCACTTGTGTATGCTTTTATTGTACATATGAGAATTATACCAAAATTGTTTGGTTTATTTTCATATAATGTTGCTACTATATTTGGTCTTGCAACAGTTATTATGACTTATTTTGGAGTAAATTATTACCTATCTGGTTTACATTCGTATGCAACTGGAGATCCGATTCCAATTCCTAATTGGGTTTATTATGCTGTTGCATCTGTTATTATTTTATGTGTTGCTGCTTATTTTAAAAAGAAAAAATTTAAGATTAACTAGCTTAACTTTATACCATAAATTATAAAATACTCTCCAAAACTGATTTAATTTTGGAGAGTATTTTGTTTAATACAATAAATAGTAAATTTAATAATTATTCTAGATAGATCATAATAATAGTTGGTAAACTATTGATAATCAATATAAATTAGACTATAATTTAATTAAATTATAGTCTAATTAAATTATTTTTAATTAAATTTAAGATACAAAATTATTAAAATTAATTATTATGAAAACAACTTATTTATCAATTCTAGTTATTTTATCTTTTACTTTTTTATTAAGTTCTTGTAGTAAAGACAAAAACAATGACCCAGATGAACCTGTTTTGGTTGGTATGGATGGAAACCCTAGATTTAATTTACAATTTACAAATCCCGACAATGTTGATTTAGATTTATATGTTAAAACTCCTAGCGGAGCAATCATTTATTATTCAAATCCAGAGGCAGATTTAGGTACATTGGATGTGGACTGTTTATGCGCAGATTGTCCTCAAGGTCCAAATGAAAATATTTATTGGGCAAATGGTAGCGCTCCATCTGGAACTTATGAATATTGGGTTAATTATTATGACTATTGTGTAACTGAAGGTGCTGAGTCTAGCTTTACATTAAGAGTCATCCAAAATGGAGTTGTAAAAGTTACAAAAACTGGAACGATGAGTGTTGTT
>NZ_JBFFOE010000003.1:0-69421 GCF_041562875.1 Lutibacter sp. | reverse complement strand
GTCAAGAATAGGAAATAACCCAATTACTTTACCAGAAGGTATCACATTCGATATTAATGAGAATGTAATTACTGTAAAGGGTAAATTGGGAGAGTTATCTCAAGAAATAGCAGGTGATATTACAGTTAAAGTTGAAGAAGGGAATGTTATTGTAGCACGTCCATCGGATAGTAAAGATCATAAATCAAAGCATGGTTTATATAGAGCTTTATTTAACAATATGATTATTGGTGTTTCTACGGGATGGACTAAAGAATTAGAACTTGTTGGTGTAGGATATAGAGCAAGTAACCAAGGACAAGTATTAGATTTAGCTTTGGGTTTTTCTCATAATATTGTTTTATCTATAGCTCCTGAAGTTAAAGTTGAAACTGTATCAGATAAAGGAAAAAATCCAATTGTTAAATTAACTTCGTTTGATAAACAATTAGTTGGAGCTGTTGCGGCAAAGATTCGTTCTTTCCGTCCACCTGAACCATACAAGGGAAAAGGAATTAAATTTGTAGGAGAAATTTTAAGAAGAAAAGCAGGTAAATCTGCATAATTAATTATATTATGGCATTATCAAAGCTTCAAAGAAGGCAAAGAATTAAGCATAGAATCAGAAAAGTTATTTTTGGTACAGCTACTAAACCGAGATTATCGGTATTTAGAAGCAACAAAGAAATTTATGCTCAATTAGTGGATGATAATTCAGGTACTACTATAGTATCGGTATCATCTAGAAATAAGGAAATAGAATCAGTCGGTTCAAAAACAGACATTGCAACGTTAGTTGGTAAAACTATCGCTGAAAAAGCAATCAGTGCTGGAGTTGAGTCAGTTGCATTTGATAGAAATGGATTTTTGTATCACGGTAGGGTAAAAGCTCTAGCAGACGCTGCGAGAGAAGCAGGTTTAAAATTTTAATATAATTATGTATCACAAATACAAAAACGTAGAAAGAGTTAAGCCTAGTGGGTTAGAACTACAAGATCATTTAGTTGGTGTTAATAGAGTTACGAAAGTAACAAAAGGTGGTAGAGCTTTTGGTTTTTCAGCTATTGTTGTAGTAGGAGACGGAAATGGAGTTGTAGGACATGGATTGGGTAAATCTAAAGATGTAGCTTCTGCAATTGCAAAAGCTATTGAAGATGCCAAGAAAAATTTGGTTAGAATTCCAATTATTAAGCAAACATTACCTCATGAACAAAAAGGTAAGTATGGAGGAGCTAGAGTGTTTTTAAAACCAGCTTCACAAGGTACTGGAGTTATTGCTGGTGGTGCTGTACGTGCCGTACTTGAGTCAGTTGGAGTACATGATGTACTTTCAAAATCTCAAGGTTCATCGAATCCACACAATGTTGTGAAAGCTACATTTGATGCTTTATTGCAACTTCGTAGTGCAAGTATGATTGCTCAAGAAAGAGGAATATCTTTAGACAAAGTTTTTAACGGATAAAAAGAGGAACGATGAAAAAAATAAGAGTAACACAAGTTAAAAGTAGAATTAGACGTCCTCAAAATCAAAAAAGAACTTTGGATGCTTTAGGTTTACGTAAGATGAATCAAGTTGTTGAACATGAAGCTACTCCTAGCATTATTGGAATGGTAAACACTGTTAAACACTTAGTTTCTTTTGAAGAAATTAAATAATATAAAGAGATGACATTAAATAACTTACAACCTGCTAAAGGATCGGTTAAGACTCAAGGAAAACGTTTAGGTAGAGGACAGGGATCTGGAAAAGGTGGAACTGCTGCAAGAGGTAATAAAGGAGCTAAATCTCGTTCAGGATACTCAAGAAAGATTGGGTTTGAAGGTGGACAAATGCCTTTACAAAGACGTGTGCCTAAATTTGGTTTTACCAATATTAATCGTAAAGAATATGTTGGTGTGAACTTGCATAAACTTCAAGAATTAGTTGATAATAATAAAATTACGGATACAGTAACATTTGATATTTTAGTAGAAAATCGTTTAGCTCGTAAAAATGACTTAGTGAAAATACTAGGTGACGGAGAGTTAACAGCTAAATTAAATGTAACTGTTCATAAATTTACAGCAACTGCAAAAGCTGCAATTGAAAAAGCTGGAGGTTCAGCTGAAACGGTATAATAATTATCTATAGATGAAAAAATTAATTCAAACCATTAAGGACATTTGGAGTATAGAAGATCTTAGAAATAAGATTCTATTAACACTTGGATTTATGGCAATTTATCGTTTAGCTGCTCAAGTACCACTTCCTGGTATTGATATTACTGTTGCACAAGCAGCACTTAAGAATCAAACAAGTGGAGGAGGAATATTAGGGTTATTAGATATGTTTACAGGAGGTGCGTTTGCGCAAGCTTCTATTGTAGCATTAGGTATTATGCCATATATCTCTGCATCTATTGTAGTTCAGTTAATGGGAATTGCGGTTCCTTATTTACAAAAGCTACAAAAGGATGGTGAAAGTGGTAGAAAGAAAATCAACCAAATTACACGTTGGTTAACTATTGCAATTACTATGGTTCAAGGACCTGCGTATATTACTAATATATACCAATTAATTCCTTCTGAAGCTTTCTATATTAGTGGCAGTATGTTTTGGTTATCATCTATGGTAATATTAACAGCTGGAACAATATTTGCAATGTGGTTAGGTGAAAAAATTACAGATAAAGGAATTGGTAATGGAATTTCATTATTAATTATGATTGGTATTATAGCTCGTTTTCCTTCATCATTTATACAAGAAGTCGTTTCAAAAGTTACAGCTTCTAATGGTGGATTGATAATGATTCTTATTGAGGTTATAATTTGGTTCTTAGTAATTTTAGTATGTGTTTATTTAGTTACTGCAGTTCGTAGAATTGCTGTACAGTATGCAAGAAAAACAGTTGCAGGTAATATTAAAAATGTGGCTGGATCAAGAGATTATATTCCACTAAAATTAAATTCATCTGGCGTTATGCCTATCATATTTGCGCAAGCTATTATGTTTGCACCTGCATTAATGGCTGGATCAGGTAATGATACTATAAAATCTATAGGTATTGAATTTTCAAACATGTTTGGTTTATGGTATAATTTGTTATTTGCATTTTTAATTATAATATTTAGTTATTTTTATACTGCAATTACAATACCTACTAATAAGATGGCTGATGATTTAAAAAGAAGTGGTGGATTTATTCCTGGGATTAGACCAGGAAAAGATACAGGTGAAATGTTAGATAGAATTTTATCATTAATAACATTTCCAGGATCTATATTTTTAGCCTTAGTAGCAATTTTACCTTCGATAGTAATTAATTTTGGATTAACACAATCATGGGCTTTATTTTACGGAGGTACATCATTGTTAATTATGGTTGGTGTTGCAATAGATACTATACAACAAATAAATTCTCATTTATTAAATCGTCATTATGATGGATTAATGAAAAAAGGGACTAAAAGAAAATCAGTAGCATAATGGCAAAGCAATCAGCCATACAACAAGACGGAACAATTACAGAGGCATTGTCCAATGCAATGTTTCGTGTAGAGTTGGAAAATGGACATGTGGTAACAGCTCATATATCTGGTAAAATGCGTATGCATTATATTAAATTATTACCAGGAGATAAAGTAAAGTTAGAAATGAGTCCTTATGATTTATCAAAAGCAAGAATTACTTACAGATATTAAAGTATAAACGATGAAAGTTAGAACATCAGTAAAAAAGAGAAGTGCCGAGTGCAAGATTGTGCGTAGAAAAGGCAGATTATATGTAATCAATAAAAAGAATCCTAGATTTAAACAAAGACAAGGATAGATATGGCAAGAATAGCAGGTATTGATATTCCAAAAAATAAAAGAGGTGTTATTGCATTAACATATATTTTTGGAATCGGAAAAAGCAGAGCTAAAGAAATTTTAGCAACTGCAAAAGTTGATGAAAGCACAAAAGTTCAAGATTGGACTGATGATGAAATTCATGAGATTAGAGAACAAGTAGGAGACTACACAATTGAAGGTGAATTACGTTCTGAAACTCAATTAAACATTAAACGTTTAATGGATATTGGGTGTTACAGAGGTATTCGTCATAGATCGGGATTGCCTTTAAGAGGTCAAAGAACCAAAAACAATTCTAGAACTAGAAAAGGTAAGAGAAAAACTGTAGCTAACAAGAAAAAAGCAACTAAATAATAACTAAATATTATGGCGAAAGTAAGCACTAAAACTAAAAAACGTAAAGTTATTGTTGAGGCAGTTGGTGAAGCACATATTACAGCTTCATTTAACAATATTATTATATCATTAACTAATAAAAAAGGTGATGTAATTTCTTGGTCATCTGCTGGAAAAATGGGATTTAGAGGTTCAAAAAAGAACACTCCTTATGCTGCTCAATTAGCTGCAGAAGATTGTGCAAAAGTTGCGCATGAAGCAGGTATGAGAAAAGTAAAAGTTTATGTTAAAGGACCAGGTAATGGAAGAGAATCAGCAATTAGATCAATTCACAATTTAGGAATTGAAGTTTCTGAAATCATTGACGTTACACCTGCACCACATAATGGTTGTAGACCTCCAAAAAGAAGAAGAGTATAATTTAATTAATTTTTAACCGATAGGAATTTAGATTATCGAAGGATTAGCCTTAATTCATAATCCCTATCAATCAAATAATAGAAATGGCAAGATATACAGGACCAAAAACTAAAATTGCCCGTAAATTCGGAGAAGCAATTTTTGGAGAAGATAAATCTTTTGAAAAAAGAAATTATCCTCCAGGACAACACGGAGCTAACAAGCGTAGAGGGAAAAAATCTGAATACGCAATGCAGTTGTCTGAAAAGCAAAAAGCAAAATACACTTATGGTATTTTAGAAAAACAATTTGCAAACATATTTAAAAAAGCATCTGCTTCAACAGGAGTAACAGGTGAAATTTTATTACAACTTTGTGAATCTCGTTTAGATAATGTAGTTTATAGATTAGGTATTGCACCTAGTCGTAGTGCTGCTCGTCAACTAGTTTCTCACCGTCATATTACTGTAAATGGGGAGTTAGTTAATATAGCTTCATATTCATTAAATGCAGGAGATGTTGTAGCGGTAAGAGAAAAATCAAAGTCATTAGCGACTATTGACAATTCATTGGCTTCTAGAAAAAGTGATGTTTATGAATGGCTTACTTGGAATTCAGAAACCAAACAAGGTAATTTTGTGAGTGTTCCTGAAAGAATTCAAATTCCAGAAAATATTAAGGAACAATTAATAGTGGAGTTATACTCTAAATAATTTTAAAGATACCAATTCAATTATGGCAATTTTAAATTTTCAAAAGCCCGATAAAGTAATTATGATTGATTCTACCGATTTTAATGGTAGATTTGAATTTAGACCTTTAGAACCAGGATTTGGTTTAACAGTAGGTAATGCTTTAAGAAGAGTACTTTTATCTTCATTAGAGGGTTTTGCAATAACATCACTTCGTATTGAGGGTATAGAACACGAGTTTTCAACAATTACAGGTGTTGTAGAAGATGTAACTGAAATTATTTTGAACTTAAAACAAGTACGTTTTAAGAAACAAATAGAAGATTCAGATAGAGAAACTGTTAATATCTCAATAACCAATCAAGAGCAATTAACAGCTGGAGATTTACAAAAATACATTTCAGGGTTTCAAGTTTTAAACCATGACTTAGTTATTTGTAATATGGAAAAATCTGTTAAACTAGATTTTGAATTAGCAATTGAGAAAGGTAGAGGTTTTGTACCAGCTGAAGAAAATAAAAAATCTGGAGTTGCATTAGGAACAATTTTCATAGATTCAATTTTTACACCAATAAAAAATGTAAAATATGCTGTTGAAAATTTTCGTGTTGAGCAAAAAACAGATTACGAAAAATTAGTATTTGATATAACTTCTGATGGTTCAATTGCACCTAAAGATGCTTTAACTGAAGCTGCTAAAATATTAATCCATCATTTTATGTTATTCTCTGATGAGCGTATTACTTTAGAAGCTGATGAGATTGCACAAACTGAAACATACGATGAAGAATCATTGCATATGCGTCAGTTATTAAAAACAAAATTAGTTGATATGGATTTATCTGTAAGAGCACTAAATTGTTTAAAAGCTGCAGAGGTTGATACTTTAGGAGACTTGGTATCATTTAATAAAAATGACTTAATGAAGTTTCGTAACTTTGGTAAAAAATCTTTAACTGAATTAGATGAATTAGTTCATAATAAGGGTTTAAACTTTGGTATGGATTTAGGTAAATATAAATTAGATAAAGATTAAGTTAAGACCTCGGTTTTAATTAAGATAATATAAGAGATGAGACACGGAAAGAAATTTAATCACTTAGGAAGACAAACTGCGCATAGAAAAGCAATGTTTGCTAATATGGCTAACTCATTAATTGAGCACAAGCGTATTAATACAACTGTTGCAAAGGCAAAAGCTTTACGTCAATTTGTTGAGCCTTTAATTACAAAATCTAAAGATGATACTACACATAATCGTAGAATTGTATTTAGTTATTTAAGAAATAAATATGCTGTTACTGAATTATTTAAAGAAATTTCAGTAAAAGTAGCGGATAGACCAGGAGGGTATGTACGTATTATTAAATTAGGAAACCGTCAGGGAGATAATGCTCCTATGGCAATGGTTGAACTTGTTGATTATAATACAATTTATAATCCAAATGGAGCTAAGAAAAAGAAAACTACCCGTAGAGGTAAAACAAAAAAAGTTGAAGAAGTTGTCGAAATTACTGAAGAAAGTAAAGAAACAAACTAATGATATTTTTTAATTAATACAAATGGGATAAACTTTATATAAAGCTTATCCCATTTGTGTATATAATAATATGTATGAAAATAAATTTTAGAATTAATATTATAATAATACTATTTTATGGTTTTTGTTATAACAATGCATTTGGACAGCATATAACCTTTAAACGTATTGAAAGTAGATTAATAACAAATGAAGGGATTGAGTTTGTTGGGGATTTAAAAGATAAAAATAGTGATTTATATTCGTTTCCAGATTGGAATAATCAAGGAGTGATTTTTTTAGATAGTAATAGGTATACTCTTTCAAATATAAATTTTAATGTCTCTACAAACACTTTTGATAGTAGAATTAATAGAGATAAACTGTTTTCGTTTAAAACAAATGAAATTGATTCAGTTTTAATTAACAACTTGTTATTTAAAAAAATTGGAACTTCGTTTTATGAGGTTTTATTTGAAAATGGGGATAATTTACTATTAAAAAAACACGATATTACTTTTAAAAATGGTGTTGAGAATAGGTTAGGTGTAGGAACACTTGGTAAAACTAAGACGTTAATTGCTTATAATTATTTAATTAAATCTGGAGATTTATTTAAAAGAATTGAACTAAATAAAAGTAGCATAGTAAGTTTATTAGAAAATGATAAGGAAATAGATGAATTAGATAATTTTGTTAAAGACCAAAATCTATCTTATAAAAAGGCTGATGATATTATTTTAATATTTAAGTTCATTTTTAAAAACTATAATAAAATTATATAAACTATTAATTTTTGTGATAACTAATGAAGTATATACAACGTAAAAAAGCTATTTTGCTTTTAGCTGACGGAACAATTTTTGAAGGTAAGTCAATTGGTAAAGATGGAACATCATTTGGTGAAATTTGTTATAATACAGGCATGACAGGTTATCAAGAAATATTTACAGATCCTTCTTATTTCGGACAATTAATGTTAGCTACTAATGCACATATTGGGAATTATGGCGTAAATAACAATGAAATTGAATCTGATTCAATAAAAATTTCCGGACTGGTATGTAAAAATTTCAGTTATAATTATTCAAGACATAACGCTCAAGATTCATTAGAGAATTATTTTGAAAAGCAGAACTTAATGGCAATTTCTGATGTTGATACAAGAGCTGTTGTTCGTTATATTAGAGATAATGGAGCTATGAATGCTTTAATTTCAACAGATACTGATATTGAAGCTTTAAAAGAGCAATTAAAGGCTGTTCCAAATATGAATGGTTTAGAATTGGCTTCTAAAGTTTCAACTAAAGAATCCTATTTTTTTGGTGAAGAAAGTGCACCAATTAAAATTTCAGCATTAGATATTGGTATAAAAAAGAATATTTTAAGAAACTTATCAGAAAGAGGATGTTATATTAAAGTATTTCCATATAACTCAACTTTTAATGAAATGAATGCTTTTAATCCAGATGGTTTTTTCTTGTCTAATGGTCCTGGTGATCCTGAACCATTAAAAGAAGCGCAAGAATTAGCGAGAGAAATTATTAAGAGAGATTTACCTTTATTTGGGATTTGTTTAGGACATCAAGTAATTGCATTAGCTAATGGAATTTCTACTTATAAAATGCACAATGGGCATAGAGGAATAAATCATCCTATAAAAAATGTAATTACAGGTAAAGGTGAAGTAACATCACAAAACCATGGTTTTGTTGTAAAGAGAGAAGATGTTGAAAATCATAATGATTTTGAAGTAACTCATATTCATTTAAATGATGATACTTTGGCGGGTATGAGAATGAAAAATAAAAATTGTTTTTCAGTTCAATATCACCCAGAAGCAAGTCCAGGGCCACATGATTCATCTTATTTATTTGATCAGTTTATAACTAATATTAAAGCATCAAAAAAATAAAAAATAAAAACCATTTACAATTAGATTAGGGGCTTTTTTTAGGAACATTAAAACGAAAACGTTATCGTATAAAAGGTTTAAATTGAAATACCAATTAACCTTAAATTTGTAACTTTGAAGTAACAAAATAATAATTAAAATAAGAAGATTATGAGTATGATTATAAGTGTTCATGCACGTCAAATATTTGATTCAAGAGGTAATCCAACTGTAGAAGTTGATGTAGTAACAGAAAACGGAGTTTTAGGTAGAGCAGCAGTACCATCTGGCGCTTCAACTGGAGAGCACGAAGCTATGGAATTACGTGACGGTGGAAAAGATTATATGGGAAGAGGAGTTTTAACTGCTGTTAAAAATGTAAATGAAATTATTGCAGAAGAGCTTTTGGGAACTTCAGTATTTGAGCAAAATTATATTGATCAATTGATGATTGATTTAGATGGAACTAAAAATAAATCTAAATTAGGAGCAAATGCTATTTTAGGTGTTTCATTGGCAGTAGCAAAAGCTGCAGCAAATGAATTAGAAATGCCATTATATCGTTATGTTGGTGGGGTAAGCGCAAATACATTGCCTGTGCCTATGATGAATATTATTAATGGAGGTTCACATTCTGATGCTCCTATTGCTTTCCAAGAGTTTATGATTATGCCTGTTATGGCTAAGAACTTTACAGAAGCAATGAAAATGGGAAGTGAAATATTTCATAATCTTAAAAAATTAATTCATGATAGAGGTTTAAGTACAGCAGTTGGAGATGAAGGTGGATTTGCTCCAACATTTGATGGAACTGAAGATGCAATTGAAACTGTTCTAAAAGCAATTGAAAACGCAGGTTATAAACCAGGAATTGAGGTAATGTTAGCATTAGATTGTGCCGCAGCAGAATTTTATGTGAATGGTAAATACGACTATACAAAATTTGAAGGAGATAAAGGTGTAATTAGATCTTCTGAACAACAAGCTGATTATTTAGCTGAATTGGCTTCAAAATATCCAATTATTTCAATTGAAGATGGTATGGATGAAAACGATTGGGAAGGATGGAAATATTTAACTGATAAAATTGGAGATAAAGTTCAATTGGTTGGTGATGATTTATTTGTAACCAATGTTGAAAGACTTTCAAGAGGTATTGAAAACGGTATTGCAAATTCAATTTTAATTAAAGTAAATCAAATTGGAACTTTAACAGAAACTATTGCAGCGGTTAATATGGCTCATAACGCAGGTTACACATCAGTAATGTCACACCGTTCAGGAGAAACAGAAGATAATACAATTGCAGATTTAGCAGTTGCATTAAACTGTGGTCAAATTAAAACAGGATCGGCTTCTCGTTCTGATAGAATGGCAAAGTACAATCAATTGTTAAGAATTGAAGAAGAATTAGGAAGCGTAGCTTATTATCCTCAAAATAAAGCTTTCAAAATTTAAAAAATTAAATAAACTTATACATAAAAAAAAGTCGAGATATAATCTCGACTTTTTTTATGTAACAACCTTTGCATTTATGCAAATGAATGATGTAAATTAGTGTAAATTAAGTAAGAATTTATTAAATTCGTTTCAAAATAATTAAATTCTCAATTAAACACATAAATTATGTCAGATAAAGCAATTTTAGAAGTTCATGGTAAAAAATACGAGTTTCCTATATTAATTGGAACAGAGGATGAAATTGCCATTGATATTAGTACACTTAGAGGATCAACAAATGGTGTTATTACTTTAGATGGAGGTTTTAAAAATACGGGGTCCTGTGAAAGTAAAATCACATTTTTAGATGGTGAAAAAGGAATTTTACGTCATAGAGGATATGCTATTGAAGAATTAACAAAAAAAGCAAGCTTTTTAGAAGTTGCTTTTTTAATAATTTTTGGAGAATTACCAACAAAAGCTGAATTAGAAAAATTTGAGATTGATATTAAAGGTCAATCTATGGTTAATGAAGAAATGAAAGGCATAGTTGAAGGCTTTCCAAATTCAGCGCACCCAATGGGTATGCTATCTGCTTTTACAAGCGCTTTAACAGCTTTTAATCCTGGTATTGTAAATGTTAATTGCAAGGATGATTTGTATAAAGCAATTGTTAAAATATTAGGAAAATTTCCTGTTTTAGCAACCTGGGCTCACAGAAGAAATCATGGATTACCTTTAAATTATTCTGATAATTCATTGAATTATGTAGAAAATATAATGCAGTTAATGTTTAAGATTCCTACAGAACCGTATAAAATGAATCCAATAGCAGTAAAAGCATTAGATGAACTCTTAATATTACATGAAGATCATGAGCAAAACTGCTCAACATCAACTGTACGTATTGTAGGTTCTTCAGGAGCTGGTTTGTTTGCGTCACTTTCGGCGGGAGTTTCAGCACTTTGGGGACCTTTACATGGTGGTGCAAACCAAGCAGTATTGGAAATGCTAGAGCAAATTCAAAAAGATGGAGGAGATGTTGATAAGTTTATAAATAAAGCTAAAGATAAAAATGATCCATTCCGTTTAATGGGATTTGGACATAGAGTTTATAAAAACTTTGATCCTAGAGCGCGTATTATTAAAAATGCAGCTGATGAATTATTTGCAGATTTGAATTTAAATGATCCAATTTTAAAAATAGCCAAACATCTAGAAGAAGTGGCTTTAAAAGATGAATATTTTGCAGAACGTAAATTATATCCAAATGTAGATTTCTATTCTGGGATTATTTATAGAGCTTTAGGAATTCCAGTATCAATGTTTACTGTAATGTTTGCACTTGGTAGATTGCCAGGCTGGATTGCACAATGGAAAGAGATGCGTGAAAATGGAGAACCAATTGGTCGTCCACGTCAATTATATACAGGGGAAAAATTACGTCCATTTAAATCATTTGAAGAAAGATAAAATTTAAGAATTATTATATTTTAAAATATTACTAAAACCTCATATTATTTTATGGGGTTTTAGTATTTTTACATCAAAATATTATTAATATGATAAAACTAAATGTTCAAGATGAAACATCTCGTCTTAGAGCTGTGGTTTTAGGAACTGCAAAAAATAATGGTCCAACGCCCAAATTAGAAGATGCATATGACCCCAAATCTATAGAGCACATTAAATCAGGAACATACCCTTTAGAAAAAGATATGGTTCTTGAAATGGAAGCTCTTAATAAAGTATTTGAAAAATATGAGGTAAAAGTTTATAGACCAAATGTAATAAAGGACTATAACCAAATATTTTCTAGAGACATTGCCTTTGTTATTGAAGATAAGTTAATTAAATCAAATATATTACCAGATAGAGAAAAAGAAATTGATGCAATTAAATATGTTTTAGATAATATTGATCAATCCAATATTATTGAAACGTCTAGTGATGTTCATTTTGAAGGTGGCGATGTTATGCTGTGGAACAATCATATTTTTATAGGCACTTATAAAGGTGATGACTATAAAAATTATATTACTGCTCGAACAAATATGAAAGGTGTTAATTTTATTAAAAATTTGTTCCCAAATAAAATAGTTAAGGAATTTGATTTAGTGAAGTCTAATGAAATTGCTAGAGAAAATGCATTACATTTAGATTGCTGTTTTCAACCAGTTGGAAAAAATAAAGCGATTATCCATAAAGAAGGGTTTAGAAATGAAGCCGATTATCAATATTTGGTAGATTTATTTGGTATGGAAAATTTGTTTCATATTACAAAAGATGAAATGTATCAGATGTTTTCAAATGTATTTTCTATTTCAAATGAAGTTGTAGTATCAGAGCAAAATTTCACAAGATTAAATGATTGGTTAAGAGAACAAGGGTTTATTGTTGAAGAAATACCTTATGCAGAAATAGCAAAACAAGAAGGACTTCTAAGATGTTCCACAATGCCTTTAATAAGAGATTAAATTATGAAGCAAATTACAAATACCATTTTAATGGTTAGGCCAGTTTCATTTCGTATGAATGAACAAACTGCAGTAAATAATTATTACCAACAAGTTTTAGATAATTTAACACCTGAAAGTGTTCAGTTTAAAGCTTTACAAGAGTTTGATAGTTTTGTTGAAAAATTAAGAGCAGTTGGAGTTCAGGTTATTGTTATTGAAGATACTAAAGATATTGATACGCCAGATTCAATTTTTCCAAATAATTGGGTGTCATTTCATGAAAGTGGAGATGTAGCATTATACCCAATGTTTGCCGAAAACAGACGATTAGAAAGAAGAGAAGATGTGTTAGAAACGCTTGAAGAGTTAGGGTTTGTAATTGAAAATGTAATAGATTATACTTCTGCGGAAGAAGAAAAATTATTTTTAGAAGGTACGGGAAGCTTATTATTAGACAGAGAAAACAGTAAAGCATATTGCGCTTTGTCTCCAAGAGCTGATGAAGATTTATTGATTGAATTTTGTGAAGATTTTGAATACACACCAATTTCTTTTGTGTCATATCAAACAGTTAATGATAAGCGATTACCAATTTATCATACCAATGTTATGATGTGTTTAGCTGAAAAATTTGCTGTAATTTGTTTAGATAGTATTGATGATAAAAAGGAAAAGAAAAATGTGATTAAACATTTAAAAGAAGATAAAAAAGAAATTATAGTAATTTCTGAAGAACAGGTGAATTGCTTTGCAGGCAATATGTTACAAGTTTTAGGTGAAAATGATGAACGTTATACTGTAATGTCAAATTCAGCTTTTGAAAGTTTAACGAAACAACAAATTAATCAAATTGAGAAACACAGTAAAATACTATCTAGTTCATTAGACACTATTGAAGCCTGTGGTGGAGGAAGTGCTAGATGTATGATGGCAGAAGTTTTTTTACCAAAAAACGATTAAATTTATTCAAAATTAATTAAGTAAAGAATGCTCTCTAAAAAAACAAAATATGGGCTAAAAGCATTAAGTTTCCTTGCGAAGCAAGAGCAAAATGTACCCGTTTTAATTTCAGATATTTCAACTTCTGAAAATATCTCAAAAAAGTTTTTGGAAAGTATTTTACTTACTTTAAAAAAGAGTGGTATTCTTTCATCCAAAAAAGGCAAAGGCGGTGGTTATTTTTTATTAAAAAAACCAAATGAAATAAAAATAGCAACAATTATTAGATTACTTGAAGGTCCAATAGCTATGTTACCTTGTGTAAGTTTGAATTATTATGAAAAATGTGATGACTGTGCTAGTGAGGAGAAATGCAGTTTAAGTATATTAATGGCTGAAGTACGAGATAGTACATTGAAAATACTTGAAAGTAAAACCTTAGAAAACTTTAACTGTGGAGATTAAACAGTGTTGATTAAATAGATAAATTAAAAAAGGTCTTTCATTTGAAAGACCTTTTTTATGATTATACTTTAACTAAAATTGGGATTTGAACATTAAATAATTTGTTTTTTAAAGTTTCTAACTCATTTAATAAATTTTCTTTGTTTGATTCAAAAGAAGAAAATAAATTGTGATAATATTCAATTCCATCATTTAAATTACTTTGAAATGTATTTAAATATTTTTCATTTTTTGAGTTTAAAGAATCTTTAAACTCATCTACTTTGTTTGTGAAATAATCAACATACATATGTAATTCCTTAATAAACATATGTGGACGGTCATTTGTATCAACCACATTTATTTTTCCGTATATATGAGCCACCATTTCTTTTAATGAAAGTTCTTTTGAAAAATAAGCCATATTTGGCCCTGGGCAAATTGCAACACCTTGCTTTTCACCTTTATGTTCAATATCGTATTGAATAAGAGCAGCATTTGATAACCCTTCACATAAACAAGCTTTATCCGTAATTTGACTTGCCTTTTTTTGATACTCAGTACTACTTAAACTTTCAAGATTTAGCTCATTTAATTTTATAGTCTGATATTTTTTAGATGCAGTACAAATTACTTTTTCAGTAAATTCGGTGTTAGATGATAAAAATTTCTTTGGACAAGAACTTCCGGGTTTGTTATTTGCTATTCTTTCATTCTTAAGAATTTCATTGGTGTTTCCTCTTAAACTATTAAAAGGTACGCCTAAAGGAGAAATATTACTTAAATATAAATCTTTTTCTTTAGCCGCTTTTAATGCTTCCATAGTTTGTTTATCAACCGTTGAAGCCTCAGGAACTAATAAAAAAGGTGATCCCCATCCTACTGTATCAATATTGTAATTATCTATTAAAAACTCATGTTCTTCAGAAGTTCCAACACCACCTTGAGCAGTAATTTTTAATTCTAAAGGTGAGTTTGGGATGTGTTTTCCTTTATTTTCTAAAGCTCCAACCAAAATGTTGTGAACATCGCTTATTAAATCATCTTTATGGTTTTTAAATTCTTCTAATATAGGTCCCATTAAATAACCATCAGAAGCAAATGCGTGTCCGCCACAGTTTAAGCCAGATTCTATCCTATATTCAGAAACCCAAAGGCCTTTTTTAGCTAAGAATTTCCCTTGAATTAGTGCAGATCTATAATCACTTACTTTTAGAATAATTTTTTTCTTTTGAATACCATCTTCATTTGGAAAAAAATCATTAAAATTTTCAAAATAACTATACAATCTTGGGTTCATTCCGGCTGAAAGAACAACAGATGATTCTAAATTACTATTCGCAAAACCTCTTAATGCAGCATGTGCATCATTAAATTCAGATGGTAATAATTCGTTTTTACTATAATTTGGCTTATCTAGCTTCGTCATAATATTTACATCTATACTACCTGCTTTTAGGTTATTTTGAATCCAGTTAGTTACATCTTCTTTTAAAGTATTACTGTGAATTGTTTCTATGAAACTTTGTTTTAATTCTGAAAAATCTGGAAGCATATCCATGTATTTTTCAAATTCACTACTTTTTTCTTCAAAACTCTTCTTCAGCGTTTCAAATTTATGTTTTACAATAGTGTCAACCGTATTTAGATATGACGTAATTCTTTTAGCTCTATAATCTTCAACTTTTGTAGAAATTGCTTTAAAAGGAATTTCAAATTTAGTTGAATAGTATTCATTCATTTTTTCAATTATAATGTCATCAACAATTGAAATAACAGATGATATACCATATTTTGCAACTTTAATAGGACTGTCTATTGTAAAAGCAAGCCCCATAACTGGTATATGAAATGAATGTGGGTTTGTTTTTTTTTGCATATTATTTCTTTAATATTTAATATTCAGATTGTTATTAAACGCAAAAATAGGGAACTTGTTTTCATTAATGGTGACTAATATCATAATTCTTAAAAATTGTGATATCATTAAGAGTATTAATTTAAAAAAAAGCCAATTCAAACTTATTGAATTGGCTTAACAATTTAAATAAATAAATTGGAATTAGCTTCCTGATACACTACCTCCAGATGAGGTATCTTTGTTTACGTCTTTTGGGTTTCCTTCATAATCAATATCTCCGCCGCTACTTGCTTTTGCAGTAAGTTTACCTGTAACATTTACATTAATATTTGCTCCGCTACTTACTTTGGCGTAAACATTTACAGCTTCTAACTCATCAGCATCAATAGAACTTCCGCTGTTTGCATTTGCTGAAAAGGTTTCTGTATTTCCAAAAATATCAATATCTGAACCACTAGATGATTCACTTGTAACTTCACTAGCATTTACATGAATTTTTATTGAGCTTCCGCTACTTGAATCCAAATCTAAAGAAGTTACTTGTAATGTGTTTTCAGACTTTACTGAAGCACCGCTTGAGGTTTTTATTTTTGCAATGGTATTTGTTGTTAAGTATACATTTCGTTTTTTAGCACGGTTAACATTTTTATCGAAATAAACTTTTAATTCACCATTTTTCACTTCAGTAATTAATAAATCTAATATGTTTTCATCAGCTTCAACATTAATTTTTGTTTTGTTTCCTTGTGTTAAGTACAAATTAATTCCTTGTTGTACTTTAATTATATCAAAGTCTGAACTAATGGTTCTATCTTCTGAAATTACATTTCCATTACCTTTTATTCCTGTTATTCCATCTAAAAAACAAGACGAAGTTGTAAATACAAGTATAAGTATTGCTATTATTTTTGTTGCTATTCTCATGAGTATAAGTTTTAGTTATTCAAATGTATTTTTAAACTAGTTTTTTACAAAATATATATGTTTGAACTGTTTAATTAAGTAGCTGAATTGTTATTATTTAATAATAATTCCATTTTCATCAATTTTAACTTCGGCATCCTTAACGCCATCATTTACTTTAAGCTTCACGCCATTTTCATCGATGTTTAGATTAAAATGTTCATTTTCTCTTTTAAAATTATTTCCAAAGATACTTGGGTCACAGTCTAAACATTCTAATCCTTTTTCAGTCATTTTATAAAGATGTTTTGGCATATCACTGTCATGAATATCTTGAATATTATCTACATCATCTAAAAATGTACGTGTTGAGCTGTCTAAATAAATTAGAGAATTTACGGGTAAATTAATTGTAATATCAATTAATTGGTCTTTAAATTTAGTGTTAATATCAGATAAAAAATATCCGTTTAATTCTAAATTTTTATCATTTAAATTGAATTGATATTCAATTGCTTCAGCATCATTATTTGCTGTTAAACGATTTTTGCCTTCAGACTCTTTTCGGATTTTTACAAATGCATTTGTTTTATCGGTTGATTTTATGTCAACATTAATTCTAGTTGAAAATAGTTTTTCAAGATCTTTATCATAGACGGTTTCTGAATTGTATTCTCTTCTTAATTCTTTACGATTCGATAAATTATCATTTCCAATCATTTTTATTTTTAGAGTATCATTTGCTATTATTGGTAGCTCTTCAGTTTGGTTATGTACACCGTCATAAGCAGTTCTGGTTGCAAAATTTGCGGCTGCAATACCTAAACCTAACAATGAAATTATCCAAATACCTAATAATGATAATTTTGTGGTGGTACTAAATGATTTTACATTGCTTGATATTATTTTTAGGCCAAGTATAAATAGTACAATAAATGGAACTGCAATGGCTAAAAACCCAAATAATATAAGGAGCCAAGTTGGAATGATAGAGTCAAAAAAGAAGGGTCTATGTAAGAAGTCAAAAAAGATTGGTGAGTGATTCAAGTAATCTCCTTCAAACCCAATTATTCCAAAGCTTCCCCAAGAAAAAGCTCCAATTATTAATATTATTAAAGTTATGGCAGCTACAAATATTAATAAAGCACCTATAAATTTTCCAAATACATTTAAGATTGCTAAAATTATTTTACCTAAAGTTTCTACTATTTCTTGTATGCCAGATTTTGCTTTACTTTGAAATTGAGAACTTTTAACTTTACTAGTTACATCGTTTACACCGTCTTTTACACGTGATGTAACACCTTCAAATTCTTCTCTAATTTTACGTTCAATATTGCTAATATTTACAGGCTCACCTTTCATTTGTAATTTTTCAGCGGTGGTTTCAGCTACAGGAATTAAAATCCATAATATTGGATAGATTAAAAATCCAATACCAAAGCCAAACAATAAAACCAGCCAAATAATTCTCATCCAAATAACATCAATTCCTATATAATGAGCTAAACCAGAGCAAACACCACCTAAAAATTTATCATCGCTATCTCTAAATAGTTTTTTTGATGAAGTTTTCGTTTTGTATATTGGTTCATCTTCAAAAATTTCTTCATCAACTAAATAATCTTCAGGTTTCCCCATTATTTTAGTGATTTCGTCAATGTCATTTTGATTTACAACCTGACGTTGGTCTTTTATTCTTTCAGAAAGCAATTCTCCTATTCTAAGTTCAATATCATTTAATATTTCATCTCTTCCTTGTGGATCATCGCTTAAAGATCGTCTAATGGCATCTAAATAAAGTTTTAACTTTTGATAAGCTATTTCATCGATATGAAAAAAGATACCTCCTAAATTTATGTTTATTGTCTTATTCATTTTGTTGTTGATTTTTTGGTAGTTACTAAGTTTACTGCTTCTACAAGGTCACTCCAAGTGCCATTTAATTCTTTTAAAAATAATTTACCTGTTTCAGTTAATGCGTAATATTTTCTTGGTGGTCCTGATGTTGATTCTTCCCATCGATAGCTGAGTAAACCAGCATTTTTTAATCTAGTTAATAAAGGATAAACAGTTCCTTCAACAACTAATAATTTTGCGTCTTTTAGCTCCGATAGTATTTCAGAAGTATAAGCATCTCCATGTTGTAATATTGAAAGTATGCAGTATTCTAAAACTCCTTTTCGCATTTGAGCTTTTGTGTTTTCTATCTTCATAAGTTGAGATTTAAGAGTTTAAAAGCATTATGCTATTTAATAAATTCTATTGTAAATGGGTAGTTATAATACTCTCCACTGTTTGCCTTAATACTTGCTGAAATAATTAAAATAAATTTTAAAATAATTGCTGGTATTATTCCAATTACAATTGCTATAATTCCTAAACCTAAAGTAAATATGGCAATTGGTATTAATAATAATGCTAATAAAAATCCGTATAGTATTAAACTAAGTTGAAAATTTACTGCAGATTTTCCATGAGTGTCTATATAAGTACTCTCATTTTTTTTAGCTGACCACAGCACCAGTGGTGCAATAATATTTCCGAAAGGAAAAAACCATCCAGCAAAACCACTTAAATGTGTAATAGAACTGTAATTTTTATCGTTTTGTGTAATCATAATTGTGATGTTTAACTAATTTCTTATGCAAATATATATATAAAAGACAGTAGTATGCAACACATAGTACTACTATTTAACATTTAATTAACAAAATAATATTTTAACACGCTCAAATATTTTAAGTAACTTGTTCACATAATTATTAGGATATATATGGAAGTTACTGTAAAAAAAATGAATAGATTTTTAATGTTTAAGTTACCATCTGCTTATTTATGTGGTGTTAAATTAAAAGAATTAGACAAGATAAAAGCAGTTGTTAGTGTAAGGTTTAAATGGATCAATCAAAATCCGTTTAATTCTATGTACTTTGCAGTACAATCAATGGCTGCGGAGTTAACTACTGGTGCAATTGTTATAAAAAAAATTAGAGAAAGCGGAAAAAACATATCTATGTTAGTTACCAATCATAATGGGAGATTTTCTAAAAAAGCAGTTGGGTTAATTACTTTTACCTGCACTGATGGAAACTTAATTGATGAAGCTTTAAAAAGAACCATTGCAACAGGAGAAGGACAAACAATTACTATGAAATCTATTGGGATTAATGAAAATGGAGAAGAGGTTTCAGCCTATGAATTTGAATGGAGTGTAAAATTAAAATCAAAAAAATAATCTTAAACTAAGACTATGAATGCACACGAAATAGAATATCAGATACATGGTGAGGAAATGCAATATGTTGAAATTGAATTAGATCCGCAGGAAGGTGTTGTTGCAGAATCAGGTAGCTTTATGATGATGCACGATGGAATTACTATGGAAACTATTTTTGGAGATGGTTCAAAGCAAGACGAAGGTATTTTGGGTAAATTATTTTCGGCAGGAAAAAGATTATTAACTGGTGAGAGTTTATTTATGACCATTTTTTTTAATGTTGGTAGTGGTAAAAAGAAAGTTTCATTTGCCGCTCCTTATCCTGGACAAATTTTTCCAATTGATTTAACTGAAATGGGAGGTAAGTTTATTTGTCAGAAAGATGCTTTTTTATGTGCTGCGAAAGGTGTTTCGGTTGGGATTGAATTTTCAAAAAAATTGGGTAGAGGGTTATTTGGAGGAGAAGGATTTATTATGCAAAAATTAGAAGGTGACGGTTTGGCTTTTGTTCATGCTGGCGGAAATATGTCTAAAAAAGTATTGCAAGCAGGTGAAGTTTTAAAAGTTGATACGGGTTGTGTGGTTGGCTTTACAAAAGATGTTAATTATGATATTGAATTTGTTGGCGGAATTAAAAATACAGTTTTTGGAGGAGAGGGATTGTTCTTTGCTACATTAAAAGGACCAGGGACTGTTTATATACAGTCATTACCATTTAGTAGATTAGCGGGAAGAATTTTGGCCTTAGCTCCTAAAACAGGTAATAAAACAAGAGGTGAAGGTAGTTTGCTTGGAGGTATTGGCGATTTATTGGATGGAGATAATAGAATTTAATAATAAAAAAACCGAAGACATCTTCGGTTTTTTTATTATTCTAAAATTTCTAATTCTTTAAAGTTTTTATTTAATTTTTTGAGTAAAATTCCATAAATAATACGGTAATAAAGCAATAAAAAACCAATCATTACAACAAAGCCAATAATTTGAGCAATTAGTAAAATGTTAAATAATTTATCATCAGCCAATGCTAAGTGTTTAGGATTGAAAACTTCAACTAAAAGATCTGTATCAGAAAACATCATAAAATTAATGATGATAGATAGAATTATAGTTACAATAATGTTATAGTATACATAATAGTTTACCGTTTTGCGGGTTCTAATTATTTTTTTCATTAGCAAACTAGTTGAATCAATTACACATATTGCATTGTAATTTTTGTAGAATAAATAAATAAAACCAACAACTACAATATAATGTATTATATATGAAATGTTCAGTAAAGTTTTTAAATGCAATTTTTCATAAATTTCAAAATAACTATCAGGAATTAATAAATTAACAAACCCCCAAAATAGAAATTCAAGAATGCAAATAATAAAAATCCACTTTACTATTGTGGATGATTTTTTATGTATCATCTTATAAATCTCATCATAAGATAGTTTTTGAAAGGAATCATCTTGCTTCTTCCAATCTTTTTTTAATAAATCTAGTTCATCCATAACTTACGGATTTAGTATTGTTCTTAAACGAGTTTTTATTCTGTTCATTTTCACGCGAGCATTCACTTCTGAAATACCTATTGTTTCAGATATTTCTTTATAATTTTTATCTTCTAAATACAAGAAAATTAATGCTTTATCAATATCTGATAATTGATGAATTGCCTTATACATTAGTTTTAATTGTTCTTCTTCTGTATTATCGTAATCGCTTGATTGAATTCTGTGTAAAACACTATCAAAATCTTGAGTTATTACACTTCTTTTAGATTTTCTATATAATGTAATTGCGGTGTTTAAACCAATTCTATACATCCAAGTGCTTAACTTTGAATCACCTCTAAATTTAGGATATGCTTTCCAAAGTTGTATGGTAATTTCCTGAAACAAATCATTGTGAGCTTCTTGATTATTCGTGTAAATTCTACACACTTTATGAATTATATTCTGATTTTCTTGAAATTCAGAAATAAATTTATGTTCAAGGTCTTTAGTCACAATTTTGGTTTCGTTCAATTAATAAGTATCATTTATAATTGAAATGTTACATTTTTGTTTAAAAATAAAAAGAAGCAGTCTAAAAAATGGAATTTATGTTATATTGACCTTGTCAAAATATTTTAATTAATTGAGAATCAAAGTTAACTTCGATAGGCTCAATTTGACAATTCGAATTTTATTCATTTTTTTTAATGCCTTCAATAAAATCATTTAGTTTTAAACCATATTTAGAAGCTTTCACGTTTTTTGATAATGAATTGTTTACGGTATCTAACAATTTAATATTGGCATAATATAAGTCGGTTAATGCAATATATGGAGCTACTTCATAATCTCCATTATTTACAGCAAAATTTGTAGAATAATAATACTTACGTTTAATTAAGTTTGTTTCTTGTTTTTCAATTTCAGAAATTAAGGCAGTATCACCAATTTTTTTAGCATCAAATTTTTCTTTAAATAAGTCTAATTTTTTTCCACTAAATTTCTGAGCCATTGCATTATGTTCTTCAAGTAATGTTTGATTTTTAGAGCCCGTAATTTTTGCTGAAGTTGCGAATTTTGAGAGTTTTGATGTAATTGTAATTTCACCTTTTTCACCAAAAAATAATATTTTCTGATCTGATTTCTTGTCTAAAACAAGATAATATATTTCTGGAGTTTCAATTTCATCAGCAAATGTAAAATTACCTTTTCCATTTAATTGAATAGAATCAATAGATACAAGTATAGTATCATTAAATTTTTGAAGATATAATGTTCCTTTTTTAAGGCCATCAATATTTCCTTTAACAATCATGCTACCACTTTTAGTATTGTTACAAGAAATTAAGAAACTAAGAATTGCAATTAAGCTAACTATTTTTTTCATTTTTATAATTTAAGGGTGTAAATATCTAACTTTTTTTTATTTTTTTGAATAAATTTATGAAGCAACTATTCGCATTAATTCAGCAGTTAACATAGCACCATAAGTACCAACAACATAACCAAAAACAGCTAATAATACTCCAACAGAAGCTAAAGATGGATGAAAAGCAGCTGCAATAATAGGTGCAGAAGCCGCACCACCTACATTTGCTTGACTTCCAACTGCTAAAAAGAAGAAAGGAGCTTTAATAAGTTTTGCTACAATAATTAATAAGATTGCATGAATGGTCATCCAAACAAGGCCAATTAAAATTAACCCTGGATTTTCTAAAATTTTACTTAAATCCATTTTCATTCCAATGGTAGCTACCAATATGTAAATAAAAAGACTTCCAATTTTACTAGCGCCAGCACCTTCATAGTTTTTGAATTTAGTAAATGAAAGAATAATGCCAATTATGGTAGCTATACTTATCATCCAAAAAAATTGTGATCCAAATGATGACATTGGAGAGGTTTTATCACTTATTGCGTCAAAATTTTCAATCAAAAATGAAGAAATTTCATTTGCTCCAAAATGTGAAATTCCTACAACAGTAAAAGCAATTGAAAGAATAATAATTAAATCGGCTAAAGATGGGTTTCTTGTAATTTTATCTGCGTATGTAGATACTTTTTCTTTTAAGCGTTCAATTGCAGAAGTATCAGCATTTAACCACTTATCAATTTTTTTAGATTTACCAATTCCCACTAATACAATAGCCATCCATATGTTTGCTACAACAATATCAACTAAAACCATTCCTCCATATTTTTTAGGATTGTATTCGTAAATTTCTAGCATAGCAGCTTGGTTGGCTCCACCACCAATCCAACTTCCGGCTAATGTTGCTAATCCTCGCCAAACTGCATCAGGACCAGCGCCACCAACTGTTTCTGGCGAAAATATTGAAATTAGTATAATAGCTAAAGGACCTCCAATAATAATACCAGCAGTTCCTGTTAAAAACATAATCAATGCTTTTGGACCTAAATCAAATACGGCTTTTAAATCAATACTTAAGGTCATTAATATTAAGGCTGCAGGTAATAAAAACCGGCTTGCAACATAGTATAAATTTGAGGAGTGTTGGGTGATATTACCTTCAATATCAACTGATTCCCATTCGGGAGCTATAATTCCTAATGATGTGAAAATAGCAGGTAACATATAGGCCATTAATAATGATGGAACAATTTTGTAAAATTTAACCCAACCATTATTTTCACTTGAGGATGTATAAAAGACAAAACCTAATGTTAGCATAATAATTCCAAAGGCAATGGTATCTTGTGTAATAAATGGTGTTGTATCCATGGTTTTTTTGAGTTTTGGCTAAAATACTATTTTTTTTAATGAATATAGACTTATAAAATTGAGAATGGTTGGTTATATTTGTTCAATAAAATTTAATTAAAATGAAATATATAAAAGTCTATTTAATAGTAGCATTATTAGTTGTTTCTTGTAAAACTGTTCAAGAAACAACACAAGTTGTTAAAACTGATGTTCCTATTGTTGATACTCGTGAAATTCAAGGAGGAATGTGGATTCCTTCATTGTTAGAAGGTATAAATGAATTGGAAATGCAACAGTTAGGCAGTAAAATGACTGCCAAAGATATTTATGATGTAAATAATTCTAGTTTAAAAGATGCCATTGTACATTTTGATGGTGGTTGTACCGCAGAAATTATTTCTCCAAATGGATTACTTTTAACAAATCATCATTGTGGTTATGGTGCAATTCAATCACATTCATCTGTTGAAAGTGATTATTTAAAAGATGGATTTTGGGCTATGAATTATGAACAAGAATTGCCTAACCCAAGTATGTCTGTAACTTTTATAAAAAGAATAGATGATGTAACTAGTAATGTTTTTTTAGGTGTAACAGATGCTATGGACGAAGGTTCAAAAATGAAGTTAATTAACCAAAATATTGAAAAAGTAACAAAATCAGCTCAAAAAGAAGCTTGGCAAAAAGCAAATGTAAAATCGTTTTATGATGGGAATCAATACATCCTATTTATTACTGAAGAATTTAATGATATTCGTTTAGTAGGAGCCCCACCAACAGCAATTGGAAAATTTGGTGCAGATACTGATAATTGGGTTTGGCCACGTCATACGGGAGATTTTTCTATGTTTAGAATTTACGCAGATGCTAATAATTTACCAGCAAATTTTTCAAAAGAGAATGTTCCATACAAACCAAATCATTATTTGCCAGTTTCATTAGATGGTGTTGAAGAAGGTGATTTTACGTTGGTTTTTGGATTCCCTGGACGTACAAATGAATATTTACCAGCTGTGGGAGTTGATCAAATTGTGAATGTTTTAAATCCTGCTAAAATTGAAGTAAGAGAAAACGCTTTAAAAATAGTTGATTCTTACATGCGTAAAGATCCAGCTATTAAAATACAATATGCAGCAAAATTTGCTTCAACAGCAAACTATTGGAAAAAGTGGATTGGAGAAAATCAAGGAATTAAAAAGTCTAATGCTATTGAAAAGAAAAGAGTTTTAGAGCAAGAATTCACTAAAATAGTGAATGAAAAAGACTTGGTTGGCTACAAAACCTTACTTTCTGATTTTGAAAAATTATACAAAGAAATTGAAAGTGTATCATTAGCACGTGATTATTGGATAGAGATAGCTTACCGAAATGTTGAATTGTTAAACGTTACTTTTAGAGCTTTTCAAATTGAACAAGCCTATTTAAAAGGAGGAGATAAAGGATTTGAAGATGCTAGAGAATCAGTTTTAGGAAGATTTGAAGGAATGTATAAAAATTACAGTGCTGAAGTTGATAAACCTGTATTTGAAAATTTAGTGAGTTTATACGCAGAAAAAGTACCAAAGGAATATTTGCCAGAGAATATGGTAGGTGTTGATTTTACAGCATTAACGAATGATATCTATTCAAATTCAAAATTATTGACTTATGAAGGAGCTAAAGATTTATTAGCAGGTTCAGCTGAAGAAGCTATTAAAAAGTTAAATGAAGATAAAGGGTATGCTTTTGGAAAAGAATTACACACTATTTTTTACACCAAAATGGAGCCTAAATTTCAAGAATTAAATTTACAATTAATAGCTATACAAAAGCAATACATGAAAGGTTTAATGGAAGTATTTCCTAACAAACGTTTCTTCCCAGATGCGAATAGCACTTTGCGCGTAACATATGGGCAAGTAAGAGGTTATGAGCCAAAAGATGGAGTTTATTATAATACAACAACTTATTTAGATGGTGTCATGGAAAAATATGTTCCGGGAGATTATGAGTTTGATGTGCCTCAAAAATTACAAGATTTATATCATTCAAAAAACTATGGTCAATATGCTGAAAATGGTAAAATGCCAGTTTGCTTTATAGGAACAAACCATACAACAGGAGGGAATTCTGGTAGCCCAGCAATTGATGCACACGGTAATTTAATTGGTTTAAACTTTGACAGAGTTTGGGAAGGAACGATGAGTGATATGAATTATGACCCAGATATTTGTAGAAATATAATGGTAGATATTCGCTATGTATTATTTATTATAGATAAATATGCAGGTGCACAAAATTTAATTGATGAAATGACTTTAGTTCATCCAAAAAAATAAAAAATAATTAAATAAATAATTAAACGTAAATCAAATGAAACAAATAAAATTATATTTTTTTATTGCGACAATCTTTTTGTCGCTTAGTATTTCAGCTCAAAAAGCAGAAAAGATTGACACTAGAGATATCCAAGGCGGAATGTGGGTTCCTTCATTATTAGAAGGAATGAATGAACAAGAAATGCAATTATTAGGTAGTAAAATGACTGCCAAAGATATTTATGACGTAAACAATTCTAGTTTAAAAGATGCTATTGCACATTTTGCTGGTGGTTGTACTTCTGAAATTATTTCACCAAACGGTTTACTTTTAACAAATCATCACTGTGGTTTTGGTGCTATTCAATCACACTCATCTGTAGAACATGACTATTTAAAAGATGGTTTTTGGGCAATGAGCTATGAAGAAGAATTACCAAATGAAAGATTAAGTGCAACATTTATTAAAAGAATAGATGATGTAACAACTCAAGTTTTTGAAGGTGTTACAAATGATATGGATGAAGCTGCTAAAATGAGCTTAATAAGTCAGAATATTAATAAGGTATCTAATTCAGCTCAAAAAGAAGCATGGCAAGATGCAAATGTAAAATCATTTTATAAAGGAAATCAGTATTTGTTATTTGTAACAGAAGAATTTAAAGATGTACGTTTAGTAGGTGCGCCACCAACATCAATTGGAAAGTTTGGAGCAGATACAGATAACTGGATGTGGCCACGCCATACAGGAGATTTTTCCATGTTTAGAGTGTATGCAGATGAAAATAATCGTCCTGCAACATATTCTAAAGATAATAAACCATACAAACCAAATCATTATTTACCAATATCATTAGATGGTGTTGAAGAAAATGACTTTACATTAGTTTTTGGTTTTCCGGGACGTACAAATGAGTATTTACCTGCTGTTGCAGTTGATCAAATTGTAAATGTTTTAAATCCAGCAAAAATTGAAGTAAGAGAAAACGCTTTAAAAATTATTGATTCTTATATGCGTAAAGATGCAGATTTAAAAATTAAATATGCCTCTAAATATGCTTCAACTGCAAATTATTGGAAAAAATGGATAGGTGAAGATCAAGGAATTCATCAAACAAATGCAATTGCCATTAAAAAAGAATTAGAAAGTGAATTTTCGAAAATAGTTAAAGAAAAAGATTTAGTAGGTTATACTACATTATTATCTGATTTTGAGAAATTATATAAAGAAATAGAAAGTGTTTCATTAGCCCGTGATTATTGGATAGAAATTGCTTACAGAAACGTTGAGTTATTGGGTATTACTTTTAGAGCTTTTCAAATTGAACAGGCATATTTAAAAGGAGGAGAGCAAGGTTTTGAAAAAGCAAGACAAAATATTTTAGGAAATTATGAAGGAACTTATAAAAATTACAGCGCCTTAGTTGATAAGCCTGTATTTGAAAAGTTAGTAGCTTTATATGCTGAAAAAGCACCAAAAGAATATATTCCAGCAAATATGAATGGGGTAAATTTTTCAACTTTAGCGAATGATATTTATGCAACATCTAAATTAACAAGTTTAGAAGATGCAAAAGAATTATTGTCTGGTTCAGCAGAAGAAGTTATCAAAAAATTAAATAATGATAGCGCTTATAAATTTGGTAAAGAATTACACACAATTTTTTACAACAAATTAGAGCCTAAGTTTCAAGAGTTAAATTTACAAATTGAGGCTGTTCAAAAAGAGTATATGACAGCTTTAATGGAAGTATTTCCTAACAAACGATTTTTCCCAGATGCGAATAGTACATTGCGTGTTAATTATGGAATGGTGCAAGGATACAACCCTAAAGATGGTGTAACTTATACAACCAAAACGTATTTAAAAGGTGTTATGGAAAAATATGTTCCTGGAGATTACGAATTTGATGTTTCTAAAAAATTACAAGATTTATACAATACAAAAGATTATGGTCAGTATGGAGAAAATGGTAAAATGCCAGTGAACTTTTTGTCAACTAATCATATGACTGGTGGAAATTCAGGAAGTCCTATGATTGACGCACATGGGAATATGATTGGTTTAGCTTTTGATACCACTTGGGAAGGTACAATGAGTGATTTATATTTTGATGCTGATATTGTTAGAAGTATATCTGTAGATATTCGTTATGTATTATTTATTATTGATAAATATGCAGGTGCTAAAAATTTAATTGATGAAATGACTTTAGTTCATCCAAAAAAGTAGTAAAAACGTAATAAATATTATAAAAAAACTCCAAATGAAAATTTGGAGTTTTTTGTTAGATTTATTCTTCAGGAGTTTTGTCCTTCGGTAAACGTTTGGCATCTTTTAGGCACTTGTTTAGCATCCATTCTAATTGTCCGTTTGTTGAACGGAACTCATCAGCGGCCCATTTTTCAACAGCTTTAAGCATGTCTTCATTAATTCTTAGTGCAAATGCTTTTTTCTTTGACATTGTTTATGCTTTAATAAATGCTACAATAGAAGTTATTAAGGCTTCCATTATTGGTAAATCTGGATTTGTATAGGAATTCATATTTTCATTTACATCTCCATTTATTTCTTTAAAAATATGATTCATATTTTTAATTAATACTAATTCTGAAGTTGTGTTTGCTTTATGCAGCAATTCAGCTTCTGAAACATTCACTTGAATATCGTTAGTACCATTTATGATTAAAATAGGTTTTGTTAATTTTTTAAGTTCAATTTGTGGATTGTATTTTATCCAAGATATTAAAAATGGTTGAACAGATTTGTTGAATAATGAAATTAGCATAGGGTTAAATTCTTCAACAGTATTACCCTTTTTTAACTCAGTTAAAATTTTAACGGTTTCATCTTTTAAAAATGGAGCTTGTTTTGAAATTTGTTCCACTAATATTTCATCAATAGTTCTTCCAGCTCCTGCTATAGAAATAAATCCATCAATATTATTTGCACTTGCTAGTATACCAACTAAACTACCTTGGCTATGTCCAGCAACAATAATTTTAGAATAATTATTGGAGTTTTTAAAATACTGAATAACAGATTTAGCTTCTTCAATGAAAACATTAAAAGTTAATGATTCTACTTTCTTTTTATCTTCTTTTGTATATGAAAGTACACTTTTATCGAAACGATAGGTTGCAATATTATTTAAAGATAAGCCTTCAGCTAAAAATTTTAATGAATTGTTTTTCATTGCAACATTATTCCCATTTCTATCCGTTGGGCCTGATCCAGGAATTAAAATTACCAATGCACTTTTTTCTAATGAGTTAGGTTTTAATAGTGTACCATTTATTGTTACAGAATTAGTTGGAATACTTAATTCAGATTCAGTATAATTCTTCTCTTGTGCCATTACAAAAGTTGAAATAAATGCGATAAAAAATGTTAGTTTAATATTCATTTGTTACTATTTTGTTTTTATAAGTGTCTATAGCTCTTTGAATTTCTTCTTTTTTTTGAGTTCCTATTAAGATTTTTTTTCCATTAGTTAACTCTAATTGCAAACCAATATTTCCTTTTGTTGTGAAAGATTTTACTTTTTTACTAAATTTCATTCCCCAGCCGTTATATTCTGAAATGGCATTATAATTTCTAATATAACATTTCGATATTGAACTCCAAAAAATTAGTTTGTATGAAAAATGAAATGGGTAAAATTGATAATGAATACCAATCTCATCAACACGTGTTTTTAATTTCATAAAAAGAAACAATATAGCTACAAGAGCAACAAAAATTAAACCGCTTAAAGCACCTATTTTTTCGCTAAAACTTGCAGTTGAATTTACTGGCCAATTATTGGATGTTGTAATTCCAATAGCAATAAAAGCTATTGAATGTATTATAATTACAAGTGGTTGATTAAATTTTTGTTCTTCTATAAAAACTTTCACGTTACATTCTGTTTTTGTCTCGTTCTAAAATGACTTTCGAAAAATTACCATGATTATCTCCAATGGCACTTTTCACTTCCCAGCCTTCTCGCGAGAATTGATTAAGAGCATCTTCAAACACATCATCTTTTTTCCAAAAACTTTTTTTAATAATTTTATATTCTTTCATCTATCTATTTTTTTCTCGTTCAAGAACTGCTTTTCTAATGTTAGCAGATTGATCAAAACCAACATTAATAACACTCCATCCTTGAGAAGCATATTTGTTAAATAAGTCTTCAAAAGTTTCATCTTTATAAGCCCACATACTATCTGGCTTTATGATTTTATATTCTTTCATAGTATAGCTTTAAACAAATAAATTTATTGGAAGTGTTGTTAGTATAATGATAATAATTATAATAAAATAAATAACCATTTTTTAGTGATTTAAAGTTCCTGTATTAACTATTGGAGAAACATCTTTATCGGAACAAAGAACTACCATTAAGTTGCTTACCATTGCCGCTTTTCGTTCTTCATCTAGCTCTACAATATTTTTTCTGTTAAGGTGTTCTAAAGCCATTTCAACCATGCTAACAGCACCTTCTACAATTTTATGCCTAGCAGCAACAATTGCTGTTGCTTGTTGGCGTTTTAACATGGCACTTGCAATTTCTTGAGCATAAGCTAAATATCCAATACGCGCTTCTAAAACTTCAATACCAGCCATATCTAAACGTTCCGCAAGTTCTTTCTCTAATGCCTCGCTAACTTCATTAACACTAGCTCTTAAAGTAATTTCTTCAGCTTTGCCCTCATCTTCAAAATTATCGTAAGGATATAAACTCGCCAATTTACGAACTGCTGCATCTGATTGAACACGTACAAAATTTTCATAATTATCAACGTCAAATGCTGCTTTATAAGTATCTTTTACTTTCCAAACGGCAATGGTACTAATCATAATTGGATTTCCAAGTTTGTCATTTACTTTAACGCGTTCACTGTCAAAGTTGCTAGCTCTTAATGAAATACTTTTTTTTGTGTATAAAGGATTTGCCCAATAAAAGCCGTTTTCTTTTACCGTTCCAATGTATTTACCAAACAATAAAATTACTTTTGAAGTATTAGGGTTTACCAAAAAGAATCCGGGCAAAGTGGCAATTGTTAACAGTAAAAAAATGAAAAATAATGGGATTATTGAATTTACAATGCTTGTAATTGCACTAATAATGAACACAATTAATAAGATTAGCATTGAATAGCCGCTTGATAATTTTATAATTTTTTCTTGACTCATAATACTTGATTTAAAGTGATATTAAAATGATATTATAAAGATATAATATATTTTTTATTTTTTCCAAATTTTTAACAAACTTTATTTTTATATTTGCTTAAAATAAAAAAAATGAAATCAGTAAAAATAATTTATATTCTAGTATTTTTTTTAATTACATCTTCTAGTTTAAATGCAAGTTCTCCTGAATGGGGAGCAACAGGTCATAGAACTATTGGGAAAATAGCAGAGGGTTATTTAAAAGGAAAAACTAAACGTAAAATTGCAGAACTATTAGATGGACAAAGTTTAGCGTTGGTATCAACTTTTGGAGATGATATAAAATCAGATAAACGCTACAATAAGTTTTATACGTGGCATTTTGTAAATATGCCTTTTGAGGTGAAATATGAAGATTCTGAAAAGAATCCTGATGGTGATATGGTTACCGGAATTGAGAAATGTAAAGAAATTATTTTAGATAAAAGCACGTCAAAAGATGACAAAGTTTTTCATTTAAAATTGCTAGTTCACTTAATAGGAGATTTGCATCAGCCAATGCATGTTGGTAGAAAAGAAGATAAAGGAGGGAATACTATCCAAGTACAGTGGTTTAATAATGGAACAAACTTGCATAGGGTTTGGGATTCGGATATGATCAATCATTTTGACATGACTTATACTGAGCTTGCTAATAATTCAGATAAAATTTCTAAAGAACAAATAGCATTTTTACAAAAAGGAACTATCGTAGATTGGGTAAATGAAACTCAAACATTTACTGTAAAAGCTTATGCTTCATCTGAAATTGGTGAAAAATTAGGTTATAATTATATGTATGATAACTTTGGATTGGTACGTTCTCAATTGCAAAAAGGAGGAATTCGCTTAGCGAAGGTTTTGAATGAATTGTTTGATTAGGTTACAAATTATATGTATTCCAACGTCTTTTTTCACGAACCAGTATGGAATTAAATTTTTGAGGAATTTCAATTTTTAATTCTATAATTTGAAAAGTTTTTGGATGTAAAAATTTCAGTTCAGCAGCACATAAAAAAAGCCCTTTACCTTTGTGAAGGGTTTCTTTGTTTCCATACAATTTATCCCCTAAAATAGGGTGTCCAATTGATGCCAAATGAATACGAATTTGATGTGTTCTACCTGTTTTAGGAGAAACTTTTAAGCAACTTAATTGTTGGTATTTTAAAGAGTTTACTATTTTAATAGTTTCAAAACTTGTTTCAGCGTCCTTATCTTCAATTGGTGTGTTTATAATTTTATTGGTATGTACTTTTCCAATTACAATAGCACAGTATTTTTTTTGTATTGTGTGATGACTAAATTGATTTCCTAATTCAATTTGAGCTGTTTTTGTTTTTGCAATTAATAACAATCCAGAAGTTTGATTGTCTAATCTATGCACTGGCGTTGGCCAAGGTAAACTATCTTTGGAATTGCTTTTTTTTAAATTAAAAGGCAATGCATTGTATACAGTTTTGTAAGCATTTCCATTGACCGATAAACCTGCAGGTTTATTTATAACAGCCATTTCTTCATCTTCATAAACCACATCTATAGAACATTCAAAAATTTTTGGTTGTGTTTGTGGGACTTCAAGCAGTTCTAACACAAAACCATCTTGAATCCAAGTTCCAGTTTGTGCAACTTTTCCATTTGCAATAATTTGTCCTCTTTTAATCGCTTTTTTTATTCCTGCATTAGACGGAATAAAAGAGTGGAATATGGTTGGAGCATACTCTTGTAACCGAATATTTTCTATGCCTTTTGGTACAATATGAGAATGGATAGTTTTAATAATCTTGTTTTAGGTTAGTTTTTGTTTCAATAAAAGATGATACTAAAATAATAAAGTTACACTTACATTAGTTTTAAACTACTAATAATTTGTTAAAATGTAAGTAATTGATAATTATGCAGTTATGTTATAGTAATTGATTTTTATAAAGTAATTGAATAATCTCTTTATAATCGAAGGATAATTTTAATTTTACGGCTTCATCGTATGAAAACCAATTATAATCTAGAACTTCTAATTCTTGAACCTTTATTTCGCCATTCCAATTTCCTAAAAAGCGATAATAGTTTCTATCTTGCCAAATACCTGTTTTTAAAATTGAAGTAGGAGAGAAGTTTAAATTACATTCTTCTTTTACTTCTCTTATTACATTTTGTTCGGCGGTTTCACCTTTTTCAGCTCTTCCGCCTGGGCAACCCCAAAATTCAGGATAGTTTTCAGTATAATTTGAACGCTGAAGTAAGAGTATTTTTTTTCCTTGAAGTATAATTCCGGATGCAGCTAAAATCATAAAATTCAATTATTTTTAATAATTCCTAAGGTTGCAGTTTCATTGGTAGCAAGATTCCATTCTTTACTTGATAATAAATTTCCATTTGCATCATAAACACTAAATTCAGCAGTATTTGGTCCAGAAAATCCTTGGTTTAGAGCTTGAAAATCAATTCTATTGTAACCTTGTTTCAAATCAATATACAATACATAGTAATTTCCTTTTAAACCAATATTATCACTTACAACTTGTTCATTTAAGTAAATTTTAATTCTATCACCATCAACATAACTATAATCTCTACATTCAATTTTTACAGTTTTAGTAGCACTATTGATAGTACCTAAACTAAAATTACTTTCTAGTTTTTTATTAGTTACATCTTTACCTTTCCAATATTTTTTTCCAATGATGTCTTTGTTTTCGGGTAATTCTTCTAATAAAAAATTTTGAGTTTGTGCTGTAGGTTTATTTTTTTCTAAATTTTTATGAATCGCTGCAGTATTTAATTTATTTTCATTTCTAAGATCAAAATCTGTAATTGGTTGTACTTTAGTAATTGCGGAAGTTGCTTTTAATTGATAATTTCCTTTAATAGCATTAATTTCATTATCAGTTTTTTTAAATTTTGTAGTGTCATTTTGTGAAAATAAACTAACAGAACTAAAACTAATTAGTAAAATTAAAAAAAGCGATTTTAAAGTCTTATTCATTTTTTGTATTTAGATTTTAGTACTAACAAAAAAAGTGCCATTTAATTTAAGTAAGTACTATAAAAAGTAAAAATAATAAAAAAAGCCTCAATTAGTATTGAGGCTTGGTATTAATTGTTTGTTAAACTATTTTGAAGAATATTACTTAATTAATTCAAAACTACGTTTAATAAATTTTGTTAGCTCTTCACCGTGTAACAAGTTTTGTGAAAGTTTAGCCAAATCAAAAGCTTGTTTTATTAAAGCTTCTTGTTTCTTTTTGGTTTTGGTAGCTAAAATTTTACCAACCAATTCGTTATTTGTGTTGACTACTAAATTGTACATATCAGGAAAATTACCCATTCCCATCATTCCGCCACCGCCTGAAGCTTGCATTTCTTTCATTCTACGCATAAATTCAGGTTGCGTAATAATAAAAGGATTTGCATTTGAATCCATTGCTTCTAATTGAACCGTATATGTTTGTTTTGGAATTGCTTCTTCAATTAATGGTTTTAATGTTTCCTTTTCTTCATCAGAAAGTTTACTGATTGAAGTTTCATCTTTTTTAATCAAATTTTCAATATGATCAGAGTCAACTCTTACAAATTGAAGATTTTCTTTGCTTCCTTCTAATTTTTGAATGAAGTGAGAAACAATAGGAGAATCTAGTAATAATACTTCATATCCTTTTTCTTTTGCAGCTTCAATATAACTGTGTTGCGCTTTTTCGTTTGAAGCATACAAAACAATTAAGTTACCATCTTTATCTGTTTGAGTTGGTTTTATTTTTTCTTCTAATTCTGAAAAAGTAAAATAGGTTTTATCAACTGTTGGATATAATGCGAATTTGTCAGATTTTTCGAAGAATTTATCTTCTGAAAGCATTCCATATTCAATTATAATTTTAATATCATCCCACTTTTCTTCAAAAGCTTTACGGTCATTTTTAAATAAACTAATTAATTTATCAGCAACTTTTTTTGTAATATAAGATGCTATTTTCTTAACAGCACCATCAGCTTGTAAATACGAACGAGAAACGTTTAATGGAATATCAGGTGAATCTATTACACCACGTAACATTTGTAAAAAATCTGGTACAATTCCTTCAACATTATCGGTTACAAATACTTGATTTTGATATAATTGAATTTTATCTTTTGTTGGATCTAAATTTTTATTCAACTTTGGAAAATATAAAATTCCAGTTAAATTAAACGGATAATCTACATTTAAATGAATATGGAATAAAGGTTCTTCAAATTGCATTGGATACAATTCTCTGTAGAACGAATTGTAATCTTCATCTTTTAAATCGGCTGGAAGTTTTGTCCAAGCTGGATTTGGATTGTTTACAATATTAGCAACTGTAATTGTTTCTGGTTTTGCACCTTCAGGAGCATCTTCAGCTAAAGGCAACGTTTCTTCACGTGTTCCAAATTTAATTGGAATAGGCATAAATTTGTTGTACTTATTTAAAAGCTCTGTTATTTTACGTTCTTCTAAAAATTCTAAAGAATCATCGTCAATATGTAAAACAATCTCGGTTCCTCTTTCTGTTCTTTTAGTTTCCTCCAATGTATACTCAGGACTTCCATCACACTCCCAACGCACAGCTTTTGAACCTTTTTGATAAGATTTTGTAAAAATTTCAACACTGCTTGCAACCATAAAAGAAGAGTAGAAGCCTAAACCGAAATGACCAATAATTCCCGTGTCTTCAACTTTGTCTTTGTATTTTTCAACAAATTCTTCAGCTCCAGAAAAAGCAACTTGGTTAATATATTTTTCAACCTCTTCAGAAGTCATTCCAACTCCTTGGTCAATAATTCTAATTTCTTTTTTTTCTTTATCAACTATTACTTCAATAATTGGATTTCCAATATCTCCTTTAATTTCACCTAAAGTTGATAAGTGTTTTAATTTTAAAGTTGCATCTGTTGCATTTGAAATTAATTCACGTAAAAATATTTCGTGATCTGAATACAAGAATTTTTTTATAATGGGAAAAATATTTTCAGCCGTTACATTAATACTTCCTTTTGTCATATCTTAAGTTTTTAATTTTAATATTTATGTTATTTGTTAGTCAAAAAAAATACCAAACTTATTTCTGTGACAAACTGACACTATTAAAAATAATTACATAAATTGTGAACTATAAATAAAAGTAGCATGACTCAATATGATTATGTAATTATTGGAAGCGGATTTGGAGGTTCAGTTAGCGCATTACGATTGTCTGAAAAAGGATATAAAGTGTTGGTTATTGAAAAAGGTAAATGGTTTAAAAGTGAGGATTTTCCAAAGACAAATTGGGAATTAAAAAAATGGATTTGGGAACCAAAATTTAAGTTAAGAGGTTTTTTTAAAATGACTTTTTTAAACCATGTAACTGTGCTATCAGGTGTTGGTGTTGGTGGAGGTTCATTAACGTATGCGAATACATTGCCTATTCCTAAACAACATTTTTTTACATCGGGAAGTTGGGCAACTTTAAATAATTGGGAAGAAAAATTAAAACCACATTACCAAACGGCCTATAAAATGTTAGGAGCTGCTATAAATCCTAAATTACTTGCTTCAGATTTAACAGTTCAAGAAATGGCAAAAGATATTGGAAAAGAAAATCATTTTGAGGCTGCTAAAGTTGCCGTTTATTTTGGTGAAGCTGGGCGAAAAGTTGAAGACCCTTATTTTAATGGAAAAGGACCTGATAGAACTGGATGTACACATTGTGGAGCTTGTATGACAGGTTGTAGATATAATGCCAAAAATACATTAGATAAAAATTATTTGTATTTAGCGCAGCAGTTGGGAGCTGAAATTTTAGCAGAAAAGGAAGTTTTTAATGTAATTGTTTTAGGTGCAGAAGATGGCTCTGATGGCTATAAAATTGAATTTAAATCTAGCATTGGTAAAAAGAAAAAAGAAAGTATAACTTCAAAAGGTGTTATTTTTTCAGGTGGAGTTGTAGGAACAGTTCCATTATTATTAAAACTGAAGGAAAATTCTTTACCTAATTTGTCAGCATATGTGGGGAAAAATATTCGTACAAATAATGAATCTTTATTAGTTGTTACTTCAACAGATAAAAACCCAAAAGATTATTCAAAAGGACTGGCAATTGGCTCAATTTTACATACTGATGAAAACAGTCATTTAGAGCCTGTGCGTTATGGTGAAGGTTCTGGTTTTTTTAGACTTTTAACAATGCCACTAGTTTATCATAAACTTGCACTATTTAGGTTTTTAGGGATTTTTGGCTTGGCTTTAAAAAAACCTTTAAGACTATTTAAAACTATTTTCGCTAATAATTATGCAAGGCGAACAACCGTTTTATTGTTTATGCAAACGTTAGATAGTTCACTTAGGTTAAAACTAGGAAAAATTACAAAAATGAAAACAGAGCAGGAAGATGGTCTCAAACCAAATGCATTTATCCCTGAGGCGCTCACTTTAGGTAAAATATTTGGAAAAAAAGTAAAAGGAATTCCATATGCTAATTTCACAGATGTATTGCTTGGAACACCTACTACAGCTCATATTTTGGGAGGAGCAGTCATGGGAGAAAATGTTTCAAAAGGAGTAATTGATAGACATTGTAAAGTATTTGGTTACAAAAATATGCTGGTTTGTGATGGTTCAATGATTTCAGCAAATCCAGGTGTGAATCCATCATTATCTATAACAGCAATTTCAGAATATGGTATGAGTAAAATCCCTAATAAAGAATCTTAAATTATTTTAAAATGAAGCAAGCAGAAGATTATATAATTGTAGATGGATTTAAGCATATTAGCTATAAAAGCGAAACATTTTCTGAAGCCAAAATGATTCTTAGATCGAAAGAATATTATGAGGGGGTAGATAAGCGAAGATCAGTTCGTCATTTTTCCGATAAACCAGTCCCAATTGAAGTTATAGAAAATATGATTAAATCTGCTTCTACAGCACCTTCAGGCGCGAATAAACAACCTTGGACTTTTTGTGTTGTTAAAAATGCTGAAATAAAGAAAAACATTAGAAAAGCTGCTGAAGAAGAAGAACGAAAAAGTTATAATGAACGAATGAGCGATAAATGGTTGGAAGATTTAAAACATTTAGGAACTGATGCTAATAAACCTTTTTTAGAAATTGCTCCATACTTAATAGCCGTGTTTAAACGACCTTTTGAATATGGCGTAAATGGTGAAAAACACGAAAATTATTATGTAAATGAATCTGTTGGTTTGGCTTGTGGTTTTTTAATTTCAGCGATACACAATGCAGGTTTAGTTACTTTAACACATACGCCAAGTCCAATGCGTTTTTTAGAAAAAATATTGGAAAGGCCAGCTAATGAACGTGCCTTTTTATTGTTGCCTGTTGGATATGCAGCTGAAAATGCGTTTGTGCCAGATATTCAGCGAAAACCACTTGAAAAAATTATGGATTTGTATTAAAAAAAGCAGCTTTAGAGCTGCTTTTTTATCGTATCCTAAATTATTTTCGGTTTTTAACATATTCTTCTAGCCATTGATCTTGTTCCCAAAGTAAGTGTAGTACAGATTCTTTTGCGCTGTAACCGTGACTTTCTTTAGGTAACAATACTAAACGAACTGGAGCTCCAAGTCCTTTTAATGCGTTAAAATATCGCTCACTTTGTAAAGGGTAAGTACCTGAATTATTATCTGCTTCACCATGAACTAGCAATAATGGAGTTTTCATAGTATCAGCATGCATAAATGGAGACATTGCATTGTAAATTTCTGGCGCTTCCCAATAATTTCGTTCTTCACCTTGAAAACCAAAAGGAGTTAACGTTCTATTGTACGCTCCACTTCTTGCAATACCAGCAGCAAATAAATTTGAATGTGATAATAGGTTTGCAGTCATAAATGCCCCATATGAATGTCCACCAACAGCTACCTTATTTCTATCAATGTATCCTAATTTATCAACAGCATCAATGGCGGCTTTGCCATTTGCAACTAATTGTTTTATAAAAGTATCATTTGGTTCTTCATCTCCTTCTCCAACTATAGGGAATGCTGCTTTTTCTAAAATAACATAGCCTCTAGTTACCCAAAATACTGGAGAACCATAATTAGGATATGTAAAGTTATTTGAATTTGAAGTGCTTTGTCCAGCACTATTTTTGTCTTTATATTCTACAGGATATGCCCAAACAATCATTGGGTATTTTTTACCTTCTTCATAATTTGTAGGTAAATACAAAATTCCTGATAAATCTAATCCATCTTCACGTTTGTATTTAATTACTTCTTTATGAACATTTTCAATGCTTTTAAAAGGGTTTTCAAATTGAGTAAGAGGAGTAAGACTATTACTTTTTTTAATGTTTCTTACATAATAGTTAGGATATTCATTTTTAGATTCTATTCTAACAATGATTTCTCCTTTTTTAATATCTAAAACCGAAGAAATATCTTCAACTTTATCAGATAAGTTTGATTGGTATAGCCTTTTTGTTTTTAAAGTTTTTAAGTTCATTTCATCAATAAAAGGAAATTTTCCTTTTTCACTATATCCATCACCAATTAAATAAGCATTGTTATTGACTAAATCTAAAACTTCACGATTAAAATTATTTCTTTTGGTAACAAAATTTCCTGGGTCGCTATAATTATCTTGATAGTTTCTATTGAAAACAATTACAGGTTTCAAATTATTGTTTGAAGGGTTAAATAGATAAGATCTTGTATTTCTATTATTTCTCCAATAATCATTGGCAATTGCTGTTTGGTCATTTCCCCATTCAATACCATAAAAACGATCAATAGTTTTAATTAAAGAAGTTTTTTCTCCAATAAAAGGCGCATCTAATTGAAATACCTCATCTCTAAAATCAACTTCAATGCTTGGGTCACCTTCATCTAATGCCTCACACCAAAAAAGTGTAGCTGGTTTGTCATCTCTCCAAGAAAGGTTTCTTTTACCTTTTCTTTCTGCCATAAATCCTTGAGGTAAATCTTCAATTAATGGAATTTCTAAAATTGTTTTTACAAAAACTCCATCTGAATTGTAAATAGTAGTTTCAGAGGCAAATCTGTTATAAGGAACCAAGTAAGAAAAAGGTTTTTTAATTGTTGAAACTAAAACGTAATCACCATTAGGTGAGAATGATACATTTGTAAACATGTCATTTTTTTTCCATAGTTTTACTTCACCATTTAAATTTACTCTATACAATTCTGAAAGTACTAATTGTTCGAAATTATGTTCGTCAGCTGGGTTTTTTAGAAGATCCTGATACGTTCTATTTTGAGCTTTTACTCCTTCTTCACTTAAAGATACAGTTGGTCCTGTTGGAACAGCTGTTTTAGTATTAATAAGCGCTAATTTTTCTTTAGAAATTACTTTTATAAGTAAAGAATTATTGTCTTTAAACCAAGAATACGGACTGCGAGTATTTGCATTTATATTTGCGTTTGTTATTTTTTTTACAGATTTTGTTTGTATATCTAATACCCAAAGTTCAACACCAGTAGTAACGGTGTTAGTAAAAGCCATTTTTTCTTGATTAGGAGACCAAGAGAAATTTGCAAATCTTCCATTTTCGGGTAATCCAAGCACTTTTTCATCTGTATTATTTCTTCCAACTCGTATTTTTATATTGGTATAATAATTTTCTCTACTGCCAATATTAGTTACTGGATTAATTCTTAGTCCACCAAGTCTCATTTCAGTTTCAGAAAGTTCATCAATGCTTTTAAAATTGCTTCGATAAAGAAAAACAATGTTTTCTCCTTTATCATCCATTCTAATAGATGGAGCTATAGGAGCTTCTGCTAGTTCAAGGATTTCTTTTGGAGGTTTTTGATAAGTTAAATTTTCTTGGGAATAAACAATTGTACCTAAAAATAGTACTAATAATAATAGAATATTTTTCATTTTAATTTAGTTGATTTTATTTAAAGTTTTTTCAAATTTATCAAAACAGAAAGATTTAATTACCTAATAAAATGTTAAATGGCAGCTAATTTATAATAGATATAAATAAAATTCTTAATAAATTGTTTACCTTTCTAAAATAATAAATAAGTATGTCACTCATATTTCAGATAACTTTGATAAAATGATTTTAGTAAATTGCTAGATTAAAATATGGAATTGCAATTATTATTGTTGTGAATACTTGAAGATTTTAGTATGTTTGAAACCAATAAATAAAAATATTAATATATGTATAATTCAAAGATAACCGGACTTGGTTATTATGTCCCTGATAATATAGTGACAAATGATGATTTATCCAAAATGATGGATACTAATGATGAGTGGATTCAGGAAAGAACAGGAATCAAAGAGCGAAGATGGATTAAAGAGGGAAGTGAAGATACATCTGCAGTTATGGGGGCTAAAGCATCTCGAATTGCAATTGAAAGAGCTGGGTTATCAAAAGATGATATAGATTTTATAGTATTTGCTACTTTAAGTCCTGATTATTATTTCCCTGGTTGTGGAGTTCAATTGCAAGAAATGCTTGATATGAGAACTGTAGGAGCTATAGATATTAGAAATCAATGTTCTGGTTTTATTTATGCCATGTCTGTTGCAGATCAGTTTATTAAAACTGGAATGTATAAAAATGTGCTAGTGGTTGGATCTGAGTTCCATTCTGGAGGTTTAGATAAATCAACTCGTGGTAGAGGTGTTACTGTAATTTTTGGAGATGGAGCAGGAGCAGCAGTTTTATCAAGAACGGAAGACAATTCAAAGGGTATTTTATCTACTCATTTACATTCTGAAGGGAAACATGCTAAAGAATTAATAGTAGAATCTCCAAGTATAAAACATTGGGTGCCTGCATTAATTGCTGAGAGCGATGAGAATGATGAATCTTATTATCCTTATATGAATGGTACTTTTGTATTTAAGCATGCAGTAGTACGTTTTTCTGAAGCTATTATTGAAGGTTTACAAGCTAATAATTTAGAAGCTTCAGATATAAATATGTTAATTCCGCATCAAGCAAATTTACGTATTTCTCAGTTTGTTCAGAAAAAATTTAAGTTAAGTGATGACCAAGTTTATAATAACATTATGAAGTATGGTAATACAACTGCGGCATCAGTAATAATTGCATTAACAGAGGCTTGGGAACTAGGTAAAATAAAAGACAATGATTTAGTTGTTTTAGCTGCTTTTGGTAGTGGATTTACTTGGGGAAGTGTTATTATGAGATGGTAATTTTAACGTAATATGATAAAATAATAAAAAGCCTCAATAACGCAAGTTTTGAGGCTTTTTTAAAAAGATTTTAACTAATTCAAATAATTATATCTTTTATGTTTAATGGTTTTTTTTAGACTGCAATTTTACAATTATAATACTCGTATCATGTTAATAATTGGTTAATTAAATGTGAATAATTACTTAAATATTTTTATATAAATCCACCACCGCCTTGAGTTTCGTTGTTATCTCTAGATTTTCTATTTTTAGCTTTATTTTTCCCTCCACCAAAATTGTACATAAAACCTAAATAAGCTGTTCTGCTTTCCCAATTAAATTGTCCGTTAAATGGATACGGGTTTTCAGATTCAAATTTAAATTTCATTCCTTCAAAAATGTCATTCACTCGCAAGCTTATGGTGCCTTTTCCATCTAAAACATTTAAACTTGCTCCAGTATTTATCATCCACATTGGGTCTACTTTAAATTGAATAGATTCTCCACCGCCTCTATACATTCCAAATAATTGAAAACGTAAGTTTTTAGTTGCTTTAAAATTGTTGTTTACTCTAAAGTTTAAAGAACTGTTGGTTATTTCAAGCTCTTCACCATTTGCAATTCCACTTTCTTTTTGAGTGTATAAATCAAAACTTGCATTAACTCTCCACCAATCTGCAAACTTATGATTGCTTGATAATTCTACACCATAACGGTTGTTGCTTTCTGTGTTGAAGTATGATATTTCAACATTATTTTCATCAAAAGGATCTTTATTTAAAACTCTTGTAATATTGTCATTCACTCTTCGGTAAAATGTTCCAAAAGTGAAAGAACCTTTTTCGTATTGACGTGTATAGTTTAATTCAAATGAATTTGTAAACTGAGGTTTTAAATTTGGATTTCCAACTGATGTGATTTGCGGTGTACTCCATTCTCTAATAGGGTTTACTTGTCCAATTGAAGGGCGATCTACTCTTCGACTATAGCTTAATTGATATTGATTTTTTCCCGAAGGATTAAAAGTGAAAAATGCGGAAGGGTATACTGAAAATATCTCATCACTATAGATTGCTGTTTCTGTTCCTTTTATAAAAGTTCCATCTACTTCATATTGTTCTATACGAGCGCCTAGTTGCATAGATAATTTATCAAATTGATGGTTAAAGTTAACATACCCTGAATAAATATTTCTGTCATATTTAAATGAAGAATTATTCACATCTAGCTGTGTTGTTACTCTATTATTTTTTGTATCATTTACTCTAACTTCAGCTCCTAATTCCAATTTTGATTTTTCTGAAATAGGGTTTGTATAATCTATGTTAAATAAGGTGTTACTTTTATCATTTTCAATAAGATCGGTGTAATTTAAATTTAAATCGTTAGGATTAATAAGTTCATTGTATGCTGTGTTTTCTGGTTCATCAGAATTTGAAAAGTTAGCTTCAAATTCTAGATTATGTCCTTTCTTCTCAAAATCTAATGTATAATTTAAATTGTAAGTTGCTGAATTTGTTTCTCCGTTCACTAACATTGGACTTTCAGTGTCTAAAATAGTATTAAAAGACACACGTGTATTTCCTTTAAATGTATTATCTGATTTATTTTGAATGGTGTAAAATGATACGGTATTTTTATCGTTTAAATATACGTCAGCACCCAATTTTAATAAGTGAGAAGTTCTATCATCTAAAAAGAAGAAATCTTGAACAGAATTATTATCAGTTCTAATAACCTTTCCATAATTTTCGTTTTTCCCATCATTTAAGCCGTAATTAGCAAAGAAATTTACTTTTCCAGTTTTCAAATTCATATCTAATGAACCATTAAAACGTGTGTTTTCACCAACTGTTAATCCTGTATTTACCGAACCATTGAATCCTAAATTTGCATTTTTATGTAAAACAATATTTATAATTCCACTCATTCCTTCAGGATTATATTTTGCTGAAGGATTGGTAATTAATTCAATACTTTTAATAGATGTAGAGGGTATTTGTTTTAGTAATTGGGCAGCATCAATATTTGTTGGCTTGCCATCAACTAACACACGTACATTTTCATTTCCACGAAGGCTAATATTACCAGTTTGGCTATCAACAGAAACAGATTGTACATTATTTAATAATTCTGAAGCTGTTGCACCAGCCGAAGTCAAATCTTTTCCTACATTAATTACTTTTCTATCAATTTTTTGAGTTACAGTTGAGGTTTCTGCAATAATAGTTACTTCATTTAATTTAGAAGCTTCTTCTTTTAAAGCTATAGTTTCTAAATTTATTGAAGAATTTGCTCTGGTAATTGTAATTTTTTTTACTTCAGTTTTATAACCAATAAATTGTATTTCAACAGTGTTTTCACCTTCAGGAACTTCTTTAATGCTAAAATTACCCATATCGTCTGTTATCCCACCAGTAATTGTCTTTTTTGACGCATCTTTTATTATAATAGTAACATATGGCAAAGCCTCATTAGATGTGGCGTCTATAACTTTTCCTGAAATAGTTCCAGTTTTAACATTGCTATTTGAAGGAAGTTGGGCTGAAACAGTCATGGAAATTATAAGACTGAATAGGAATAATATTTTTTTCATTTGAGTTAAGTTTTTTAGTAATAATTGAATAATTTAAATAAATCTTAATTGTGAAAAAGAAGAATATCGTCTTCTATTATTCCAATTTGTTCGTTTCAAGTTTGAGATTAATTCAAATGGTGATTGACTTGTTTTACTGTTTTGTGTGTTTATTGATTTCATAATTGTTAGTTTTAGAATTTTATAAAGCAAATATATATTATATTTATAGTACTATGCAAAACAAAGTACTATATTAAGAAATATTTAACTTTTAATTAATGTTTATATTCACAAATAATAGTGTAAGCTTTGTTGTTTATAATAGACTACATTAAAATATATATGTTACTTTGTTTAACATATTTTAACAGACTTTAACAAATGAAAAAGAAGACTTTAGTATTGGGAGCATCAATAAATCCAAGCAGATACTCATATTTGGCAATTCAGCGATTAATTTCTAATAAGCAAGAAGTTGAAGCTATTGGGAGTAAAGAAGGAGAAGTAAGTGGTGTGAAAATTTGTACAACTAGAAAAATATTTAAAAATATTCATACCATTACTTTGTATTTAAATAAAAGAAATCAGGTTCAATTTTATGATTATATAGTAGCGTTAAATCCAAAAAGAGTTTTATTTAATCCAGGAACTGAAAATATAGAATTGGAAAAATTATTATCTAAAAATAATATTGCTTTTGAAAAAGCTTGTACTTTAGTTTTGTTAGGATTAGGGGAATATTAATAAATATGTAGAAATTAGGTAGCTAATATTATAATAATTTATTTTTAGTGATGATTAATTCCTTTTGTAATTCTTCTATTTTTTCAAGTAAATTTAATACAACATCAATTCCTTCAATATTAACATTTAATTCTTGATGTATTCGAATCATTTTTTCAACATCAGAAATTTTATCATGATGAATATATTGAGTCTCCTCAACTGAAATAATTTCAATTAACCCAAATTCATTTAAGCTGTTAAAAAATGACATTTCAACATCATAATGTGTGCATAAGTTATTTAGGAGAATAAAGTTTTTTGTGCTCATAACATTCTTAATTTAGAAAGTTCTGTGAATAGTTCTTTTTCTTTTTCTGTGAGTTTTGTGGGTGTAACTATTTGATAAGTAATATATAAATCACCAAAGGATCCTTCTTTTTTATAAATAGGAAAACCTTTTCCTTTTAGTTTTACTTTTGTTCCATTTGGAGTTTCAGGTTTTATCTTTAGTTTCACTTTACCATCAAAAGTATCTACGGTAATATCCCCGCCTAATAATGCCTTGTACAAATCTAAATCTACATTGGTATATAAATTATCATTTTCTAGTTTAAACTTTGTATTATTAGTTATAGAGAATTTAATATGCAAGTCACCTTTTGGTCCTCCATTAACTCCTTCGCCACCGTGACCTTTAATTTTTATAATTTGTCCATTTTTTACTCCTGCGGGTATTGTGAGTCTAATGTTTTTGCCATTTACAGTTAATGTGCGCTTGTGAGTTTTATAAACATCTGTTAAATTAAGTTGTAACTCGGCATTGAAATCTTGGCCTCTATATTTTACGGAACTCCTGCTGCTTCTTGATGAGCGACCTCCAAACATAGATTCAAAAAAGTCAGAGTAATCACTTTCATTAAAACTACCTCTTGATCCTTGTTGTGAACTTCGCTGATATTGCTGTTGTTTTTCTGCTTTCTCAAAATGTTCAGCATGTTCCCAGTCTTTTCCATACTTATCGTATTTTTTACGATTCTCTTTATGACTTAAAACTTCGTTAGCTTCATTAATTTCTTTGAATTTTTTTTCAGCTTCTTTATTATTTGGATTTAAGTCTGGGTGGTATTTTCTGGCTAATTTTCGATAAGCTTTTTTTATTTCACTTTCTGTTGCATTTTTTTGAATGCCTAATATTTTATAATAGTCTATAAAAGCCATTTTTATATTTTTTTGAATGTAAAACTTTACTTAAAGTTACGCATTAATTTTTATTAATTATTGTGTTTATATTCATAATAATTTTAATTTTGAATCAATCTTGAAGAAGAAGATTTTAGTTAATTTGCATTAAATTAACTACTGCCTAATTGTCAATTGTACTATTTTGGCTTAATATTCGACTATAATAAATCTATGAGTAAAAATAAAGTATCATTTTATTGGGCATTTAAAGAATTTATTTGGCCAAGAAAAAAAATCGTTTTAGCAGGAATCATTTTAATAATTGTAAAAAGTTTAGCGGGATTGGTATTGCCTTATGCAAGCAAAAATTTAATAGATGAGGTTATCCCAGCAAAAGATATGCATGCATTAACAACGTTACTAATTGTAGTTTGTTTATCTATCTTAATTCAAGCTGTAACTTCCTTTTCATTAACTCGTTTATTAAGTGTTGAAGCTCAACATTTAATATCATTGTTAAGAGCAAAAGTTCAAAAGAAACTGCTCACATTACCAATAAGTTTTTTCGATAATAATAAATCTGGAGCACTTGTTTCTCGGGTAATGAATGATGTTGAAGGTGTTCGAAATTTAGTAGGAACAGGTTTAGTACAATTAGTAGGAGGTACGTTTACGGCTGTTATTTCATTGGTTATTTTAATAAAAATTAACGCTTTAATGACATTTTTTGTATTAGTTCCAGTTTCAATTTTCGCAATTGTTGCCATGAAAGCATTTGGATATATTCGTCCTATTTTTAGAGCCCGAGGTAAAATAAATGCTGAAGTTACAGGTCGTTTAACAGAAACTTTAAATGGTGTTCGGGTAATTAAAGGATTTAATGCCGAAGATCAAGAAAATAAAACTTTTGAAAAAGGAGTAGAACAATTGTATTTGAATGTAAAAAAGAGTTTAACAGCTACAGCTTTAATTACAAGTTCTTCAACATTTTTATTAGGATTGGCATCTGCTGGAATTATGGGGATTGGAGGGTATTTTATTATGAAAAATACAATGACCTATGGTGAATTTATTTCCTTCACCTTGTTTTTAGGTTTTATGATTGCGCCAATTGTGCAAATGAGTAATATTGGAAGTCAGTTAACTGAAGCAATGGCAGGGTTGGATCGTACCCAAGAATTAATGAATATGACAGAAGAAGACAACCCTGAAGTTAGAACTGTTAATTTAGACACTATAAAAGGTGATATGCTTTTTAAAAATGTTTCTTTTTCTTATGAAGAAAACAAAGAAGTACTTCACAATATTTCTTTTGAAGCTCCTTCTGGGAGTGTAACAGCATTGGTGGGTTCATCAGGTTCTGGAAAATCTACCATTGCAGGTTTGGCAGCAACTTTTTTAAACCCTTCGGAAGGAATTGTTTCTTTAGATGGTATAGATTTAGCCACTGTTAATTTAAGCAGTTTTAGAAGTCATCTGGGAGTTGTGCTTCAAGATGATTTCTTATATGAAGGCACAATTCGTGAAAATATATTATTTCCAAGACCAAACGCCACTGAAAATGAATTACTAAAAGCGGTAAAAGGTGCATATGTTAATGAGTTTACAGATAGATTTGAGGAAGGTTTAGATACTGTAATTGGAGAGCGTGGTGTTAAATTATCAGGTGGTCAACGTCAACGTATTTCTATTGCTAGAGCATTGTTGGCAAACCCTAAAATTATTATTTTAGATGAAGCTACTTCAAACTTAGATACTGAAAGTGAGTCTTATATTCAGAAAAGTTTACAGGAATTAATGAAAGACAGAACAACTTTTGTAATTGCGCATAGATTGAGTACCATTCAAAAAGCAGATCAAATATTAGTTATTGAAGAGGGAAATATTGTAGAACGTGGAAAACATGATGAACTGATAGGTAAAAAAGGTAGGTATTTTGATTTATATACGTACCAAAGTAGGATTTAGAATATTTTTATAATTTAATGATGACCCAAAATAGTCTTTCAGTTTCAAACGATAATGAGAAAGAACAATTATTGTTGAAAGCTCAAATAAGCATTTTAAAACAAGAGTTAAATGAGATTGAACAAAAGATAAGTTCTTTTGAAGCGATACTTCGGTCTCATCTAACAAATTTATTGATTGAAGAACAAGAGTTAACGGTACTTTATAAAAAACTACAAAAGGCAAAAAAAGAAAAACGGCTAGCTCAAAAAAAGAAGGGTAAAAAGTTTAAAGAAGTTATAGGCTTAAAAGTAATTATTGATAAAAATAAGGCTACTTATAATACTGAAGAACAAAAAAATAAAAAGCGATTGTACAGAGAAGCAATGTTATATGTTCATCCAGATAAATTTTCAATGAATGAAGGGAAAATTGACATTGCTACAGAAATAACAACCAAACTAATTGAAATATACCAAACGGGCAGTTTAGAGGAACTTCAAACTTACCACACTCATATTTTTAGCGGCAATGCACTCTTGCATTTTTCAGAATCAGCATCAGTTTATTTAGACATAACAGTTAAAGATACTTATTTACAGAAGGAATTAGAGCAACTTAAAAGTCAGTTAAAAAATACTAAAACGAAACATACTTATAAAGTTTTAACTGAATATGAAAATCCGATGCTATTTATTGATGAGCTTAAAGAATATTATACGGATCGAATTTTTAAACTAAAAAAACGGACAAGAAAGGCAAACTTGTTTGATCTATAATTTGTTAAAGTGAGTTTCGTCAATAAAGCATGAGATTTGAATATTTAAAATTGTAATCCAAAATAGATTTCAATTTTTCAGAACTTATAATTTTATATTCATTCATTGAATTTTCATTAAATAGGGTATTTTCATTTCCTAATTTAAGATTTTCTTTAGTGTAAAAATCTCTCCTTTTAGGGTGTGAATCAGCACAAGCATTAAGTATTGTATTCCAAACATTTTTTAAAATTAGTTGTTCAATAATCCTTATGCAGTCATCTCTATGTATTAGATTTACAAATCCTTCAGGGTTTTCCATTTTTTTATTTAGTGGAATAAAATTCCCAGGAATTCTGTTGTAGCCAAATAATCCACCAAATCGAATAATGGTAGTTTTAATTTTTTTATTTTCTATAAATAATTTTTCAATATAAAGTAATTGGGTATTTTTAGTACTAGATTCTTCTGTTACAATTAGGTTTGAATTTTCATAAACTGAAGTAGAACTAACAAATAGTACTTTTTTTATTTGAGATGTTTCAATGTGTTGCAATAAATTTTTATAGTCATTAATATTTTTTGATGTTATAGCAATAATTAAAATTTCTGAATTTAAAAAGCCAGATATATGGTCATCTAAATTATTAATATCAATTAAAAAGGGAGTGATATTTTCTGATTTTAGCTTGTCTAATTTGCTAATAGAAGTAGTAGAACCACGAACAATATAATCGTCACTTGCGAGTTTTGAAGCTAACGGTAGACCTAACCACCCACATCCTAGTATGCTAATTTTTGGTTTCATATTTCAATTTTTACCTTATTATATGTTATACACATTGTAAGTTCTAGTCCATTCAATAGATTGATTAGGTTCAATTGCTATATTAAAAAATAATTCAGGACAAATCACATGCTTACAACCCCAAAGATTCACTTTTGAAGTTTTAAAACTCCCAGATTCACTAATTCCAATGTTGTTTTTAAGATTAATTAATTCCCAACTTGCTTCTACATTCTCACTTCCTGTAAGATTGCTGAAAAAAAATTCATCATTTATTATTCCGTTAAATTTAATTTCATTTTCCCCAATATTAATTTTTTCTTCGGGGTTTACAGTTTCCTCAAATAGTTTTGGTTTTAGCAAAAATGGAAATTTTAATATATAATTGCTTCCAATTAAATCTTTATTTATAGCCAAAAAATTATGGTTGTATTCAGTAGTATTTATCGCTTTTCTACCCGTATTCTGCATATTATATTTAACTCTAAAGCTACTTTCAAATAATTCAATTTCTTTTTTTAAGATATATGAATAGCCATTTGCAACTTTTGAATTACACTGAATTACAATTTTATTAGATTGAGTATTAATTATAAATTCAGAGGGTATAACCTCGTGTTTCTTGTGAAAGAAATAGTTAAGCTCTTCTTTTTTTAACAATCCAATCCCAATTTTATGAAACCAACTACCAATGCTTGTTTCTTCAAAACCAAGTGCGGTGTCAATTCCAAATTCATTATAAAATCCTTTTCCATAATTCTGTTCATCCTTGCAATCAGTTTTTTCAACTCCCGAGACTAACTTATCTTGAAATTTTACTGTTTCAATTTTTCCAGTCCAATCAAATCTAGAAAAATTATAATTTTCTTTAGGTAGACCGATGTGAATTTCTAAATTATCGTTCTTAAGGATGTGTGGCATATAAATAAAAGTTTAACGAATTAAAACCAAAAATAAAATAATTCAAGAATTTTATAGTAATAAAAGCAACATTAAATATCATTTCTCTAAGCTGATTTTTAGTGTTTTTAAGTATCTTTTAAAAATAATAAGTTCTAAATTATTTTATGCTCTGCATCTAAAATTTCTTTCACGGCTATTTGATAATTCCTTATGTTGCTTGCCTTTTTAATTTTCTTTAGAGTCTTTTTGGGATTTAAAAATAGCACTGCAAAATATTCCCATAGATGATACATTTTTAAAAGCAAATGCGATGCACCGGATAAAGATTCACTATAACCTTCAAAAAGTGTGTCATGAAACTCCTTAAATAGTTCAATTTTGTTTTTAGGATAATTATAACTGTTATTCTTTATCATGCTTGGTAAAAATGGATCTGAGATAAGACCTCTGCCAATCATCCAATGGTCTATACTTGGAAACTGTTCTTGCATTTCTTTAAATTTAGAAACAGAAGAAATATCACCATTGTAATATAGTTTGTGGTTTGTATTCTCTATACATTTTTGAAAAGCATTTAAATCTACACCTCCTTTATAAAGCTGTTTTCCCAAACGTGCATGAATTGCAATATTTTTAATGGGGTATTTATCTAAGATTGGTAGCGTTTGAAGAATTTCGTCACTATTTTCATAACCTAAACGCATTTTCATTGATACAATAACATCAGATTCTTGATGTACTTTATGAAGAATAGTATTAATTTTTTCAGGTTGACCTATAAGACCCGAACCCAAACCACATTTTGTAACCATGGGATACGGACACCCTAAATTCCAGTTTAATTCTTTATAGCCAAGTTGCTTAACATAGTTTGCCACAAATAAAAATTCATCGGCATCATTTGTTATAACTTGTGGAATAACTTCTAATTCAACGTTGTTTTCAGGAAGAATATCGCGTTCATAAGCAGGTTTTATAACAAGTTTCCCATTTAGTCGAATATAAGGAGAGTAGAAGGTGTCAATTCCACCAAAATAGTTGTTAAAGGCGTTTCTAAACCTAAAATCGGTAAATCCCTGTAAGGGTGAAGATAGTAATTTGTAACTCATATAATTTTGTAGTTGTACAATTTAAATATACTTTAAACTGTTCAGGTTTTTTCTTTCAATTTAGGTTGTTAAATTTTTGATTTTGTAACTAAACTTTTTTACAAATCATTAAAAATAGAGGATATTTTTTAGTTTCATTTTTCAACTCCTTTTCTATTACATAGCTTATATTATAATATTCAGTTTTGAAACCATTGTTTAATAATATCTTAGTTAATTCATTTTTATCAAATCCATTATGCCCATCAAAATCAGGGTGATCAATATGAAAAGAACCATCTTCTTTAACTAAATCAGCAATACATAAATATCCATCTGTTTCTAATAAAGAATGAAATATTTTAGAGACCTTATTTAAATCATGAATGTGATGTAAAGTCATTAATGAATAAATGACATCAAATTTACCAATATCTAAATTTTCTTCCAATAAGTCGACTAAAAGTGGTTTGAAATTAGTTAATGATAAGTTTTTAATTTTATCTTCTAAAACTTGTATCATTCCTTCTGAATTATCAGCAAGTGTAATTGTTTTGAAAACATCTTTTAATTGATAACTCAACAATCCCGTTCCACAGCCAAATTCTAAAGCAATATTAGTAGGATTGGGTTGAATAAAATCTACTATCTCATTTGCAAAAAAAGCTGCTCTTTCAATTTTCATTGGGTTGTTATCCCAATCTTTTGCTTGTTTATCAAAGTGTTTCATTTTTCTTTTTATAGGGTATTGAAAGTGTTACATATTATTAAATAAGCCCACTAAATAGTACAGCCACTGTAATTAAAATAGTGTTTAATAAGCCATAAATACCAAATGAAAGTCTAATTAGAATTGTTGATAAAATAAACCCTAAATTTCTTAAAACTTTATTAAACTTATTAGTAAGTGCAAAGTTAAGTAAAAGTAACAATACATCTGTAAGAATTAGTACAGTGAGAAATTCATCAAAAAATATTTTAATTTATTTTTTTTGCATCATTTTTACTGAAAACCATCCAAGTAATAATATGATTACTGTCATAACTGCCCATAACCAATTTTTATTTTTAAATAAGGGCTCTTTCTTTAAAATTTCTTTTTTATCAATAAGTTGCACTTGTCCTAAATTTAATACAGTTAAAGTGTTAGGAATTTTTGAAGTAAAACGCTCAATGTCATAACTTGATTTTATTGCATTTTTGTTTCCGTATGTTAAGAAGTAAGTTGCAGGTTCAGTGAAACGAACAATCAATTCATGCACATAACCATTTACTGAAATTGTATCAATTGTTAAAGGTTTATTATCATGATTGTAAATGCTAATTTTTAATTTCTGGAGAATGGTACTTTCAAATTTAAATTCATTTTTTTCAATAGAGTTTAGTGTTCCAGATGTTAAAAATTCATATTGGTATTTCCATCCTTGCTCAGTTTTAAGGCTATCAGCTAAATATTCTATGGTTATAGGTCTGTAAAAATCGAAATTATCTTTAACATTCATTTTAATAGAACTTACCGGAACTGGTGATTTTAAATTGATTTCAAGTTGTGTAATTTGTTGTTCTTTTTGCTGAATTGTTTTTATGTTTTCAATTGTATAATTATTAAAACTACCATTGTTAGTTTCGTAGTGTGCTATTTTAGCAATAGACAAGTCTGGTTTTTCATCACTTTTTATCAGTAATCTAAAAAAACGATATTTTGAAGTAGGAAAAGTTACCTTGGTAAATTGAAAATTAGTTTCTGAATTTTTGATAGATAAAATTCTGTAATCATTAACAATTTTATACCATTCTTGTTGGTTTTGGCTTCCTTCTAAGTTAATTTTCCAATCAAAATTTGGTTGATTAAAATCTAGCTTTAGCTCATTTATGGCATCTTCTGTTGGAACTTCCAGCGTAAAATAATAACCTTTCTCATTATGAGAAGAATTCAACAACTTAAAATTCACATTTGTATCAACTATTTTTTCTTTTTTAAGTTGCAACATATATGAAGCTTCAATAGTGTCATTGCTAGAGTTAATTCCATAAATGCGCATATCAACTAAATTAGGAGACACTTTCCCAAAGATTTCTTCAGGCAAAATAATTTTATGCCAAGGTTTCGTAATTCCTTGTAGTTCTCTTTTATAACTGTATTGATTTATTTGCGCATATGAAAATGAGCAAAAGAATAATAGTATTAGTATGTTTATTTTATTCTTCAATTTCATTGGAAATGAGATGTTTAAATTTATTGTATAAAAATGAAATAATTAGCAAAAGTATTCCTAATGAAAGAAAAACAATGGTTTTTGAAATGGTATTAAGATGAGAAATATCATATAAAAATAATTTTATAAGTGTAACTCCAAATAACCCAATCGCTCCAATGCGCAAATGTTTTTTCTGTTTCCAAATCCCTAAAGAAATTAATAATAATGAATAAATTCCCCAAAGTATACTGAGTCCAAGTTTGTAAGATTGAGAAGAACCTGAAAGATCCATTATATTTATTAATTCGCTGCTGGCAATCCATAAGATAGTAATGTGTAGCAACAAATCAAAAGCCATTTTAAGATTTGTTTTCATAAATTCTTGTTTTATGTATGTATAACAGGCAACAAGTGCTAGTATAACAAAAACAAATGAAACGTACCTGATTCCAATATTAAAACTTCCAATTTTATAATGAACGGTTAATGTTTGTTGTAAAAAACTTTCGCGTAATTCACTAAGTTCATACAATCCTTGAGTTAAAAAAATTGCAATTGCAATGGTATTTAAACCTAGATTAATCAATCCCAACTGTCTATTTTTGATTTTTTTGATATTTACAAAAGAAAGTATTGTAAAAAATAATAAAGAATAATTGAGTATCCACAAGGTTTTAAATTTTCTTAAATCATAATTATAATATTGTTCATAATCACCCATTGTTAAAATAGAATCTGAATATAGTTGATTCCAATAATTTGTTATTTCCATTCTGAAAGCACCATAGATAGTGCTTAAAAGAACTCCAAAAATTAAAAAGGAAACTACTTTTTGTAATTCCATTTTAGTGTCTAATGAAGATTTGTATTTTTTGTTCAAATTTAAAAAAGCAATAAAACTGAATGAAGCAATAAATAACAATGAACTCAAGAAATGAATATTTAGAATTGGAGTTATTGTTGTTTCATTTGTATTATAAAAATTTAAATGGTAATCGGCTGTCCAATCTTGAAAAATGCTAAAAGAAGCCAATAGCATTAAAGCATAAGAAATATTTTCATAAATAGGAATTTGTTTTGTTCTTCCAATCCAAAATAATAAAGCAGCTTCACCAACCCATAATAATGTAACCCAATTTCCATCTAATTGAACTGGAATAGCAATAGTGATAAAAACTAATACGAGTCCTGAAACAAGATAAAACAAGTTTTTGTCACCTAGTTTTTGTTTATAAATGATGGCACTTATGATAAAATGGATAATTCCGTTAAAAAGCGTAAACACACCCAATAATTGAGCTCCAATTTCATGACTTTCTAAAATAGTGTAACCAATTCCATAAAAAATAGATGAATTTGCAAGGAGCAGTAAAATGTCTATAGTTTCAAATTTTTCCTTTTGGAGTAATTTAAAAGCAAGAAATGTAGCATAAAATATTGCAAAAAACAGGAATAAAAAGATTAATGATATACTTAAGTGTTCCGTTATTTCAAATTTAGATTCGTACCAAGAATAATAGATGAGCCAAGTAAGTATAAATGATGAAAAATAAAGAGGTTTCCAATATCTTTTAAATGAAATAATTAGAATTCCAATATTTATAACTACCATATAACTGAAAAGAACGGCAACATTTCCTGAATCTTCACTTAATAAAAAAGGAACTGCGTATGCACCTACCAATCCTATAATTGCAATTATTTGCTTATTGTAATTTAAGGCTGCAAAAACAGTGAAAGCAGTAAATACAACCATTAAAATAAACGTCATTGTTTGAGGAAATAAACTGTAAAAATTATAGGCTATAAAAGTCATAAAGTACAAAATAGTCATAGCTCCACTTACCAAAACCGCACTAAAATTCTCGTAGCTTTTCTTTAATTTCATCCCAAAACCTAAAAGACCTAATCCTACCAGATATCCTAAAATTACTCGAGTTAAAGGACTTATTAAATCATTTTCAATCGAATATTTTGCGCCTATTCCTACTCCAATAATTAAAATGGCAATTCCAATTTTATTAATTAAGTTTTCCCCAATAAATTTTTCCCAATCAAAATTTATTTTAGGCTGTTTGCTTATGTTTGGAGTCTCATATTTGATTGGCTCATTAGCGATTTTTGTTTGTGGTTTTTTGAAATATTCAGTTTTTTTTGCTTTAGGAATTGCAATCCACAATATAAAATAAAGAAAAAATCCAATGCCAAAAAAGAAGGTTAAAAACAACCAAAGAATACGTACTACTATTCTTGGAATATTAAGATAATCAGCAATTCCAGAACAAACACCACCTAAAACTCTCTTATTGGTATTCCTAAACAATTTTTTGGAAACTTGACTAGTATTAGGTTGTTCAAGTTCAGGTTTTTCAGGTATAATTTGCTCGGGAATAGTTTCTTTATTAGTAGAATCTTCACTAATGGAACTTTTTGGTTTTTCAGCATTTTTCAGCTTTATTATTGCTTCTTGTAATTCGTGAATATCTTTTGAAAAAGTTTCCTGCCTTTTCAAAAGCGATTCCAGCTGATCAAAAAGTTGTTTTATACTGTCATGGTTAGTAGTCATTTAGTAATTTTTTGTTCGTTAGAGCTGTTTATATTTATTATAAATGTAACGATTTTAAAATAAAAAAGAAATTTCAGATTGAAAAAGGGTAGTACTCTTAAATTTAAAGGTCTTATTTTATATAGAAGTTAACAAAGATATACTATAAAGACCACATTATATCTCATAAAAATTAATTCACTAGGCTAAAGTTACTCAAATTGTTTCTTCGATAATAGAAAGGGTCTTATAATATTTAATGCTTTTTAGAAGTAATGTGAAATCGATATTTTGCTTCAACCTTAAAGAAAATATTACTTGTTAAATTGCTGTTTAATTGAGTTCTATAATCTCCAAAACGAAATGAGGATAATGCAAGATTATTTTTTTCATCTATTGAATAAACTTCAAATTTATTTGTTGAATATCCAGATTTTAACCTTAGTAAAACACTTTTATTAAAAATGCTATATTGAATATATGTTGAAAATTCTAATGAGTTATTTTGTGTGTAATACTCACTTAATTTATTTTCATCCATAAATTTATAACTGTCTCCAAGGCCAATATAATCAAATCCAATAGTTATATTTTTTTGTATTCTGTAATTTATATCTGTAACAATAGGCAACGATAAATTAATTTCTAAACGTTCATTTGGACTTGTATAATAAAGCCCAAATATAGGAGTTGTAAAAATACCAAATGCCTCAGTACTTGCATACAATCCAAAACGATAATTCAGGTTTTTATTTTTTTTATATTTCCATTCTAATAAACCTCCAATGTAAAAATCGTTGTGGCTTATATTTTTATAATCTGATGCAATTTTTGGGAGTAAAATGTAGTTCCCTTTCCATTTTTCGGAATGATTTATTGATATTCCAGCTGTTAAACGTGTTGTATAAAAATGGTTATAATTGGTACTAGGAAATAATTGTAAAGATGAAGAACTATAATTTATCCCAGTAATTAATACATTTTTAGATTTTAAAACTATTGGGAATATTACTTCTGTTTGAAATGATTCAATGGTCGTATTTTTATTTGTATTTTCAAATGAAGTGTCTTCTGATTGCCGGTAGTTAATTGTGAAGATATCTACATATTCTTGAGAATTACACAGTATTGGAAAAATTGTAAGCATTAACAAAAATATTTTTTTTGTCATATTTTTTTGATAAAGATAGCTTTATTAATTTCATATCACTTTATAAGATTATAAAATGCATTATAAGCTAAATAAACAAGTTAATGCCTAGTATATTTAATGGAATTAAATAATATCAAATGCTTTACCTGCTTCAGCTAACAGCGTATTTTTAAATACTTCTTGGGCTTCAGATTTAAAATCTTCAATATTTTTGTACCTTCCACTGTAGTGACCAACAATTAATTGTTTTACGTTTGCTTGTTTAGCTATACTAGCTGCTTGCTCAGCAGTTGAATGTTTAGTTGTTGCAGCAAGATTTTCTCGGTCTTTTAAAAATGTGGTTTCATGATACAAACAGCTTACATTTTTAATAATAGGAATAATTTCAGGGAAATAAGAAGTATCACTACAAAATGCATAACTTTTAGGTTCTTCAGGATCTAAAGTTAGTATTTCATTTTTTATTATTTTTCCGTTTTTCAACGTAAAATCTCTACCAATTTTTAAGTTCTGGTAATCGCAAATTTCAATTTCGGAACAATTGAGTATGGAATTCATGTTTAATTTACGTTCTCCAACTTTTTCCTTAAATAAAAACCCGTTTGTATAAATTCTATGATTTAGTGGGATGGTATAAACTTCAACCTTGTCATCTTCAAAAATAAGTTTACTTTTTTTTGATGTAAGTTCATGAAACAATAAAGGATAATGTGTCCATGAGTTAGATAGTTTTAATTGTAAAGTAATAATTTCTTTCAACCCTTTCGGAGCATAAATATTTAATTCAGTTTCTCTGTTTAGTAATCTAAATGTAGAAATTAATCCAATTAAGCCATAAATATGATCTCCGTGTAAATGCGAAATAAAAATATGTTTAATTTTAGAAAATTTAATACCATATTTACGCAATTGAACTTGAGTACCTTCCCCACAATCTATTAGGAAGTTATGATTTTTAATTTCTAAAAATTGAGATGTTGGATGAGCATTTACTCTTGGTGTAGCAGAATGACAGCCTAAAATTGTGAGTTTTAAACTCATTTAATAACAAGTCTTTTTGAGATAATTTCGTTGTCAGTTTGAAGGGTGTATATGTACATTCCTTTAATTAAATCATCACGATTGAATTGAAGAGAATTGTATCCAATTTCAGAACTAATTCGTTCAATATATACAGTTTTACCTAATAAATTTTTTACCGTAAATTCAACTAATTGAATTTTAGAAGATTGAAAATTAATTTTAGTTGTAATATTAAAAGGATTTGGATATGCGGAAATTGAAGATAATGTAGCTTGTTGCTCATTTTTTTTAATAACCATATTGCCCTTTTCATTTTGCTGCGCAAAAGAAAATGCAGAATATAATAAAATTGTTATCAAAAGTAGTTTTTTCATCAATAAGCCCTAATTGGTTTTAAAATCCTAAATCTCGTTCAATAGCATCCATATCAAGAATGTCTATAGCCTCTGTTAATGTTGGTACAACATTTAATTCGTCTGGAACAATATCAATATTTATTCCTTTACAAATAAGAACAAAACTTGTGCCATTTTCTTGGTGTTGAACACTTAGTTTCAAAAATAAGATTAATTCTTCAATTTTAATGTTAAATTCTTCTGAAAAATCAATAATTAAATTTTCATTTTCAAATTCAGGATAGCGATTTTTAAAATCTAAATAAAATTCAGCAACTGAATTTGTGTTTGGTTTTATATGTGTGTATTTTTTTGTTTTAGCAATAAACATGATAGTTACTGTTTAATTTGTTGAGCTAATAAGTATATAACCGCCATACGAATAGCAACACCATTTTCAACTTGATTTAATATGATTGATTGCTCAGAATCAGCAACATCACTTGATATTTCAACACCTCTATTAATAGGTCCTGGGTGCATAATCACAATTTTTTTATCGAGTGAATCTAATAATTTTTTATTAATTCCAAATAGTTGAGAATATTCTCTTGTTGAAGGAAAATAATTAATTTCCATTCGCTCATTTTGAACTCTCAGCACGTTTGCTACATCACACCAATCTAATGCTTTTTTAATGTCGTATTCAACACCAACTCCTAAGCTTTCAATGTATTTAGGAATTAATGTTTTTGGACCACAAACTTTAATTTCTGCACCTTGCAATTTTAAAGCGTAAAAATTTGAGAGTGCTACTCTAGAATGTAAAATATCACCAACTATAACTACTTTTTTACCAGCAACACTTCCTAGTTTTTCACGTATAGAGTAAGAATCTAGCAAAGCTTGTGTTGGATGTTCATGAGTACCATCACCGGCATTTACAATTCTAGCATTCACATGTTTTGACAAAAAGTCACAAGCCCCAACATTTGGATGTCTCATCACTATAATATCAACTTTCATGGATAAAATATTATTGGCAGTATCAATTAAAGTTTCTCCTTTCTTTACGGAAGATTGACTTGCCGAAAAGTTTATAACATCAGCAGATAATCGTTTTTCTGCCAATTCAAAAGAAAGTTTTGTTCTTGTGCTGTTTTCAAAAAATAAATTGGCAATGGTAATATCTCTAAGTGAAGGAACTTTTTTAATAGACCTGTTTATAACTTCTTTAAAGTGATCGGCTGTTTTAAAAATTAAGTCTATATCAGCTTTGTTTATATGTTTTATTCCTAAAAGGTGTTGTACGCTTAACTGACTCATAAAAACTAATTATTAATTATGTATACTGCATCTTTTGTATCTTTTTCTTTCCAATGCACGATTACTTTTTCTTCATTAATAACATCAACTTGTCTTCCTAAATAATCGGGTTGTATTGGTAAATGGCGACTAAATCTTCTGTCAATTAAAACTAAAAGTTCAATGTTTGAAGGTCTTCCAAAGGATTGAATAGCCGTTAAAGCAGCTCTAATACTTCTGCCTGAAAAAAGTACATCATCAATAAAAACCACATTTTTATCTTCAACAATAAAATCTATCTGGGTTTTATTTGCTTCTAAAGGAGCTTCACGTCTTCTAAAATCATCTCTATAGAAAGTGATATCTAAATGCCCCAATTTTATATTTGAAATACCATATTCGTTTTGCAAAATGGTTGCTAAACGTTCTGCAAAATAGATGCCTCTTGGTTGAATTCCAATTAAAACCGTATTTTCAAAGTTATTATGATTCTCAATTAACTGACATGCTAATCGATGTAATATAATGTGAATTTCTTTTGAGTTAAGTAGCGTTTTTTTACTCATGGCAATACCAAACATTGTTTGGAAAACAAATATACAGCATTTTGTTAATTAATTTGTTAAAAAGATTAGAAGTTAATTTAATTTTTTTTTAAAAGTTCTTGTACTTTTATTGCAATAAAAATAAGCTATTTGTTAGTATGCCTTTAACTCCAAAAGAAAATAATATTTCGTTGTCAAAATTTGAATCAATGCTTAAAACAAATAGCGTTTATTTTTTTGATTCTATTGAATTTGAGGAGATTATACATTATTATTTAGATTCAGGAAAAAATTCGTTAGCTAAAAAAGCTATAAAATTAGGTTTAGATCAACATCCTAAATCTGTTTTATTAAAACTCCTACAAGCAGAATTATTAATTTTTGATGATGAAATTAATAAAGCAACTATTTTATTAAAAGAATTACAAGCCATTGAACCTACTAATGATGAGGTTTATGTACAACAGGCAAACCTATGTTCAAAAAAAGATGATCATAACGGAGCTATAGAATTATTGAAAATTGCATTGGTTTATACTGATGATGAAGCTGATATTTATTCTTTATTAGGAATGGAATATTTATTCTTAGATGATTTTGAGCAAGCAAGAATGAATTTTAAGAAGTGTTTAGAATTTGATTTAGAAGATTATTCGTCACTTTATAATGTAGTTTACTGTTTTGATATGGAAAATATGCATCAAGAAGCAGCAGATTATTTAAATTTTTATATTGATAAAGATCCATATAGTGAAGTAGCTTGGCATCAATTAGGAAGACAATATTATATTTTAGAAAATTTCAATGAAGCTTTAAGAGCATTTGACTATGCGGTACTAATTGACGAGTATTTTGTTGGTGCATATCTTGAAAAAGCTAAAACTTTAGAAGAATTAAACCGTTTTGGAGAAGCTATTGAAAATTATAAAAAAACGATTGAATTGGACGACCCAACATCGTTTGTTTTTTTACGAATTGGAGAATGTTATGAAAAATTAGATAAAACCAATTTAGCTATTCAATATTATAAAAAAGCGGTGCATGAAGATCCACTATTAGACAAAGGTTATCTTGCTATTGTAGACGTATATCTTAAAAAAAGCAATTATAGAAAAGCACTGTCTTATATTGATAGAGCTATTGAAATTGATGAACAAAATTCAGTTTATTGGCGAAAATCTGCTGAAATTAATTTAAATTTAGATCTATTTGAAGAAGCTGTAAATGCTTTTCGTCAATGTATTTTATTACAAGATACTGACCTTATAATTTGGTTAGGATTAAGTGATACTTTATCTTTTTTAGGTGAATATGAAGATGCATTAAAAAATTTGTTGAAAGCAAAAACTTATTTTAAAGATTTTGCAGAAATAGAGTATAGGTTAAGTGCACTTTATTTTAAATTTAAAAATTATAAAAAAGGAGCTTCACATTTAAAAGCAGGGTTAACCATAGATTTTGAATATAAAAACATTTTGAAAGAATTATTTCCAGATGTTTTTAAAATGCAAGAGGTAAAAGACATTCTAAGTAGTTTCAAAAAAAAATCACAATAAAAATGCTACATTTGTTCAACTAAGATTTTAAACAAATGCAGCAGCGAAATTTCATTCATTATATTACAGTTTTATTAAAAGGAATGGCAATGGGTGCAGCTGATGTAGTTCCAGGAGTCTCAGGAGGTACAATAGCTTTTATATCAGGTATTTACGAAGAGTTGTTAGATTCGATTAGTTCTGTAAATTTTACCACATTAAAATTATTAAAAACCCATGGAATTAAAGCTTTTTGGAAAGTTATTAATGGCAATTTTTTAGTTTCACTTTTGTTGGGAATTTTTATAAGTATATTATCTTTAGCAAAATTAATTTCTTGGCTTTTAGAGCACAAACCAATATTGGTTTGGTCATTCTTTTTTGGGTTGGTTTTGGCAAGTATTTTATATATAGGAAAACAAATTACAAAGTGGGATAGTATTTCAATTATTGGATTATTAGTGGGAGCAGGAATAGCATATTATATTACAACCTTGCAACCTTTAATTTCAGAAAATTCATCTCCTTTATTTTTATTTTTAGCAGGAGCAATAGCAATTTGCGCTATGATTTTACCAGGAATTTCAGGTGCATTTATTTTAGTATTATTAGGAGCATACAAACCAGTGTTAGATGCAATTCATAATAGAGATTTTAAATTAATAACAATTTTAGCTTCTGGAGCCATAGTTGGGTTATTATCTTTTTCAAAATTACTAAAATGGTTATTTAATCATTATAAAAATTATACTTTAGCTGTGTTAACAGGTTTTATTTTAGGGTCTTTAAATAAAATTTGGCCTTGGAAACAAACATTAACATGGCGAGTTAATTCTCAAGGTATAAAAGTGCCTTTTAATGAGCAAAGTATTTCTCCTTTTTCTTTTGAAGGAGATTCGCAGTTAGCCATGGCAATACTTCTTTCAATTGTTGGATTTGCGTTGATTATTCTATTAGAAAAAATAGCTAATAGTTCAAGTAAAAAATAATTTATGGCAAGAGAACGTAGTTTGTTAGATAAGTTTTTCCTTTTTTTAAAGGGACTTTCTATGGGAGCTGCAAATAAAGTCCCTGGTGTTTCTGGAGGAACTGTTTCTTTTGTTTTAGGTTTTTATGAAGAAATGATTTATTCGTTTCGGAAGATAAATTATAAAGCCTTTTTATTATTAATAAATGGTAGGTTCAAAAGTTTTTATGCTTACACAAATGCTTCTTTTTTAATACTTGTTTTTGGTGGAAGTATGTTTAGTTATTTTAGTGTTTCTTTGGTGTTAGACTATCTTTTAGAACAATATGAATTGTATGTCTGGAGTGCTTTTTTTGGATTGATTTTAGGTTCAATCTATTATATTTCTAAAGATTTTAAAGATTGGCGTAGAAGTAACATAATTTCAATAGTGATTGGGACGGGACTTGGAATTGCTATAAGTTTTATGAACCCCGCAAAAGAGAACGATAATTTATGGTTTGTATTTGCTTGTGGAATTATTGGCGTTTCAGGAATGACATTACCAGGACTTTCTGGCTCATTTATTTTAATTTTATTGGGTAATTACGTTTTGTTATTGGTAGATTCTGTGACCATGTTATATACAACATTTGCTGAAATATTTATGGGTGATTTTAGTTTTATTAATAATGTAGAAAGAATACGATATCTTAAAATTATAGCCTCTTTTACAGCAGGTTCGGCATTTGGTTTGGTTTTTACATCCCATATTTTAGGGTATGTATTAAAGCGTTGGCACCAAATTGTAACAGCATTAATTATTGGTTTCATTACAGGCTCTTTAGGGATTGTTTGGCCTTGGAAAAAAGAAATCTATAAAATAGAAAATGGTAAAGGATTGATAGATATTCATGGAAATAAAGTGATAGAAAATTTTCAAAGATATTTTCCAGACTTTTCACAACAGGAAACTTGGATAGCCATTTTATTTATTATAATAGGCTTAGGAATTGTTTTATTAATTGATAAATATGGTGCAGACCGCAAAGAATATATTGATGGGTAGTCGTTTTAAATTTGGTTTAATAGGGAAAGATATTTCCTATTCTTTTTCAAAAAAATATTTCACAGAGAAATTTCAAAAATTAGGTTTAAATACCTACAAATATAATAACTATGATATTCCTGAAATAGAGGAATTTCCTTTTATTATTTATCAGCAAGAAGAACAATTTCAGGGATTTAGTGTTACAATTCCTTACAAACAATCTATTATGAAATATTTAGATGAAGTTGATGCTGATGCTCAAAAAATAGGAGCAGTAAACACTATTAAAGTTACAGAAGACAATAGATTAATTGGTTACAATACAGATGTTTATGGTTTTCGAAAATCGATTGAGCCTTTATTGCAAAAACATCACAAAAAAGCACTTATTTTAGGTACTGGTGGAGCTTCTAAAGCTGTTGCCAGTGTTTTAGAAAAGTTAGAAATTGAATATGATTTTGTATCTAGAAATGTTTCAGAAAATAGTTTGTTATATTCAATGCTAACAAAAGAGATTATTGAAGAGTATACTGTTATTATAAATTGTACTCCACAAGGAACTCACCCAAATATAGAAGATGCTCCTAACATTCCTTACCAATTTATTACTGATAAACATGTATTATTTGATTTAATTTATAATCCTTCAGAAACTAAATTTTTACAGGAAGGTAAAAAGAAAGGAGCCATCATAAAAAATGGTTTTGAAATGCTTGAGTTGCAAGCAGAAAAGTCATGGGAAATATGGAATTCCTAAAAAATAAATACCTAAATTTACGCAACTTTAATTAAGACTTTACATCTTAATTATGAAATAGTATTTTTAAAAAATAACTATTTTTAGAATTATTAATGAAATAATTAACCGAACCTTAAACATTTTTATATGTTAGACGAAAATAAAATATTGCCAAGTGAAGAAGAAAATAATGTGACTCCACAAAATTCTGAAACTCAAGAAGAAAAAACACCAATTAATTCTGCTGAAGAGGAAATTTCTTTGAAAAATGAAGTAGTCAAAGAGAATGAAGAAGAAGAATTACCTATAGTAGATGATAGTGTTCTAGCTTCACAAACTACTGAAAGTATAGATGAAGAAAAAAAACCAGAGGTTTTATCTAAATTAGAAACTCCTTTAGTTAATGAAGCAATAGATGAAATTGAAACTAAAATTGCAGAAAGTTCAGAGAAAACAATCCATGCTTCTATTGAAATGCTTGATTATGAAAGTTTGAGTTTAGAAGATCTGGTTACAGAATTAAGCAAACTTGTTAAAGAGCATCCGGTACAAAATATTCATAATAATGTAAATAACATTAAAAACGCATTTAATATTAAATTTGGAGAAGTATTAAAAAGCGAAAAAGCTAAGTTTATAGAGAGTGGAGGTGATGTTGTAGATTTTAAATATAGTAATCCTGTTAAAACTACTTATAATAGTGTCCTTTATGATTATAAGGTAAAAAAGACTGAGTTTTATGCAAAACAAGACAATCAACTAGATGAGAATCTTAAAAATAAGCTTAACATAATTGAAGACCTAAAACATCTAATAGATAATGCAGATGGGGGCACAATGTATAAACTATTTAAAGATATACAAGATAAATGGAGAGTAATAGGCCCAATTCCAAAAGCAAAATACAATGATACTTGGAGAACTTATGAACACCATGTTGAGCGATTTTATGATTTATTGCATTTAAGTAATGATTTACGCGATTTAGATTTTAAACATAATTATGAAGAAAAATTAGCATTAGTTGTTAAGGCTGAAGAATTAGCAGAATTAGAAGATATAAATTTTGCGTTTAATGAATTGCAAATTTTGCACAAACTTTGGAAAGAAGAAGTGGGACCTGTTGGTCGTGAGCATAGAGAAGAAGTTTGGGATCGTTTTAGTGCTGCAACGAGAAAAGTACATGATAAGCGTCATGAATTTTTTAAAGATTTAAGATCTAAGTTTGATGAAAATGTTGATGAGAAATTAGCTATTATTGCAAGTATTGAATCAATTGATACTTCTAAAAATAAAAGTAGAACTGATTGGCAAAAAAGTATTAAAGAGATTGAAGATTTACGTTCTAAATTTTTTAGTATTGGTCAAGTTCCAAAAGTTAAAAGCAATGAAATTTGGTCAAAATTTAAAGAAGTTACAAAAAATTTCAATATTGATAAAAATAACTTTTTTAAAGATGTAAAAAATGAGCATTTAGATAATTTAAATGAAAAGAAGTTACTTATTGAACGAGCTAAAGCATTAAAAGATAGTGAAGATTGGGATGTCGCTACCGAAATAATGAAAAAAATACAAGCTGATTGGAAAAATATTGGACATGTCCCTCGTAAATATTCTGATAAACTATGGAAAGAGTTTAAAGATGCTTGTAACCACTATTTTGATAGACTTCATTCTGAACAAGATGCTGGTAATAAAGTTGAAATGGAAGTCTTTATAAAGAAAAAAGATCTTTTAGCACAAATTAAAAGTACGGTTGAAGGCGATGAGGAAATTACATTAGATAATCTTAAAGAATATGTAAGTGATTGGCGAGATTTAGGTAGAGTGCCTTTTGAAATGAAACATATTGAAACTAAATTTAATAAAGTAATTGACAAAATTGTTGAATCAAGCGATATTGAAGCAAAAGATGTTGAAATGATTAAGTTTGAAAACCTAGTAAACAGTTACTTAGAGCAAAAAAATTATCATAAATTAAATAGTGAGCAGCTTTTTGTTAGAAAAAAGGTTGATGAAACTGTTAAGGGAATTCAGCAATTAGAAAATAATATAGGATTTATTTCTAATGCAACGGCTGATAATCCTTTACTTAAAAACGTTATGGATAATATAGCTGTTTATAAGGTTAAATTAGAAGTTTGGAAAACAAAATTGGAATATTTAAAGAAATTAGAATATTAGACAAAAAAATCCTGCCAATAGCAGGATTTTTTTTGTCTAATATTCTTGAACGTTGTATAAATTCAAAAAAAATTATTTTTTAATTACTTTTTTACTAACAACAATATTGTTTTCAGTTTTCAGTTTTAAAATATAAACGGCAGAAGCTAATTCATTTAAATTTAAACAAGATTTTTCATTTATTTTTTTAACTAATTTTCCATTTAAATCGTAAACATCTAATACAAATTTTTGGTTATACTCTAAACCTTCAATTTTCATGCTATTATCAATAAAATTCAATGAAATTTGGTCTTTTAAAAATTCTTCAACAGGTAAAGTTGAATTGGAAAAACCAAAATTAGAGGCTAATAAATCTGCACTTTGTTTATCTCCTGCAGGGTTTCTTAAAATTAAATTAAAATTTGTAACTATAGTTCCAGTTGGAATAATAGTACCATCAAAAGAATGTGTATTTAAATCTATTGTACCTACATGAGCACTCCCGTTCCATGTTAATGTAATTAATGAAGCAGTATTCCCCCAATTATCTGTATAGTATGTTGTTTGTGAATTCATACCAGTGTCAATCCATAAGTGCAAAACTACTACTTCAGATAGAGGGTCATATAAAGACCAATCACCACCTGCACCATAAGAAACTGTTATAACACCATTTGTAGTGTTAGATAATGATAGTTGTGAATAACTACTATAACTTAGAAAAACGAGTATTAAAGCAAAGTGAATTTTTTTCATTTTTTTTCATTTTAAACACTTAGTATTTCGAGAATTTCAAAATGTAAAGTAACTTTATAATTATCAATGTTAATCTGTAGTAAAACTCCAGGTTTGGCCAATAGTTTGTCCACCTTCACCATCTTTAACAACAACCTTCCAATAATAGGGTGTTGAAGCAATTAATGTTAGTGTCACATAACTTGTAGTTGATTGATTTGATGAAGCAACGGTTACAGGAATTAGATCTGTTCCAAAATAAATATCATAGGTTAATGTATCTGTTGTGTCAACATCATTTGCTGTCCATTGTAACGTAGCTGTAGTACCGGTTACTACCAAATTTAATGCTGGAGACACTAGTATTGGTGAAAATGGTAAATGATTTATGACACCTAAACCTTC
>NZ_JBFFOE010000002.1:0-69827 GCF_041562875.1 Lutibacter sp. | reverse complement strand
TTTTGCTTGGAAAACGATTCCTATGTTTTCAGAAAACAAATATTTTATGATGTCTTTTTCTTCAAAAACAGAGAAATCTATTTTAGCTCCTAAATTAACATCAGCAAAACACATTTCTAATAGTGTAGTAATTAAACCTCCACTTCCAATATCGTGACCGGCTAAAATTTGGTCTTCTAATATTAATTCTTGAATGGTGTTGAAAGCATTTTTAAAAAATACAGCATCTTTAATAGTAGGAGCACTATTTCCAATTTTATTAAGCGTTTGAGCAAATGAAGAACCTCCTAATTTAAAGTCATCTTGAGAAAGGTTGATATAATATATTGAACCACCATTTTTTTGTAATACAGGTTCCACTACTTTTTTAATATCATTACAATGTCCTGCAGCCGTAATGATTACAGTTCCAGGAGATAACACTTCGTCGTTTGGATATTTTTGTTTCATAGATAAAGAATCTTTACCTGTTGGAACATTAATTCCTAATTCAATAGCAAAATCTGAAACAGCTTTCACGGCTTTATATAAACGAGCATCTTCACCTTCATTTTTGCAAGGCCACATCCAATTTGCTGATAATGAAACAGAGTCTAATTTATCTTGTAAAGGTGCCCAAATTAGGTTTGATAAAGCTTCTCCAATAGCAGTTTTACTACCAGCAGCAGGATTAATTAATGCCGCAACTGGAGAATGACCAAGAGAAGTGGCAATCCCTTCTTTACCATTATAATCTAAGGCCATTACGCCCACATTATTTAAAGGTAACTGTAAAGGACCAACGCATTGTTGTTTTGCAACTTTACCGCCTACACAACGGTCTACTTTATTTGTTAACCAATCTTTACAAGCCACAGCTTCTAACTGAAGTACTTGTTCTAAATAAGTTGCTATATTTCTTACAGAATATTCTAAATCTGAATAATCATATTTAACTGTTTTATCAGTCATAATGGTTTTTGGAGAACTTCCAAACATATCATCCATTTCTAAATCCATTGGTTTTTCTCCTGTTGATTTGGATTTAAACGTAAAACGATGATTATTAGTTACTTCGCCAACTTCATAATAAGGAGCACGTTCACGATCTGCAATTCTATGCAAATATTCAGCATCTTTTGCTCCAATCACCAATCCCATACGTTCTTGAGATTCGTTGCCAATAATTTCTTTGGCAGAAAGCGTAGGATCACCAATAGGTAATTTATCTAAGTCAATTAATCCACCAGTATCTTCAACTAATTCAGATAAACAATTTAAATGTCCACCTGCACCGTGATCGTGAATAGAAATAATGGTGTTCACATCACTTTCTACCATACCACGAATGGCGTTGGCAGCTCTTTTTTGCATTTCAGGATTTGAACGTTGTACTGCATTTAATTCAATACCACTTTCAAAAGCCCCTGTATCTGCTGAAGAAACTGCAGCACCCCCCATTCCAATTCTATAATTATCACCACCAAGAATTACAATTTTATCATGTTCTTTTGGCGTATCTTTTAATGCTTGATCTTCTTTTCCGTATCCAATACCACCAGCTTGCATAATTACTTTGTCATACCCCAATTTTCTTGCATTTGTTATGCTGAGCTTGTCGAAGCATTCTTGATGCTCAAAAGTTAACAATGAACCAGTGATTAAAGGTTGTCCAAATTTATTTCCAAAATCGGATGCTCCATTTGAAGCTTTTATTAAAATATCCATTGGAGTTTGGTACAACCATTGGCGTTCTTTCATTCCATTTTCCCAAGGACGGTTTTCATTTAAACGAGAATAAGAGGTCATATAAACCGCAGTTCCAGCTGAAGGTAAAGAACCTTTTCCACCAGCCAATCTATCTCTAATTTCACCTCCAGCTCCTGTTGCAGCTCCATTAAAAGGTTCAACAGTTGTTGGGAAATTATGTGTTTCAGCTTTAATTGAAATAACGGAATTAAAATCTTTTTTCTCATAAAAATCAGGTTTATCAGCTGTTTTTGGAGCAAACTGTTCAACAGTTGGTCCTTTTACAAAAGCAACATTATCTTTATATGCAGAAACAATTCCACCTGGATTTTTTTCAGAAGTCAAACGGATTAATTTAAATAACGACGTAGGCATTTCTTCTCCATCAATTACAAATGTTCCGTTGAAAATTTTATGGCGACAGTGTTCTGAATTTACTTGAGAAAAGCCAAACACTTCACTATCGGTTAGTTTTCTTCCAATTTTTTCACTTACTCCATTTAAATATGCAACTTCTTCTTCACTTAAAGACAAACCTTCTTGTTGATTGTACGCAGCAATATCTTCAATATCTAAAACTGGTTCTGGTTTTATATGAATATCAAAAATAGCTTGATTTAGGCTTTCAAATTTTTGAAAAATCATAGGATCGTATGCTTCCTTTTCATTTGAAGCTGTAAATTCTTCAATTCTAATAATCCCTTCAATCCCCATATTTTGAGTGATTTCAACAGCATTTGTACTCCATGGAGTAATCATTGCAGCGCGAGGACCAATAAAAAAAGCATCGATTGATGCCTGTTCTAATTTTTCTTGATTTCCAAAAAGCCAGTTTAGTTTTAACGTGTTTTCTTGTGAAAGTTCTTTTGACGTTTGTACAGCAAATATTTTACTGTTTTCATTACCAAAGAATTGAATCATATTTTAGTTGATTTTAGTGTATTGTTAGAAAAATGCAAATTTAACTAAAATATTAGAAACAATCAGTTTGCTTTTTACTGAATTCATACAGTTATTAAATGACTTTTAAACAATTTGCTTTATTGAATAGATGATGTATTAAACAATTCATCACTGTAAACTTGTTTTGAGTCTTAAATGTTTGAATAATAATAGAAGTTATTAATTAATTTAGTACGTTTAACGAAGTAATTGTTATTTATTTAACAAAACAGTGCTATTTGTAAAACTTTTGTAAGTTTTCAGTTTGGATATTAAACATTTTTATATATTTGCCTCATAAAACAAGAAACAATGTTATTTATTCAATTTCATCATCATCATTCTCATACTAGCACTCAGGCGAGAAGATAATGTATTGAATAAAATCAAAAAAATATATTTTAAAACCCGTTTGAGTAAATCAAGCGGGTTTTTTGTTTTACGCTATTAGATTTACTTAAACACATTAAACTAAATAATGAATAAAATTAAAATCGCAGTACAAAAAGCAGGTAGATTAAATGAAGATTCTCTTCAATTATTAAAAGATTGTGGAATTTCCATTGATAATGGGAAAGACCAATTAAAAGCCTCATCAAGCAATTTTCCATTAGAAGTTTTGTATTTACGTAATGGAGATATTCCTCAATATCTTCGTGATGGAGTAGTGGATATAGCAATTATTGGAGAAAATGTATTAATTGAAAAAGGCTCTGATATTGGTATTGTTGAGAAATTAGGATTTTCAAAATGTAGAGTTTCTTTAGCAGTTCCAAAAGATGCTAATTATACAAGTATTAAAGATTTGGATGGTGCCAGAATTGCAACATCTTATCCGAACACTGTGAAACAATATTTTAAAAAGTTTAATGTTACACCTGATATTCATATGATTAGTGGATCGGTTGAAATAGCTCCTAATATAGGTTTAGCTGATGCAATTTGTGATATTGTTTCAAGTGGAAGTACGCTGTTTAAAAACAATTTAATAGAAGTAGAGGAAATGTTAACAAGTGAAGCTGTTTTAGCAGTTTCTCCATCAATTTCTGAAGAAAATCAAAAGATTCTTGATAAAATTCAATTTAGAATTCAAGCAGTTTTAAAAGCACGTAAATCAAAATATATTTTAATGAATGTTCCAAATGATAAAGTTGAGGCAATTATTAAATTATTACCTGGAATGCGCAGTCCTACTGTTTTACCATTAGCAGAAAAAGGATGGAGTTCAATTCATACTGTAATTGAAAAAAATTCTTTTTGGGAAGTTTTAGATAAACTTAAAGCAAATGGGGCAGAAGGATTGTTGGTAATTCCTATTGAAAAAATGGTACTCTAATTATTGTTGAAACGTTGATTTGTTGAATTGTTTAACTTTATAATTTCATGCGTTTTTACAAATTAACAATTACACATTTCAACGATTAAACAGTTAAACTTAAATTAAAATGAATAAAATTATAAATCCACAAAAAAATGAATGGTCTGAATTATTAAAAAGACCATCACAAACAATAGAAGCAATAGAAACTGCTGTTACTTCAGTTTTTGATGACATAAAACGAAATGGCGATGATGGTATTAAGCGTTATACTTCTATTTTTGATGGCGCAGAACTAAATGAAATGTATGTTTCTGACAAAGAGTTTTTAGATGCTGAAAAAGAAATTTCTAGTGAATTAAAAGAAGCAATTTCTTTGGCAAAACGTAATATTGAAAAATTTCATTCGGCTCAAAAAACCAATAAAGTTGTAGTTGAAACTACTGAAGGTGTAGCGTGTTGGCAAGAAAAAAGACCTATTCAAAAAGTTGGTTTATACATTCCAGGAGGTACTGCACCCTTATTTTCATCGGTATTAATGTTAGCAATTCCGGCTCAAATTGCAGGTTGCAATGAGATTATTTTAGCAACACCCCCAAACAAAAAAGGAGAAATTAACCCAGCAATAATTTATACGGCACAATTATGTGGTGTAACCAAAATCTTAAAAGTTGGAGGCATACAAGCTATTGCAGGATTAACATTTGGAACAGAAACCATACCACAAGTATATAAAATTTTTGGACCTGGAAATCAATATGTTACAGCTGCTAAACAATTGGCAACAAAATATGGAGTAGCTATTGATATGCCTGCAGGACCAAGTGAATTGTTGGTGGTTGCAGACGAAACAGCAAATGCTAGTTTTGTAGCGTCAGATTTATTAAGTCAGGCTGAACATGGTGTTGATAGTCAGGTAATTTTAGTTTCAACTTCTTTGGCTAAATTAAAAGAAGTAGAAAAAGAAATTGAGAGTCAAATTCAGAATTTATCAAGAAAGAAAATTGCTATACAAGCCATTGAAAATTCAAAATTAATTTTTATTGAAACTAAGGAAGTTGCTTTAGAATTGATAAATGAATATGGACCTGAACATTTTATAATTTGCACGAATGAAAATGATTATTACATTGATGGCGTTCAAAATGCAGGTTCGGTTTTTATTGGGGATTACACACCAGAAAGTGCTGGGGATTATGCATCGGGCACAAATCATACATTGCCTACAAATGGATATTCAAAAGCATATTCTGGTGTAAATTTAGATTCGTTTTTGAAAGCTATTTCATTTCAAAAAATATCGGAAAAAGGAATTCAAAATATAGGAAGCGCTATTGAATTAATGGCTGAAGCGGAAGGTTTAGACGCTCATAAAAATGCTGTAACACTGCGTTTAAATAGTTTGAAAAAGTAGTAATTCTCTTTACTAAATGTTACACTGAGCTTGTCGAAGTGTTTTTTGGAATTACGTCATAATAGGATAATAATAAATGAGACCCTGAAACAAATTCAAGGTGACACATATGAAATTAGAAAAATTAGTTCGAGAAAATATTAAGGCATTAAAACCGTATTCATCAGCAAGAGATGAATTTAAGGAGCTAAAAGCTAATATGGTTTTTTTAGATGCAAATGAAAATCCGTTTGAAAATGGTGTAAATCGATATCCAGATCCTCAACAAACAACAGTTAAAAAAGAATTGTCTTTGTTGAAGGGTGTTTCTGTAAATCAAATTCTGTTAGGAAATGGAAGTGATGAAGTGTTGGATTTAATTTTTAGAGCTTTTTGCGAACCAAAAGAAGATAATGTAATTACATTACCACCAACGTATGGAATGTACCAAGTTTTGGCAAACATTAATAATATTGAAGAAAAAGAAGTATTGTTAACGGCTGAATTTCAACCAAATGTAAATGAAATTTTAGAGGTTACTGATGCCAATTCTAAACTATTGTTTTTATGTTCACCAAACAATCCAACAGGTAATTCTTTTTCTAATGAAAGTGTTGAAATATTATTGAAATCATTTAATGGATTGGTTGTAATTGATGAAGCATATATAGATTTTTCTTCGCAGAAAAGTTGGCTTTTAAGATTAGAAGAGTTTCCAAATTTAATTATTACACAAACGTTGTCAAAAGCATACGGAATGGCAGGCATTCGTTTAGGAATCTGCTATGCTTCCGAAGAAATTATAGCTATTTTAAATAAAATTAAGCCACCTTATAATATAAATGAATTAACACAACAAAAAGCTTTAAAACGTATTTTAACTAAAAATAAGGTTAAAAAAGAAATTGAGACTATTTTAGAACAGCGAGAAAAATTAATTGATAAATTAAAATCAATTTCATTTATTGAAGAAGTATATCCAACTGATGCTAATTTTGTACTAATAAAAGTTGACAATGCGATGAGCAGATATGCTGATTTACTTGAGAAAGGAATTGTGATTAGAAACAGAACAACACAGCCGTTGTGTGAAAATACCTTGCGTTTAACTGTTGGAACTAAAAGTGAAAATATGAAGTTGATAAAAGCATTAAAAGATATAGAATGAAAAAGAAAGTTTTATTTATTGATCGTGATGGTACTATGATAAAAGAGCCAGCTGATGAACAAGTTGATGCATTTGAAAAAATAATATTTTATCCAAAAGCATTTACATATTTAAGCAAAATTGCAAATGAATTGGATTTTGAATTGGTCATGGTTACCAATCAAGATGGGTTAGGAACAGCGAGTTTGCCAGAAGAAAATTTTTGGCCAGTTCAAAATTTTGTAATCCAATGTTTTGAAAATGAAGGAGTAAAGTTTGATAAAGTTTTTATAGATAAAACGTTTGCAAAGGATAATGCATCAACCAGAAAACCAAATACGGGTTTGTTAACCAACTATTTTTCTAATGAATATGATTTGGAGAATTCTTTTGTAATTGGCGATCGATTAACAGATATTCAGTTAGCAAAAAATTTAGGGGCTAAAGGAATTTTTATAAATGATAATACAAATCTTGGAACTGGTGAAATCACAGTTAAAAGAGAAGAATTGGATTCGTTTATTGCATTGGAAACAAACGACTGGCAAAAAATTTATGAGTTTTTAAAATTAGAAAACCGTACAGCTGAATTAACTCGTAATACGAATGAAACGAAGATTTTTATCAAATTAAATTTAGATGGAACTGGAAAAAGTGAAATTTCAACAGGAATAGCATTTTTTGACCATATGTTAGACCAAATTGCACGTCATGGAAATATGGATTTAACAATTCAAGTAAATGGTGATTTGGAAGTTGACGAACATCATACTATTGAAGATACCATGATTGCTTTGGGTGAAGTTTTTGCAAAAGCATTGGGTACTAAATTAGGTATAGAACGTTATGGTTTTTGCTTGCCAATGGACGATTGTTTAGCGCAAGTAGCAATAGATTTTGGAGGTAGAAATTGGTTAGTTTGGGATGCAGATTTTAAGCGTGAAAAAATTGGTGAAATGCCAACTGAAATGTTTTTCCATTTATTTAAATCGTTTACCGATGGTGCACGTTGTAATTTAAATATTAAGGCAGAAGGAACTAACGAACATCATAAAATTGAAGGCATTTTTAAGGCATTTGCAAAAGCAATAAAGGCAGCAGTAAAAAGAGATTCAGAAAAAATGATTTTACCTAGCACAAAAGGAATGCTTTAATTCAATTGATGATTAACAATTAAAAATAATTTTTTTTAGCCACACTAACTTTTTCACATTGAGCTTGTTGAAGTGAACAATAATAGAAAAAAAATGAAAATAGTAATTATAAATTACGGAGCAGGAAACATACAATCTATTAAATTTGCTATTCAGCGATTGGGATATGAAGCGGTGCTGTCAAATAACGAAGATGAGATTAGAAATGCTGATAAAGTTATTTTTCCAGGTGTTGGAGAGGCTAGTAGTGCAATGAAAATGTTGAAATATACAGGGTTGGATAAAGTAATTCCAACATTAAAACAACCAGTTTTAGGTATTTGCCTTGGAATGCAGTTAATGTGTAAATATTGTGAAGAAGGTGATACGAAAGGACTAAATATTTTTGATGTTGATGTTATCAAATTCAATGATAATAAAAAAGTTCCTCAAATTGGATGGAATCAAATTGAAAACTTAAAATCAGATTTGTTCAAAGGTATTAATGAAAAAGAATATATGTATTTGGTGCATAGTTATTATGTTCCTATAAATAATGAAACAATTGCTGTAACTAATTATGGATTAAAATATGCATCTGCATTACAAGAAAAAAACTTTTATGGAGTTCAATTTCATCCAGAGAAAAGTAGTAAAGCAGGCTCACAAATTTTGAAGAATTTTTTAGAGTTGAATAATAATTAGGTGTAACAATGCCATTCCTGTGAAATCAGGAATCCATATACCATATAAATAATAGATTTCTTCCTGCGCAGGAATGATAAAAGGTTTTAAGCAAAAAAAAACAATTTAACAATTTAACAATAACAATGAGAATTATACCAGCAATAGATATTATAAATGGTAAATGTGTACGTCTTTCAAAAGGAGATTATGCTACTGAAATAGTGTATAATGAAAACCCATTAGAAGTGGCTAAAATGTTTGAAGCTCATGGTGTTAAATATTTACATTTGGTAGATTTAGATGGCGCAAAGGCAAGTCATATTGTGAACCATAAAGTATTGGAGAATATTGCTTCAAACACCAATTTAAGTATTGATTTTGGAGGAGGATTAAAGTCGGATGATGATTTACGAATTGCTTTTGAATCTGGTGCAAATCAAATTACAGGTGGTAGTATTGCTGTTAAAAATCCTGATATATTTAAAAGTTGGTTGCAAAAGTACGGAGCTGATAAAATTATTTTAGGAGCTGATGCTTTGGATGAAAAAGTAGCTGTTAGTGGTTGGTTAGAAGAATCCGATAAAGAATTACTTCCTTTTATTCAAAATTTTGTAAAAGAAGGGATTCGTTATATTATTTGTACAGATATTTCTAAAGATGGTATGTTACAAGGTCCTTCGTTTAACTTATATCAAAAAATTTTGAATGAAACTAATGTCACTTCGAGCGGAGTCGAGAAGATAAAATTAATTGCTTCAGGAGGAATTTCAACATATGATGAATTGCCAAGGTTGGCTGAAATGGGATGTGAAGGAACTATTGTAGGTAAAGCAATTTACGAGCATAGAATAAGTATGAAACAAATAGAGAATTTTATTTTAAATAATTAATTGTCATTATGAGGAGTGAAACGACGTGGTAATTTCTTTTTTGAAAGAGATTGCTTCATTTCATTCGCAATGACGAAACAAAAGAAAATGTTAACAAAAAGAATTATTCCTTGTTTAGATATTAAAAATGGAAGAACTGTAAAAGGTGTAAATTTTATTGATTTAAGAGATGCAGGAGATCCTGTAGAATTAGCTGAAATATATGCTAATGAAGGAGCCGATGAATTGGTATTTTTAGATATTACAGCAACAGAGCAACGAAGAAAAACGTTAGCTGAATTGGTGATGCATGTTGCAGAAAAAGTCAATATACCATTTACTGTAGGTGGCGGAATTTCGTCGGTTGAAGATGTTGAGATATTACTAAATTCAGGTGCAGATAAAGTTTCCATAAATTCTTCTGCAGTTAAAAACCCGCAACTAATTAATGATTTGACGGCTCGATTTGGAAGTCAATGTGTTGTTGTTGCAATTGATGCTAAGCAAATTGATGGAGAATGGATAGTGCATTTGGTTGGTGGAAAAGTACCAACCGAAATAAGATTGTTTGATTGGGCAAAGGAAGTTGAGCAAAGAGGAGCAGGTGAAATTTTATTCACATCTATGGATCACGATGGAACTAAAAATGGTTTCGCAAATAAGGCATTAGCTTATTTAAGTGAATTGGTAAATATTCCAATTATTGCTTCAGGAGGAGCTGGAAATATGCAACATTTTACGGATGCATTTATTGTAGGAAAAGCAGATGCAGCTTTGGCTGCAAGCGTGTTTCATTTCAAAGAAATAAAAATTAAGGATTTAAAAAACGAATTAAAAAGGAATAATATTCCAGTGAGGTTATAATTTATTGTCACACTGAGCTTGTCGAAGTGCGTAATAAATAACACTAAAAAATGTTAAGATTCTGAAACAAGTTCAGAATGACGAAAGGCTAAAAATTATAAGAAACAATTATGAACATAGATTTTAATAAAAACCAAGACGGTTTAGTACCAGCAATAATTCAAGATGCAATAACTAGTAAAGTTTTAATGTTGGGTTATATGAACAAAGAGGCATATACAAAAACTATTGAAACTGGAAAAGTTACATTTTTTAGTAGAACAAAAAGTAGGCTTTGGACAAAGGGAGAGGAAAGTGGGAACTTTTTAAATTTGGTTTCTATAAAAAATGATTGTGATCAAGATTCATTATTAGTTAAAGTAAACCCAGTTGGACCAACATGCCATAAAGGAACGGACACTTGCTGGGAAGAAACTAATGAGCAATCTTTTGGTTTTTTATCTGAATTAGAAAATGTTATTAAAAGTAGAAGAGAAAATGCAGATTCTAAAAGCAGTTATGTGGCATCCTTATTTGAAAAAGGCATTAATAAAATTGCTCAAAAAGTAGGTGAAGAGGCTGTAGAAATTGTAATTGAAGCCAAAGATAATAACGATGAATTGTTTTTAAATGAAGGAGCAGATTTACTATTCCATTATTTAATTTTACTCCAAGCTAAAGGTTACACTTTAAACGATGTTGTAAAGGTTTTAGAAGGAAGACATTCTTAAAAGTGAATTATATAAAATTTTTAACTTCATCTTTAATAAAAGCCAAAGCTGTATTTGAAGGTGAAGTTCTATTTAATGATTTTTGTAGAACAGCTTCTCTCAATTCTTGAGCAGTTGTAACTGAAGTTTCTTCTGAAGTATTTTTAATAAGTTGCATTGTAGCATTTTTTGAAGTTATAATGATACTCCAGCATTTGTCTGAAATATAAATTTGCTGTGTTAAATTATGTTCAAATTCTTGTTCAATAGTACTTATTAAACTAATTACATATGCACTTTTATCATTATTGATAGATGTAACACGGATTAATAATTTAGAAGGATTTATACGTTCTAAATACAGTGTCATTCTTTCATAAGCTTGTAATTTAATGGGGAGTGATTCTTTTTGGTTTTCTTTTAGTAAACTTATTTTTAGCTTTTTTTCTTCCGATTTTATATGTGTTAGAAAGAACAAATAAGCAATTATTCCAGTAATTATTGAAGGCAATGTATAGCTAAGTAATTCTATTATTTTTTTTAATTCCATAATTATTTACATATAAAAATTCAAACTTATTATATTCAAACTAAAAATCAAAATTAATTATGTTTATAATAAGCCAATTAAACCATTTAGACACAATTATTTTTTAAACTAAATTTTTTGGCATCCTATATTAGTGTTATTTCAAAGGAGATAGAACTGTGGCAACTTGTGCACTCATGGTGAGATTGCCACATTTTACTTAAGAAAAGTAAAATTTGTAATGACAGAAGAATACTACATCTTACATAATAACTAATCATTTTGAGAACCTGAACCCAACTCAGGTGGACGAAACAATACGTCATTCTCGCGAACGCGGGAATCTGTTATATTGAAGTTCTAATTCAAAAGATTGCTTCCTTTTTATGCCAATGCTCCAGTTGGCTCAGTCACTAAAAATGTTTACAAAACATTTTTTTAAAGCTCTGCCCTGCAATGTTTGCTTTTTAGCTTGTTTTGCGTAATAGTTAAAAGGGCGTTGAATTACGTTTCTTTTGGTTTTAAAAGAACCTACTATTCAATTGTGATTATTAATAGACCAGACCTTGTTTATCCTCTGTTGTTTCTTGTATAAGTAACGAAGATTATAAAATTAATTGTACAATTATTATATAAAAAATAGTACAATTAATTTATAAATAGAGTATAATTATTTGGAGAAAGTTCTACTATTTTTACAAAGTAGTAAAAAAGCTGTTTAAAAACAGAACTTTTGAGGTAAATTTAAATATACTAAAATAAAAAGTAAGGAACACCATTTTAACCACTTATTTATTAACAATTACAAGAAAAATAGACTTCAGTAAAAAAGTTATTTCAATTGTTTATAAAGATTAAAAATATAACCGTTTAACAATTTAGGATATATAATTTTAATACTCGCTTTGGGGATATCTATAACTATTCAAAAATAGTAGAAACTGTGCAAATCCCATGAAGTTTGTAACCATAAAACCATGTGTTTTGTAATGCACAAATACTTTTTCTAGCTCTATTTTTTATATTTAAAACTATATTCAAAAGAACCAATAACTTCTATAATTTTACAACATTTATAAAAATTTATTTAATTAAAGAATTGCACCTAAAGTGCTTACTAAATAAATTCATGCTAATTTTCATTGTATTAAATTGTAACAATTATTGCAAACCGATTTTTTTTTAATGATAATTGTCATAAAATTCAAAACTTAAAGAATTTACATTTGTAATGTAACAAATGTAGCTTCTTAAGAGGTAGTTATATAACAAAAGTTACATAAAAAAGAACATTAAATTAATTATTCAATTATGAAAAACTTATTAAGATTAGCCGTTGTACTTTTTACAACAGCAACTTTTGCTCAAGCAGGGCACATCATGCAAGGAGTTGGAGCAGTTAATATGTCAATGGGAGGAGCTTCAACAGCACAACCTTTAGATATTAGCGGGGCTTTACAATGGAACCCTGCAGCAATTTCTGTATTTGACAATAAAATAATAGACTTTAGTATTGGAGTTTTCTTTTCTTCTCCAGAATTAAGTTCTACAGCAGGTTCTTATAGTGGTATTACAAAAGATGACAGAGGTGTTTCACCAATGCCAGCTTTAGCCTACGTTTATGGGAAAGAAGGAAGTAAACATACTTTTGGAGTTTCTGCTTTTGGTATTAGTGGTTTTGGAGTGACTTTTCCAGAAAGTATGTCTAACCCAATTAATATGCCTCAAAGTATGAACGGTTTTGGACATGTAGAATCTGATTATATGTTATTACAAGTAGGTTTAGCTTGGGCGTATGAAATTACTGAAAATTTATCAATTGGTGTTCAGCCAACAATTAATTATGCAGCATTAGAATTAGCACCAAACCCAATTTCAGCTCCTGATTTTCCAGTAGCAATGGGAGGAACAGGAAAAGGTTACCCAACTTCAGATAAAGCTTCGGCAATTGGTTATGGAGCACAATTTGGTATTTTCTATAACTCTCCAGAAGGAATTAAAATTGGAGCATCTTATAAAACAGCACAAAAATTTGATAAGTTACAATTTACAAACACTTATTTAGATGGATCAGCTGCTCCTGATGTTGAATTTGCAATGGATTACCCAGCAATTTTATCTTTTGGTTTGGGTTATTCTAAAGGAGATATAGATTTAGCTTTAGATTTTAGACAAGTAGATTATGAAAATACAGCAGGTTTTGAAGCTAAAGGATGGCAAATAACTGAAAGTGGACCAATGACCGGTTACCCTACAGGTGCTGTAAAAGGATTTGGGTGGAAAAACGTACAAATTTTATCAGCTGGTTTACAGTATAAAGGAATTGAAAAATTACCATTAAGAGTTGGTTATACATATAGTAGCAATCCAATTGATGATGAATTAGCATTTTTCTCACTTCCTGCAACGGCTGTTATTAAACATGCGTTCCAATTTGGGTTTAGTTATCCATTAACTGATAAATTAATGTTAAATGGTGTATATCACCATGGGGCAAGTGATGGTAAAACAGAAGGACCAATGTTAAGCCCATTGGCAATATCTCCAACTAACCCTTATGGAGTAGTTCCTGATACAAAAGTTGGTTATTCAATGACAACAGATATGGTTATGGTTGGTGTATCTTATACATTTGCTAAAAAGTAATTAAAAATATATTTTAAAAAGCGGTTTCAAATTGAAACCGCTTTTTTTATGCCTATTAATTAGAAAATACATAAAATTCTTGTTTATTTGTAAACTAAAAATTTTTGATGTTAGGAACCAGAAACCATCGTTTTTTATATTTATGTGCATTTACATTATTCATACTATCAGCTTTGTATGGATTGTTATTAAGATGGAATTTCACGTATCCATTAACATTTATAAACTATCATCACTTTTTACAAAGTCATTCTCACGTAGCATTTTTAGGTTGGGGATATTTAGCAACCATTGGAGTGCTTCTTTCTAATTTTGTAGAAGCTTCTATAAAGCAAAAAAAGGTTTATAAAATAATAATTTCAATTATAGTAGTAACTATTACTTTAATGTTAATTAGTTTCCCTTTAGAAGGTTATAAAGCATTTTCAATTGTATTACTTTCTTTATTTGGAGTAGCTAGTTATGTGCTTTCATATAGATTATTAAAGGATATTAAAGGGAACAGCACTGCTGTTAAGCTAATAAAATATGGTATTTATTACTATATACTATCAAGTTTAGCAACTTGGTTTTTAGCAGGTGTTTTAGTTTCACAAGGAAAAACGGATTTATATCATAATACGGTTTATTTTTATCTACACTTTTTATACAACGGTTATTTTGTTTTTGTGCTGTTTGGATTTTTATTCAAAATTTTTGAAAAACAAAAAATCATAATTTCTAAAAAATTACAAGAAAACTTCTTTTTATATTTAAATGTAGCTTGCATACCTGCGTATGCATTGTCAATTTTATGGAGTGATGTTTCTGCTGTTTTTTATGTAATAGGTTTTGTAGCTTCACTATTGCAACTCATTTCATTATTCTTTTTGATGAAAATAATTAGGCAAACGTACCCACAAATAAAATGGAATTCAATTTCTAAATTAGTATTAAAATTTGGGTTGATAGCGTATAGTTTTAAAATTGTGATTCAAATTGCTTCAGCATTTCCTTTTATTGTTGAAAAATCAATGGCTTTAAAACCATTCTTCATAATTGGTTATTTGCACTTGTTTACACTAGCATTTATGAGTGTCTTATTATTGCTAATTTTAGTTCAATTAAAAATAATAGTATTTAAAAATATTTTGTCTAAAATTGGAATAGGTACTTTTTTAACAGGAATATTTATAACTGAAACCTTATTGTTTTCGCAGGGATTTTTATTTTTGAATGGTTTCGGTCCAATTAAAAATTATAATTTATTGGTATTAATTTTTAGTTTTTTTATGGTATTTGGTTTGTTTTTTATTTTTCTTAGTCAGTTTAAAAAGCAAGCGGTACAAACTAACTAAAGGATGTCAATAACTTTTATTGCGAAACTAAATTTGGAATAGTACTTTTGGCTATTAAAGTATTCCTGTGAACAATTACTTAGAAAATCTTAACGAATCGCAAAGAGAAGCCGTTTTACATAAAGACGGCCCAATGATTATTATTGCTGGTGCTGGTTCAGGTAAAACGAGAGTTTTAACCTATAGAATTGCCAATTTAATGAATAATAATGTTGATCCATTTAACATACTATCATTGACATTTACCAATAAAGCAGCACGTGAAATGAAAGATCGTATTGCAACAGTAGTTGGAGATTCTGAAGCAAAAAACTTATGGATGGGTACTTTTCACTCCGTTTTTGCACGTATTTTACGTTCTGAAGGGCATCATTTAGGCTTTCCTTCAAACTTTACAATTTACGATACACAAGATGCTGTAAGATTGCTTTCTTCTATCATTAAAGAAATGCAATTAGATAAAGACAGGTACAAACCAAAACAGGTTTTAAGTCGTATTTCTTCATTTAAAAATAGTTTAATTACTGTAAAAGCATACTTTAATAATCCGGAATTAATTGAAGCAGATAAAATGGCGAGTCGTCCAAAAATTGGTGAAATTTACAACCAATATGTAGAGCGTTGTTTTAAAGCAGGTTCAATGGATTTTGATGATTTATTACTGAGAACCAACGAGTTATTAACGCGTTTTCCTGAAGTTTTAGCAAAATACCAACAACGATTTAAGTATATTTTAGTTGATGAGTATCAAGATACAAATCATTCTCAATATTTAATTGTTAGAGCATTAGCAGATCGATTTCAAAATATTTGTGTTGTAGGAGATGATTCACAGAGTATATATTCATTTCGTGGTGCAAATATTCAAAATATTTTAAATTTTCAACGAGATTATGATAAGGTGAATATTTTTAAATTAGAACAAAACTATCGTTCTTCAAAAAATATTGTTGAAGCTGCAAATAGTGTTATTCAAAGAAACAAAACAAAGTTAGATAAGCAAGTTTGGACAGCGAATGATGAAGGTGCAAAAATTAAAGTAATGCGCACTTTTACGGAAGCTGAAGAAGGACGTTTTATTGCAAATTCAATTTTTGATAATAAAATGAATTTGCAACTTAAAAATTCTGAGTTTGCAATTTTATATCGTACCAATGCGCAATCACGTGCTATTGAAGATGCGCTTCGAAAAAAAGATATAAAATATAAAATTTTTGGAGGTTTATCGTTTTATCAACGTAAAGAAATTAAAGATACACTAGCTTATTTGCGTTTGTTAATAAACCCAAATGATGAGGAAGCTTTAAAAAGGGTTATTAATTATCCTGCTCGTGGTATTGGAGATACTACCTTGGATAAACTTTCGGTTGCTGCAAACCACTATAAAAAGTCAATTTTCGGTTTACTATTAAATCTACAAAGCCTTGATATAAGTATAAATACAGGAACAAAAATAAAATTAATGAATTTTGTTACTATGATGCAGCATTTTCAAATTGAAGCGCAGACAAAAAATGCCTTTGAGGTTGCTGAATTTGTAATTAAACAGACCAGAATTATAAAGGATTTAGAAAGTGATGGTACACCAGAAGGTGTAAGTAAAGTTGAAAATATACAAGAATTATTAAACGGCCTTAAAGATTTTGTCGATGTTCAAAAGGAAAAAGAAGAAGAAGATTCTTTAGCTTTTTTCTTGGAAGATGTAGCTTTAGCAACCGATTTTGATAGTGAAAAGAAAGATGACACGCCTAGAGTTTCATTAATGACGATTCACTTAGCAAAAGGATTGGAATTTCCATATGTTTATATTGTTGGTTTGGAGGAAAATTTATTTCCTTCAGCAATGAGTATGAATACCAGAAGCGAGTTAGAAGAAGAACGCCGCTTGTTCTACGTAGCTTTAACAAGAGCTGAAAAACAAGCATATTTAACCTATGCACAAACGCGTTACCGCTGGGGAAAATTAGTGGATTGTGAGCCTAGTAGGTTTTTGGAAGAAATAGATGAACAATTTTTAGAGTTTTTAACTGTAAAAATGCCAATTCCAAAACAACATAAATTTTTAGATGAAGATATTTTTGGAAGTGTGCCTCAAAATAAAATACGTTTTAAAAAACCAATTCAACGTACGCCAGTTAAAAAAACAGAAGTGCAAAAGGTTCAATTTTCACCTCCTAAAAATTTAAAAAAGGTAACAAAATCAGCAGTTTTACCTTCAAATTTATTTGATAGTACTATTACTATAGGCAATATTGTAGAACATACAAAGTTTGGTAAAGGAGAAGTTCTTAGTTTAGAAGGTGCAGGAGCAAACCAAAAAGCAGAAATTAGATTTGGTTCTGTAGGTGTTAAAAAATTATTATTACAATTCGCAAAGCTTACAATTTTAGGTTAAAAATAAGATTGTAAAACCAATATTTATATTGTAATTTGCATTTATTAAAAAAGAAGAAAGATACATGAATTTTGATTTAGAATACAACGCAGAAAGATCACATTTAATAATCCCAGAATACGGGCGCCATATACAAAAACTGATAGATCATTGCATCGCTTTAGAAGATGTTGAAGAGCGAAATAAAATGGCAAAAGCTATTGTAGATGTGATGGGAAATTTACAGCCACATTTACGTGATGTGCCTGATTTTAAACATAAATTATGGGATCAACTTTTTATAATGGCTGATTTCAAATTAGATGTAGATTCACCTTATGAAAAATTGGAAAAAGCTGCATTGTTAGAAAAACCTGAGCGATTAGAGTATCCAAAATATGCTTCAAAATACAGGTATTATGGAAATAACATACAAGCCATGATTAAGACAGCCTTAACTTGGGAAGATGGTGAACCTCGTGATGCATTATATTTTGCGATTGCCAATCATATGAAAAAATGTTATTTGAATTGGAATAAAGACACCGTTGATGATGCTATTATTTTTAAACATTTAATTGAATTATCAAAAGGACAAATTGATTTAACAGATAAAAATGAAACTTTATCTGAAGTGAAAGATTTAATGAAAAAGAAAAATCCTACAAATAAGGTTACGAATAAACAGCAAAACAAACCAAGACCAAAGAAAAAATTTTAATAAATAAATTTCAATCAAAGAATGGCTACATTTAAAATTGAAGGAGGTCATAAATTAAGTGGGAATATTACTCCTCAAGGTGCTAAAAATGAAGCTTTACAAGTTATTTGTGCAGTTTTATTAACATCTGAAAAAGTTACAATTAGTAATATACCAGATATTAGAGACGTTAATAAACTAATATTTATTTTAGGAGAATTAGGCGTAAAATATACCAAAGTCAATGCGGATACTTATACTTTTCAGGCAGATACTCTAAACTTAGATTATTTAGAATCTGAAAATTTCAAAAAAGATGGAAGTTCCTTGCGTGGTTCTATTATGATTGTAGGTCCATTATTAGCACGTTTTGGGAAAGGATACATACCACGACCAGGCGGCGATAAAATAGGAAGACGTAGATTAGATACTCATTTTGAAGGGTTTATAAAATTAGGAGCTACTTTTAGATATAACAAAGAAGAACTATTTTATGGCGTTGAAGCTGATGAGTTAATTGGAACTAACATGCTTTTAGATGAAGCTTCAGTAACTGGAACGGCAAATATTGTAATGGCGGCTGTTATGGCTAAAGGAACTACAACAATATACAATGCTGCTTGCGAACCTTACTTACAACAGTTGTGCAAAATGTTGAATAGTATGGGCGCTAATATTACAGGAGTAGGTTCTAATTTACTTAAAATAGAAGGTGTAACAAAATTAAATGGCTGTGCTCATAGAATTTTACCTGATATGATTGAAATTGGTAGTTGGATAGGTATGGCTGCCATGACTAAGTCTTCTATTACTATTAAAGATGTAAGTTGGGATGATTTAGGGTTAATACCTCGTGTTTTTCAAAAAATAGGAATTAATTTAGAACGTAGAGGTGATGATATTTTTATTCCTGAACAAGATAGTTACGAAATTCAAAATTTTATAGACGGATCAATTTTAACAATCTCTGATGCACCTTGGCCAGGGTTTACTCCTGATTTATTAAGTGTTATTTTAGTGGTGGCAACACAAGCTAAAGGAAGTATACTTATACATCAAAAAATGTTTGAAAGCCGTTTGTTCTTTGTTGATAAACTAATTGATATGGGAGCAAAAGTAATACTTTGTGATCCACATAGGGCTACAGTTATTGGTATGAACCATGAATATAGTTTAAAAGCTACAACCATGACTTCACCTGATATTAGAGCAGGAATTTCTTTATTAATTGCAGCACTTTCTGCTCAAGGAACAAGCACAATTCAAAATATTGAACAAATTGATAGAGGTTATCAAAATATTGATGAAAGACTAAGGGCTATTGGAGCAAAAATAACAAGAATAGATTAATTTTTATAAAAATATAAATTTCAAGTTTAAAAATTCCTGTGGCAACAGGAATTTTTTTATGGATAGAACTTGAATAGTAAATCTTTTGAAATTTTTAGTTATTTAATAATTTTAACCTTCAATAAATAGATGTCATATTGGCATAATTCAAAAAATGGCAATACTTTTGCAGACTAATAAAGTGATAAATTTTTTAAGTTAAAAAGATGAGTAAAAAGAACGATAGCAAAGAAGAAAAAGATTTAGAAGATAAAGAAATTCAACAAGAAGAAGTACAAGAAATTAGTATTGAAGAGCAATTGCAAAAGGAAGTTGCTCAAGAGAAAGATAAATTTCTTCGTTTATTTGCTGAATTTGAAAACTATAAAAAACGTACAGCTAAAGAACGTATTGAATTATTTAGAACTGCCAATGAAGATTTAATGACAGTTTTATTGCCAATATTGGATGATTTTGACAGGGGATTAGCTGAAATTAAAAAAGTAAAAGATAAAGAGTTATTAAAAGGGATGGAGTTAATTAAAAATAAACTTAAAACTACATTAGCTCAAAAAGGATTAAATTTTATTGAAGTAAATAAAGGTGATATTTTTGATGTTGAAATACATGAAGCTATTACTCAAATCCCTGCTCCATCAGAAGACATGAAAGGTAAAATAATGGATGTAGTGGAACAAGGATATAAGTTAGGGGACAAAGTTTTAAGATATCCAAAAGTTGTAATAGGACAATAATTCAAAAAAAATGAAGCAAGATTACTACGAAGTATTAGGCGTTTCTAAAAATGCTACACCAATTGACATAAAAAAAGGCTACCGTAAAATGGCTATTAAATATCATCCAGATAAAAATCCGGATGATAAAGCAGCCGAAGAGAATTTTAAAAAAGCTGCTGAGGCTTATGAAATTTTAAGTGACGAAAACAAAAAAGCGCGTTACGATCAATATGGTCATGCTGCTTTTGAAAATGGAGGTCAGAGAGGTGGAGGCTTTGGTGGTGGAGGTATGAATATGGATGATATCTTTAGTCAATTTGGAGATATTTTTGGAGGTGGTTTTGGAGGCGGAGGCTTCGGTGGAAGTTCACGTGGTAGAGCTCGTGTTAAAGGAAGCAATTTAAGAATTAGAGTAAAATTAACGCTAGAAGAGATTGCTAATGGTGTTGAAAAGAAAGTAAAAGTTCGTAGAAAAGTACAAGCAGCTGGCGCAACATTTAAAACATGTTCAACTTGTAATGGTCAGGGGCAAGTAATGCGTGTGACTAATACAATTTTAGGACGTATGCAAACAGCTTCAACATGTCCAACCTGCCAAGGTGCTGGTGAAATTTTAGATAAACAACCTAAAGGAGCTGATAGTAGTGGACTAGAATTTAAAGAAGAAACAGTTTCAATAAAGATTCCTGCAGGTGTTACTGATGGAGTACAATTAAAGGTGAATGGAAAAGGGAATGCGGCTCCAGGAAATAATTCTATGGATGGTGATTTAATTGTTGTTATTGAAGAAATTAAACATGAAACATTAAAACGTGAAGGAACAAATTTACATTTTGATTTATACATTAACTTATCTGAAGCAGTTTTAGGAGTTAGTAAAAACATTGATACTGTTTCTGGAAAAGTTAAAATAAAAATTGAGGAAGGTACACAATCAGGTAAAATATTAAGATTAAGAGGTAAAGGCTTGCCAAGTATAGATCACTATGGAAATGGAGATTTATTAATTCACATTAATGTATGGACGCCTCAAAATCTTTCGAAAGAACAAAAAGAATTTTTTGAAAAAAATATAAAAGATGAAAATTTCGAACCAAATCCTTCAAAGTTTGACAAATCTTTTTTTGAAAAGGTAAAAGATATGTTTTCCTAAAATTAACATCTTTTTTTACTTTTTGTTTTTAAAAATTAAGTATATTTGATAAAATGTTGTTAGTGAAACATCTAATAACACTTTTTCTTTTTCATAGCAATTTTCCCACTTACACTGTAAGTGGGTTTTTTTTTAATCAAATTATTAATGTATTTTTGCAAAATTAAGTAGGTCGTCTTATCGTTCCGTTTTAACGGAGAGGAAAGTCCGGACACCAAAGAGTAGCATAGCGGATAACATCCGTCCAGCGTGAGTTGAGGACAAGTGCAACAGAAAGCAAGTACAGTTCGGCTGTAGTGAAACCAGGTAAACTCTATGCGGTGAAATGCCACGTATATTGAAATTTTAGAGTTACTCGCTCTATTTCAAGGGGTAGGCAGCTTGAGCTATAGAGTAATTTATAGCCTAGATAAATGATGAGAACTTTTCGAAGTACAAAATCCGGCTTATAGACCTACTTAATTTTTTTATCATATTCTTGATATTTACAACGTTTTCGCTAGTGATTTTTATGTATTTCAAAATAAATACCATTTTTAATATTTATATATTTAAAAATGCACTGAATATTACGAATTATTTAATTCTGAACTTCATTTTTTGTAACTTCGCGTGGATAAAATAATTAAATAAAAAATATAGATATGGCTTTTGATATTGAAATGATTAAAGGTGTTTATAACCGAATGACTGAAAGAGTTGATACTGCAAAAAAAGTAGTTGGTAAACCCCTAACGTTATCTGAAAAAATATTATACAACCATCTTTGGGATGGGAAAGCAGCAACTGCTTTTGTAAGAGGTAAAGATTATGTTGATTTTGCTCCAGACCGAATTGCTTGTCAGGATGCTACAGCTCAAATGGCTTTGTTGCAGTTTATGCAAGCTGGTAAAAATAAAGTTGCAGTGCCAACAACAGTACATTGTGATCATCTTATTCAAGCAAAAATTGGCGCAGATAAAGATTTGCAAAATGCTTTAAATAATAGTAGTGAAGTATTTAACTTTCTAGCTTCTGTATCAAATAAATATGGAATTGGATTTTGGAAACCGGGAGCAGGAATTATTCATCAAGTAGTTTTAGAAAACTATGCATTTCCTGGAGGAATGATGATTGGTACAGATTCACATACTGTGAATGCAGGAGGTTTGGGAATGATTGCAATTGGAGTAGGTGGTGCAGATGCTGTTGATGTAATGGCAGGAATGGCTTGGGAATTAAAATTTCCAAAATTAATTGGGATTAAATTAACAGGCAAACTTTCTGGTTGGACAGCCGCTAAAGATGTAATATTAAAAGTTGCAGGTTTATTAACTGTAAAAGGTGGAACTGGTTGTATTGTTGAATATTTTGGAGAAGGTGCAAAAGCATTATCAGCAACTGGTAAAGGTACTATCTGTAATATGGGTGCTGAAATTGGAGCAACTACTTCAACTTTTGGTTATGATGAATCTGTAGAGCGCTATTTAAGAGCAACTGACCGTAATGAAGTGGCAGATGAAGCAAATAAAATTGCATCATATTTAACGGGTGATGATGAAGTGTATGCAAACCCAGAATTATATTTTGACCAAGTTATTGAAATAAATTTATCTGAATTAAAACCTCATTTAAACGGACCTTTTACGCCAGATTTAGCAACACCAGTTGGAGAAATGACAGAAAAAGCGACTAAAAATGATTGGCCTTTAAAAGTTGATTGGGGTTTAATTGGTTCTTGTACTAACTCTTCTTATGAAGATTTATCAAGAGCAGCTTCAGTTGCAAAACAAGCAGTGGATAATAATATAGTTGCAAAAGCTGAATTTGGTATCAATCCAGGTTCTGAGCAAGTTCGTTATACTGCTGAACGTGATGGCCTTCTAGATATTTTCGAAAATTTAAATGCTAAAATATTTACAAATGCTTGCGGACCTTGTATTGGTCAATGGGATAGAGAAGGAGCTGTGAAGCAAGAGAAAAACACAATAATTCATTCTTTTAACCGTAACTTTTCAAAAAGAGCAGATGGTAATCCAAATACCCATGCATTTGTTGCATCACCTTCAATGGTTGCAGCAGTTGCAATTGCAGGTAGATTAGATTTTAATCCAATGACAGATAGATTAATAAACCAAAATGGGGAAGAAATACTTTTAAAAGAACCAACTGGTTTTGAGTTACCTCCAAAAGGTTTTGAAGTTGAAGATGCTGGATTTGTTGCACCTATTAAAGATGGTTCAGGTATTGATGTTGTTGTAAAATCAGATTCAGATCGTTTGCAATTATTAACACCTTTTATTCCTTTGGGAAGTGAAATTAAAAGCGCTAAATTATTAATTAAAGCATATGGAAAATGTACTACTGATCATATTTCTATGGCAGGACCTTGGTTACGTTTTCGTGGACATTTAGATAATATTTCTAATAATTGTTTAATTGGAGCTGTAAATGCTTTCAGTATGGAAACAAACAAAGTTAAGAATCAATTAACTGGAGAATATGGAGCAGTTCCTGATACAGCAAGAGCTTATAAAAAAGCAGGCATTCCTTCAATAGTAGTTGGAGATCATAATTATGGTGAAGGTTCTTCACGAGAACATGCAGCTATGGAACCGCGTCATATTGGTGTTGCTGCTGTAATTGTAAAATCATTTGCACGTATTCATGAAACAAACCTAAAAAAGCAAGGAATGTTAGGTTTAACATTTGCTAACGAAACTGATTACGATTTAATTCAAGAAGATGATACATTTAATTTTTTAGATTTAAATGAATTTGCATCAGGTAAACAATTAACTTTAGAAATTGTTCATACAAATGGAAGTATAGATACTATCAAATTAAATCATACCTACAATCAAGGACAAATAGAATGGTTTAAAGAAGGTTCTGCCTTAAATTTAATTAAAAAGCAAAATGTTTAAAATAAAATTTTGATTAAAGTTTAAAAAATAATTTTTAAAAAGAGGAGCCTTGTAAGGCTCCTCTTTTTTTTAAATAATTAAATATTAAGATGTTATTGTTTCTTTTATTTAATAAGTTAGGATTAAAACGTTTTCGCAAATAACCTAATTACACAAATAAATTTTTTGTAACTTTTCAATTAATTATTCATCTAATTAAATAATGTATATTAGTGTTTAATTTTTGCTGACAATGAGTATTTGTTGGGGATTAAATACTTTATAATCAATTATTTATTTACAATTTTATTAATGATTTTATGAAAGTACTTTTTTATACAAGAGAATTTCCGCCTTATGTTTATGGTGGAGCAGGAGTTCATGTTGAATATTTAGCAGCAGAATTAGCTAAGTTAATGAATGTTGATGTGAGATGTTTTGGAGATCAACAAGAAAATACCGAAAATTTAACAGTAAAAGGTTACCCTTTTGATAATCCAGCTTTTAACAAGTCAAATGATAAGCTTAAATCTGTTCTACAAACATTAAGTACTTGTATTCAAATGAATGCAGATGAAATTGATGCTGATATTGTTCATTGTCATACTTGGTATGCACATTTTGCTGGTATTGTTGCAAAATTATGCTACGGTATCCCATTGGTAATCACAACACATTCATTAGAACCATTAAGACCATGGAAAAGAGATCAATTAGGAAACGGTTACGATGCATCTTCATGGATTGAGAAAACAGCCATAGAAATGGCTGATGCAATTATTGCAGTTTCAAATGAAACTAAAGATGATGTATTGAAATATTTTAATGTTGAAGAAGAAAAAATTAAAGTAATTTATAATGGAATAAATCTTGAAGAGTATGTGGTCACAAACGAAACATCAACTTTAGAAAGATTTGGTATTAATAAGTTAAAACCATATGTACTTTTTGTTGGTAGAATTACCAAACAAAAAGGAATTATACATTTAGTAAATGCCATAAAATATATAGATCCTGATACACAAATAGTTTTATGCGCTGGTGCTCCGGACACTCCTGAAATTGCAAAAGAAATGGAAGAAAGTGTGAATGAAGTAAAAAAAACAAGAGATAATGTTATTTGGATTGCTGAAATGCTACCTAAAAAAGAAGTAATTCAATTATATTCGCATGCAGATGTGTTTTGTTGCCCATCAATTTATGAACCTTTTGGAATTATAAATATAGAAGCAATGGCCTGTGAAACTGCTGTTGTAGCAAGTGCTGTTGGAGGAATAAAAGAAGTTGTTGTAGACAATGAAACAGGTATTTTAATTCAAGTAGAACAACAAAATGTAGCTCCTTTTGAACCTATAAATCCAGATAAATTTTCAAAAGACCTTGCTGATGGAATTAATAAATTAATAAGCAACAAATCTTTGAGAGAGGCTATGGCAAAAAATGGAAGAAAAAGAGTTGAAGATTATTTTGATTGGATAGCAATTGCAAAACAAGTTAAAGGATTATATAAATCTTTAATTTAATGTTGTAATTAAGTAAATATAAAAGTAAATAAATACAAATTTCAAAAAATACAGTTATGGCAGGAAGTAATGTTTTATCAATAATATTAGGAGGTGGACAAGGTTCAAGATTACACCCGTTAACAGAGTCTCGCTCTAAACCTGCAGTTCCTATTGCCGGAAAGTACCGTTTAGTAGATATTCCAATTTCTAATTGTATCAATTCAGATATAAAAAGAATATTTGTATTAACACAATTTAATTCAGCCTCATTAAACCGTCATATTAAAGATACATATCATTTTAGTTTTTTTAGTACAGCATTTGTTGATGTTTTGGCAGCAGAGCAAACCCCGGGGAATAGTAAGTGGTTTCAGGGAACTGCAGATGCGGTTCGTCAAAGTATGCATCATTTTTTAAGACATGATTTTGAGTATGCCTTAATTTTATCTGGGGATCAATTATACCAAATGGATTATGATGAAATGTTACAAAAACATATAAAAAGTAAAGCTAAAATATCTATAGCTACCATTCCTGTGAATGCGAAAGATGCTACTTCATTTGGGATTTTAAAAACAAATGAAGAGAATGATATTACTTCTTTTATTGAAAAACCAGCAGCTGAATTATTACCAGATTGGACTTCAGAAGTTAGCCAACAAATGAAAGATGTAGGAAGAAATTATTTGGCTTCCATGGGTATTTATATATTTAACAGAGAATTACTAGTTGAATTAATGAACAATCCTGATACGAATGATTTTGGTAAAGAAATAATACCACAAGCAATTGGAAAACATAAAGTTATAAGTCATCAATTTGAAGGTTATTGGACAGATATTGGGAATATAGATTCATTTTTTGAGGCTAATTTAGGATTGACAGATGATTTTCCAAAGTTTGATTTGTATAGTAAAGCAAAACGTATTTATACGCATGCTAGAATGTTGCCTACAACTAAAATTTCGGGTACTGTTTTAGATAAAACTGTGATTGCAGATGGCTGTATTATAAATGCTGCTAAAATTGAACATTCAGTTATTGGAGTTCGATCTAGAATTGATGCTGAATCCACTGTTGTTAACACTTATATGATGGGTAGTGATTTTTATCAACCTTTAGAAGATATAATTAATAAAGACATTGTTTCTATGGGAATTGGATCTCGTTGCTTTATTAAAAATGCTATTTTAGATAAAAACTGTTGTATTGGTAACGATGTAAAAATAAATGGAGGTAAGCATTTAAAAGATTCAGAAACAGGTATATACGCTATTAGAGATGGAATTGTTGTGATTAAAAAGGGAGCTATAGTTCCTAATGGGTTTACACTATAAGCATTATTAAAAGGTAATTAGATTTAAATGAAAAATCAGGAACGAGTTGTTATTGAAAATATAGCACCAACAATAAATAATGGTGATTTTTATATAAAACGTGTAGTAAATGAAATTGTTACCGTAACCGCAGATATCCTGTCGGATGGTCATGATATTACTGCTGCGGCCGTTTTATACAAACATGAAAAGGAAAAAAAGTGGAAAGAAGTTAGAATGCATCCAGGACACAATAATTGGCAAGCTTCTTTTGTTGTTGAAAAACAGGGTTATTATTCTTACAAAGTTGTTGGATGGATAGACTATGCTTTGAATTGGCAACATGGTATTGAACGAAAAATAGCTGATAACCAACATGTAAATTCTGAATTATTAGAAGGAATATCTTATGTAAATAAATGTGAATTAAAAGCAACTGCTTCTGAAAAAAAATATTTAAAACATTTAGCTGATATTTTTGCTGATGCGAATGCTTATCAAGAATCAATTACTGAAGCTGTTAGTGAAAGATTACATCGTATTTTTTATAATTATCCCGAAAAGATATTGCTAAATTCATCAAAAGAATTTCAAGTATATGTAGATCGGTTAAAAGCTAGATTTAGTACTTGGTATGAGTTTTTTCCACGTTCTGCATCCCAGAAAAATGGAGTGCATGGAACTTTTAAAGATTGTGAGAAATTATTACCAAGAGTATCAGACATGGGTTTCGATACCTTATACTTTCCTCCAGTTCACCCAATAGGGGAAGTGAATCGTAAAGGTAAAAATAACACTACAGAAGCCTTAAAGGGTGATGTTGGTTCTACTTGGGGAATTGGTTCAAAATATGGTGGGCATAAGGACTTACACCCGCAATTAGGCACCATTGAAGATTTTAAATCTTTGATAAAAACAGCAAATGAGCTTGGAATTGAAATTGCGATGGATTATGCATTGCAAGCAGCTCCAGATCATCCTTGGGTAAAAGAACACCCAAGTTGGTTTAAATGGAGACCTGATGGTACCGTGCAATATGCAGAAAATCCACCAAAAAAATACCAAGATATTTTACCAATTTATTGGGAAAGTGAAGATTTTAAAAATTTATGGGATGAATGTTTAGATACTTTATTTTATTGGATTAATTGTGGAATTAATGTTTTTAGGGTGGATAATCCACATACAAAACCTTTTTATTTTTGGAATTGGATTATTAATGAAGTAAAAGCAAAACACCCTGATGTGTTATTTTTAGCAGAAGCCTTTACGGCACCCAAAATAATGCAACAATTGGGAAAACAAGGTTATTCGCAATCCTATACCTACTTTACTTGGAGAAACAATAAACATGAAATTACGGAATATGTTGAAGAATTAACAAAAACAGATCAGTGTGAATATATGCGTCCAAATTTTTGGCCAAATACACCTGATATTAACCCGTTTCATCTTCAACATGCAAATGAATCAAAACATATTCAGCGTTATGTGTTAGCAGCGACTTTAAGTTCAAATGTTGGAATTTACGGACCTGTTTTTGAACATATGATGAGTAATCCTATTCCTGGGAAAGAAGAATATTTGAATTCTGAAAAATTTCAAATCTGTAATTACGATTGGTTTAAAGAAAATAACTTGATAACAATTATTTCAAAAATAAATAAAATTCGTTTTGAAAATGAAGCACTTCAGCAAACTAATAATATAAAGTTTTGTAACATTAATAATGATAATTTAATTGCTTTTTATAAATGGAATGATTCTAAAGATAGTGAACTTTTAATTATTATTAATTTAGATGAGCATTATATGCAAGAAGGAATGCTTCAGTTACCATTGGCAGAACTTGGCATTGGAAATCATCATCATTTAAAAGTGAAGGACTTAATTACTGATAATGTGTATGAGTGGAATAATGAGTGGAATTTTATACAGTTGCATGCTTCATTACCTTTTCATATTTTTAAGATAAAAAAATAGCATGTCCAAACAACTATCTAAAAACATTTTGCAGCCACCTTATAATTTTGATGAAGTATGGGAGGAATTGCTTGAAAGTGAAGAATTTATAAAAGTTTTTCTTTCAGATGTATTGGAAGATTATATTGTGAAGCAACGCTGGTATGGTGGAAAAGCTAGTAAATTAAAGTATATAGAACTTTCGGATTATTTTAAAATTGAGCAGGGTAATGAAGTGTATTATGGATTAATTTTAGAAATTAATTTTGTTGAAGCTTTCTATCAACATTATTTTTTACCAATTGCATTTGTTTCTGATGAAAGTTTTGCTCAAAAAGATAGAATTCTGCCAATAAGTATAAGAGGACAAGAAGGATTTATTATTGATGCCATTAACCTTGATGCATACCGAAAATTAGTATTTGAGCGTATTGTAACTGCGCAAACCAATGATAAAAATAAGGTGCAGTATCATAAAAGTATGTTGTTTAATAATGTAAATTATGAGTCTTCAAGATTTATGGGTTTAGAGCAAAGCAATACTTCTATTATATACAATGAAAAGTACGTTTTAAAATTCTTCAGAAGAATTTATGTTGATAAAAATCCAGATTATGAAATGAGTCGGTTTTTATCAGAAAAGAAAGATTTTAAAAACACACCGAAATTTTTAGGCAGTATTAATATTGTAGATTCAGAAAATTCAGATATCACTATTGCTTTAATGCAAGAAATGGTTCCAAATCAAGGTGATGCTTGGGAGTATATGCTAAAAGAACTTTATCAAGTATTTTCAAATTTAGAAAATAAACATATTGATGTAAACTCATTGCCAAAAACTGAATTGTTCCTAAGGTTAGGAATAAATGATGTTCCACCTCAAATAATAGATTGGGTTGGGTTAAATCTATTTTTAAAAATTCAAACCTTAGCCAAGCGAACAGCAGAAATGCATATCACATTAGGTTCAGAGTTTGAAGATACCGCTTTTACACCTGCACGTTTTAATGGTGATTATACCGTTTGGTTAAAAAACAGGTTGTTGTATCAATTTCAAAATAGAATAAATACTATTGAAAACAATATGCATAAACTGGATGGTTTAGCCCTAGAATTAGCAAAAGAATTTCTTGATAAAAAAAATAGTATTAGAAAAAGGTTTGTGAAATTTGATTGGACTAAATTAAAAGGTGAACGCATTAGAGTTCATGGCGATTATCATTTAGGTCAAATATTAGTGAAGGATGATGATTTTTATATATTAGACTTTGAAGGAGAACCTGAAAGTACCATTAGAGATCGTAAAGTAAAACAACCACCTTTAAAAGATGTTGCTGGTTTATTTAGATCATTTCATTATGCAATTTATGCAACAGTTTTCAATAATATTGAAAAATACAATTACCCTCAAGAAACTTTATTTAAAGCGGCTGAATTATTATATAATTATTTCACAGGAGTTTTTCTAGGGACATATGTTACGGAGGTTCAAGATGCAAATTTAAATATTGGGTATCATCAGGAACGCATATTTATATTAGAATACTGCTTATTAGAAAAAGCAGTTTATGAATTAGGGTATGAACTTAATTCTCGCCCACGTTGGGCATTAATTCCTTTAAAAGGAATTTCAAATATTATTAATCACTAACAAATTTATGGCACAAGTAAAAGCATTTAGTCTGTTTTCAGACTTTGATATTTCCCTTTTTAAGGCGGGTAAACATTATCGATTGTATGAAAAATTAGGTTCACATATTACTACTGTTGATGGAATTGATGGTACTTATTTTGCTGTTTGGGCACCAACAGCTAATCAGGTTTCTGTAATTGGTGATTTTAATTATTGGAAAGATGGTGAACACCAATTAAATGTTCGTTGGGATTCTTCAGGAATTTGGGAAGGATTTATCCCAAATATTGAAAAAGGAACCAGTTATAAATATAAAATTCACTCAAACAACAATGGTTATATTTCAGAAAAGGCAGATCCTTATGCAAGACGTTCTGAACATCCACCAAAAACGGCTTCCATAGTTTGGGAAGATAATTACCAATGGAAAGATAAAAATTGGTTAAAAATAAGAAAAAAACATAATGCTTTAGACGCACCGTATTCAGTATATGAAGTTCATTTAGGTTCTTGGAAAAAGCATTTAGAAGAAGATCGTTTTTTATCTTATTTTGAATTAGCTGATGATTTGGTGAAGTATGTTAAAGAAATGAATTTTACCCATGTTGAGTTGATGCCAATTATGGAATTTCCTTACGATCCTTCGTGGGGATACCAAGTTACTGGTTATTTTGCACCAACCTCTCGTTTTGGATATCCAGATGAATTCAAATATTTAGTTGATAAATTACACGAAAATGAAATTGGAATTATTTTAGATTGGGTGCCTTCTCATTTTCCAGAGGATGCACATGGTCTTGGATATTTTGATGGATCAGAGTTATATGAACACCCTGATAAACGAAAAGGATATCACCAAGATTGGAAAAGTTTAATTTTTAATTACGAAAGAAACGAAGTTAGAGCATTTTTAATTAGTAATGCTATTTTCTGGTTAGAGCAATATCATATTGATGGTTTACGTGTAGATGCGGTTGCTTCAATGTTATTTTTAGATTATTCAAGGGAAGAAGGTGAATGGGAACCAAATATATATGGAGGAAATGAAAACTTAGCCGTAATTTCTTTTTTGAAGGAACTGAACGAAGAAGTTTATAAATCTTTCCCTGATGTACAAACAATTGCTGAAGAATCTACGGCATTTCCAATGGTTACAAAGCCAACTTTTATGGGCGGTTTAGGTTTTGGAATGAAATGGATGATGGGTTGGATGCATGATACTTTGGAGTATTTTGGTAAAGATTCCATTTATAGAAAATACCATCAAAATGAGATTACATTTAGTTTAGCGTATGCATTTACAGAAAACTATATGTTGCCGTTTTCACATGATGAAGTTGTACATGGCAAAAAATCTATTTTGGGACGTATGCCAGGAGATGAATGGCAACGTTTTGCTAATTTAAGATTATTATATGGTTATATGTTTACACACCCAGGTACAAAATTATTGTTTATGGGAAGTGAATTTGGGCAGTATGCTGAGTGGGATTTTGAAAGTAGCTTAGATTGGAATTTATTAGAATTTGAACCTCATAAAAAAGCATTAAATTATTACAAAGAACTTAATAAGTTTTATAGATTAACGCCTGCTTTATATGAAAAAGGATTTATAGATGAGGGTTTTGAATGGATAAGCTACGATGATAATGAAAATTCTGTTATTTCATTTATAAGAAAAGGAAATGATGCTTCCCAAAATGTATTAGTTGTTTGTAATTTTACACCAGCACTGCTTGAAAAGTACAAAGTAGGAGTTCCCGCTAAAGTAAAATTAAAAGAAATTTTTAACAGCGATGCTGAAAAATTTGGAGGAAGTGGAATTGAAAATAAACGTCAAATTACGAGTAAAAAACAACCATGGAATGGAAGGCCATATACTGTGGAAATTACGTTACCACCATTAGGAATATCCGTTTTTGAGATAAAATAGCATATAAATAAACAGTCTTATTTTTAACACCTATTATTTTATAGATAATATAAAATAATAGGTGTTTTTTTAATTAAAAGAGAGCGCTTAAATTTATTAATTTTAGTAGGTTTGCATTTCGTTTAAATATTACTAACTATGATTTTAAATACCGAATTAGAATACAAGGGAAACCTGTTTCCTTCAAAAATAGTTTTTTATAAAAAAAATGTTGATACTTTATATTTTAAAACTGAAAATAATGTTACACTTCAAGTTACTGTGGAGCGTGACAGTGTTTTAAGATTTCGTTTTGCTACTTCATCCATTTTTGAAAATGATTTTTCTTATGGCATTACAATGTATGCAAGTAAAGGCTATAATAAATTGGAAATTGAAGAAGATAAAAACAATTATATTATAACAACTTCAAAATTAATTTGTCATATTTCAAAATTAGATTTGCGAACGGCTATTTTTGATGCGAAAGATAAAACACTTATTTGTGAAGATGAATTAGGTTTTCATTGGGAAGAAAGTTATGAGTTTGGTGGTGATATTGTTAAAATGTCTAAAACTTCATTAGATGGTGAAAGTTACTTTGGTTTAGGAGATAAACCTGTAGACATCAACTTGAAAGGGAAACGTTTCGAAAATTGGGCAACAGATTCTTATGCTTATGTTAGAGGTGCAGATCCAATATATAAGGCAATTCCATTTTACCTTGGCTTACATCATAAAAAGGCTTATGGAATATTTTTTGACAATACATTCAGATCATATTTCGATTTTTGTCAAGAAAAAAGAAATGTAACCAGCTTTTGGGCAGATGGAGGTGAAATGAATTATTATTTTATTTATGGACCTGAAATGTCTGAAGTTGTTTCAAATTATACAGATTTAACAGGTCGTCCACATCACATTCCACCGCTTTGGGCTTTGGGTTTTCACCAATGTAAATGGAGTTACTATCCAGAAGCAAAAGTGAAAGAAGTTACCAATATGTTTAGAGAATTAAAAATTCCTTGTGATGCTATTTATTTAGATATTGATTACATGGAAGGTTTTAGATGTTTTACATGGAATAAAGAATATTTTCCCGACCCCAAAAGGATGGTTAAAGAATTGGCTGATGATGGATTTAAAACAGTAGCTATTATTGATCCAGGAATTAAAATTGATAATGAATATAGCGTTTATAAAGAGGCTTTAGAAAAAGATTATTTTTGTAAAAGAGCTGATGGACCTTATATGAAAGGTAAAGTCTGGCCTGGAGAATGTTATTTTCCTGATTTTACAAAGCCAGAAGTACGTGAATGGTGGGCTGATTTATTTAAAGAATTAATTGAAGATATTGGAGTAAAAGGTGTTTGGAATGATATGAATGAGCCAGCTGTAATGGATGTGCCAGGCAAAACATTTCCAAATGATGTGCGTCATGATTATGATGGAAATCCTTGTAGTCATAGAAAAGCACACAATATTTACGGTATGCAAATGGCGAGAGCAACTTATCATGGATTAAAAAAATTCTCTTATCCAAAACGTCCGTTTGTAATTACTAGATCTGCATACTCAGGAACGCAAAGATATACTTCAACTTGGACTGGTGATAATGTCGCTACTTGGGATCATTTAGCGTTGGCAAATATACAGGTACAGCGTATGTGTATGTCTGGATTTTCTTTTGCAGGATCAGATATTGGTGGGTTTGCTGAACAACCTAACGGAGAATTATTTACGCGTTGGGTTCAATTAGGTGTATTTCATCCATTCTTTAGAGTACATTCCTCTGGAGACCATGGAGATCAAGAACCTTGGGCATTTGGGCCAACTATGACAGATATTGTTAGAAAATTTATTGAAATTAGATATCAATTATTACCTTATCTATACACTGCTTTTTGGAGATATACAGAAGATGGTATTCCAATTTTAAAATCATTAGTGCTTTTTGATCAACATGATCAGCATACAAATTATAGAAATGATGAGTTTATTTTTGGTGAAAAAATATTGGTCTGTCCAATTTTAGAGCAAAATGCAAAAGGTAGAAGAATGTATTTTCCAATTGGAAAATGGTATAACTTCTGGGATAATTCAATAGTAATTGGAGGTGAAGAAAAATGGGTGGATGCAGATATTGACAGTATGCCTATTTTTATAAAAGAAGGTGCCATTATTCCTAAATATCCAATTCAGCAATATGTTGGCGAAAAGATAATAGAGCAACTAGAATTAGATGTATATTTTAAAGAAGGTAAAGAAGTTTCTGAAGTTTTTGAAGATGCACAGGATGGATTTGATTATAAAAAAGGAAGGTATAGCTTAAGAAATTTTAACTTAGTTGGAAAAACAAATTCATTAACAATATTACAGTTTAAATCAGGAAAGTTTATTACAACTTACGAAACTTTCAAAATTAATATTCACAGTTTGCCATTTAAAATTAAGAGTATAGAAGTTGACAATGAGGAGATTGATATTAAAATGCTAAATGGAAATATAACTTTTGTTATAACAAAAGAGTTTAGAGAGTTACATATAATAGGTTAAAAGACATATTTAATATAAAAAAAGCTTCTTATTTTTTTAAGAAGCTTTTTTTTTTGTCTAAAAAAATTAATTTCTAAAAAAAACTATTGGAATTTTAAGTACTGAACTAATAGCGATACCATTTTCAAAAGCAGGTTTCCAGTTAGGCATATTTTCAACCACTCTTTTAGCTTCTTTGTTAAGAATTTTATTAACCCCTTTTTCAATTCTCACATTAGCTATTTTTCCATCATTTTCAACTGAAAAGCAAACAATTACTTTTCCTCTAGAACTTGAATTCCTAGAATTTCTAGGGTATTTCATATTTTTGGTTAAATACTTTGCTAATTCTTTATTACCTCCTGGAAATTCAGCCTGAGAATTTATTTTTTTCGAAAGTAAAAGTTGCTCAATAGTAGTTAATTCTGCAATATCTTCTGTATAAGCTAATGTACTTTGTGCTTTTATTTGTATAGTTACAAAAACTAAAAATAATAAAATTGAAGTAGTTCTCATTTTAATTTTGTTTAAAAAATCAGGTGTTTATAAACTTAATTATATTGATTAATATTAATTACTATAAAGTTCAGTATTAAAGGTTTAGGTAGATGTGATATATATCATATACTGAATTTTTACAGGAAGTATAAACTTTATTTTAGAATACTAAAAAACCCGTAAAGAAATGAATCTCTACGGGTTTTAAATGAATGAAACTGTATCTTTTATTGAAGAAATCTCAGTTTAAATTTTATTTAAGTACAAAGTTTAACCTTGCAAATAAGAAACGACCACCAACACCAAATTGTTGTGCTCTTCTTGACCAGTCAAATCGACCATCACTTCTATTTCCATAAGCAGCATCAGCTCTGTCTGGGTAAATATCAAATAAATTATTTGCACCAACTGTAATTGTAGTGCTTTCTGACATTTTATAACCAAACGATAAATCTGTAACTAATTTAGAACCAAAAACTTGTTGGTTTGCAACCGTTGTAGTTGCTTCTGTAACTTCACCAAACCAAACATTTCTTAAGAAAACATTAAATTTATCTGTAGTTAAACTATTTGATAAATTAACTTTTGCTCTTGGTACTGCTTCTTCTAAATAAACTCTACTGTCTTCAGGAAAATAGGTACCTACTAAACCTGCATTTTCTAAAACGGTTGAAGCTTTAACAGCACCTACTTGTACAGTTTTAGAAAATGTACCAGATAAATCAGATTTTAATTTTACATTATTACCCAACAAAGCATCATGTGTAACAACAATATCAATTCCTTTAGATTCAGTATCAATTGCATTTGCAAAGAAAGAAGCTGCAGAAGCATTAGCTTGAGCCAATAAATTATCTAATTCAGTTCCTGTACCTGGCCCTTTAAATTGTCCTGTATAAACAACTCTATCATCAATTGATACAAAATAGCCATCAACTGTTAAAGTTAAATGTGCTTCTGGAATTTTAGTTGTAAAACCAACACTAACACTACTAGAAGTTTCTTCTTTTAATTGAGGAATTCCTAATAATTTTGCAGCTCTACTATCATTAGCAAATGTACCTACTTCTTGAGGGTTTCCGTTTTGATCAAATATTGTTGATGTTGAGTTAAAGTTTAATTGATGTAGAGAAGGTGCTCTAAAACCTGTGTTAAAAGCCGCTCTAATATTGGTGTTTTCACCAGCTTTAATTCTAGATGCTATTTTAAAGTTCAATGTAGAACCAAAATCAGAATAATCTTCATATCTGGTAGCAAGACTTAATAAAAAGTTTTCAGAAATATCAGCTTCTACATCTAAATAACCAGCAACACTACTTCTACCTCTTGTTAATTCATTGGTAGGGCTAAATCCTGGGAATACTTGAGATCCCCCTGGTCTTCCTGCACCAAAGAAATCTAATGAAGGATTTTGTGAAGCTAAAGTAATTGCTTGACCATTAGCAGTATATTGAGCATATGAAGCTTGTTCACCTGCAACTATTTCATAGTTTTCTACACGGTATTCAGCACCAAATGCAACGTTTACACCTGACATAACATCATCATAAAATTTGCTAACATCTAAATTAGTTGTGTTTTGTGCGAATGAAAATCCACCAGCATCAAATGTGGTTGGAGATGCATTTTGCATAGAAGCATTAAAAGTATTTCCAATAGTATATAAGAACTCATTTTTTCCGTAGGTATTACTAAAATCTACATCCCAATCGTTTATTTTGCCTTTTATACCTACAGCAAAAGATTTGTCTTTAATTGCAGAATTAATTTCAGGTAAAAATCCATTAATATAGGCAGGAGTATAAGTTCTACTTTGGTTAGGCAATCTGTAAAAACCTGCTGAGTTTCCAACTCTTGAACTAATACCTGCAAAAGAGTAAAATTCAGTACCATCATCATTTAATGGTAAAGATAAGTTAGCAAAGAAACGACCACCACGTAAAGCAGATTGACCAACTCTCATATTAAAATCACTTCTTTCTAAACCACGAGCAGCTAATTCAGCAGTTGTGTTATCATTAGGAGCAACTCCATTGATTATTCCATCTTTAAAGGTAAGATGTGTTAAAGAACCTGCTACTGAGTTTATTCCATCATTAATTCCAATTAAATCAGTTTTTGTAGCATTTGGATCTAAACCTAATCCAGCAGCATTACCATATTGAATTACATCAGAGACATCATCATCTAATAATTTAGATAAATCATATCCAGCATTATTAGCAAATCTTTCAATAGTATTATAGGTATTAAAAATATCACCTTCCCATTCCTTCATTCTGTTATAATCTTCTCTAACATCAAAATCTCCTGTGAAGTTTATAAAACCACCTTTATCACCTAATTGTAAACCGTAATTAGCACTTACATTTGTAGTTTCACCATCAACTCCACCAGTTTGAGAGTTTGCATTTTTTGAAAAATTTGCTCCGGAGGTTACATTTAATATTAATTCATCAGTGCTTCTTTTTAATACAATGTTTATAACACCAGCAATAGCGTCAGAACCATATTGTGCAGCTGCACCATCACGTAAAACTTCAATACGCTCAATAGAAGCAGCAGGAATTGCATTTAAATCTGTACCAACACTACCACGTCCAAATGTACCATTTACATTTACAAGTGAAGAGTTATGTCTTCTTTTTCCATTAATCAATACTAAAACTTGATCTGGACCTAAACCTCTTAATGAAGCAGGGTCAATGTGGTCAGTACCATCAGAAATTGTTTGTGTATTTGATGTAAACGAAGGTGCTACATAATTTAAAATTTGATTTAAATTAACTTGTGGACCAGCTGTTATTAGTTCTGTAACATCAATAATATCAACAGGTACAGCAGTATCTACAGCTGTTCTGTTTGGATTCCTAGATCCAATAACAACAACTTCATTTAAAGAAACTCCAGAGACTAAAACAACATTAAATATTTGTGTCCCATCCATTTGTAATTTCTTATCATTAAATCCAACATATGAAAAAATAAGATTTTCACTTGACTCAACTTTAATAGTATAATTACCATCAAAATCTGTTGTCGTTCCTCTTGAAGTTCCTTCAATAGTAACAGTAACACCTGGTAATGGTTGACTGTCTGAATCGACTACTGTTCCCGAAACTTGATACGATTGTGCGTAAATTGCCATCGTAAATAGCGATAAAATCGCTAATAAAAATTGTTTTTTTGAGTTCATTTTTTTTAATTTATGTTAGTTAATGCGCTCAATATATAACAAAACTTTAACATTTTAACAATAATATTGTATCATTTATTACATATACTGTATTGCGTTTAAGAATCAGTAATAGCATAAATGGCTATTTAGTCTTAAATTATTTACAGAAATTAGTAGTGTATTTTTGTTATTTTTGTAAGTAAATGGATATGGATCCCACTAAGAATTTAAATATTGATATATGAATAAGTTATTTAGTAAGAAAGTACTTTCAAATGTTTTATTTGTAATTGCTATTGGTTTATTGTTATATCCTCCAACAAGAGAGTGGGGTATGCGTCAAATTGCTTTTGCTCCTACAATAGAAAATACAGAAAATGTTGAAACATTAAAATCATACAATTGGGATTTAAAAGGTTTAAACATAGAAAGTGTTAATTTTAATGAGTTTGAAAATAAAGTAATTTTTGTTAATTTTTGGGCAACTTGGTGCCCTCCTTGTAGAGCAGAAATGCCAATGATTCAAAAATTATACAATGATTATAGGGATAAAGTAGCTTTTGTGTTTGTCACCAATGAAGATTGGAATACTGTAAAGCCTTTTTTTGATAAGAATGGATATGATTTGCCAGTTTATAATTCGTTAAGTTCTCCACTAACAAATTTTACTGAAACAAATAGTATTCCAGCAAGTTATTTAATTGATAAAAAAGGAAATATTTTAATTTCTAAAGTTGGAGCAGCTGATTGGAATAGTACTAAAATACGAAATCTTTTAGATGATTTGATTTCAAAATAAAACCTGTAGCAATTTATTTGTTGATGCTACAGGTTTAAACAAAAATTTTCATAAGTGTTTATACGTTTTTTTTATTATTAAAATCCGTATCTTCTAAATTTACTCCATTGTAATCTTTTTGTGTTTACAAAATTTACAAATACTACTCTTTTTTTGTTTTCTTGTGGAAGATTTAAATTTAAAGTTGTCATAATAATTAGTTTTAATTTGTTAGTTTCTATTTAAATGACGCTTAATTATTTATTTTGTTACGCTAATATGCATTGCAAGGTACTGTATTAACATACATTTAACTATTGTGCTAAATTTAAATGAGTTAGTGTTAAAAATTAGTTAAGAAAGTGCTTAGTATTCAGCTAATATGTCGTTTAAAACTTCAATGATAAGATTACAACCTTTAAAAATTTCTTCTTCAGATATAGTAAGGGGAGGAGTGATACGAATCGCTTTTCCTTCAAATAATAGCCAAAACAATAACAAACCTTTATCAATACAATTTAATATAACTTTAGAAGCTATTTCATCTGTTTCAACAATTGCTGCAAGCATTAATCCTTTACCTCTAATTTCAGTAATTAATGGATGCACTAATAATTTTCTTATCAGTTCTTCTTTTTGAAGAGTATCTTCAATTAAGTTTGAATTTAATAATTCTAATAAAGTTGCATTAGCTGCAGCAGCAATTACAGGATGTCCTCCAAAAGTTGTTATATGACCCAATTTGGGTTGTTGTTTTAAGCAACTCATTATTTCATGCGAAGAAATAAAAGCACCTATTGGCATTCCGCCACCCAAACCTTTTCCTGCAACAATAATATGAGGGATAACATTGTAATTCTCAAAACCGAAAAGTTTTCCTGTTCTTCCAATACCAGATTGAATTTCATCTAAAATTAGTAGAGCACCAACTTCATCACATTTATCTTTTACTTTTTTTAAATAATTATGTGTAGGTTCAATAAATCCCGCACCACCTTGAATGGTTTCTAAAATTACACCAGCAGTAGCAATTGTAATTTTACCAATATCAATAACATTATTAAATTCTATAAATCGAATACCGGGAATTAGGGGTCTAAATGCACTATTTTGTTGTTCAGCGCCACAAACACTCATAGCACCTTGTGTATTGCCATGATATCCGTTTTTTGCAGCTATAATTTCGCTTCTATGTGTATAACGCTTGGCTAATTTTATAGCTCCCTCTGTTGCTTCTGTACCTGAATTTGTTAAATAAACGGTTTCTAAAGGTTTTGGTAAATTTTCAGCAAGTAATTTTGTTAAATCTATTTGAGGTTGTTGTATAAATTCTCCATAAACCATTACATGTGTATATTTATCAACCTGATCTTTAATTGCTTGTGATATTTTGGGGTGATTATGTCCTAATGTATTTGCTGAAACACCTGCAATAAAATCCAAGTATTCTTTTCCATTTGTAGCATAAACATAGTTTCCATTTGCATGAGAGATTTCTAATGCTAGCGGATGTGGAGAAGTTTGGGCTTGATATTTAAAGAATTCTTTTTTCAATTTTATCTTTAATTTTTTCTTTAGTAATTACCTTTTTTTCTCCTTCTATTTTAATAGGTGTATCATCTCTCTTAAAAATGTCATCTTTAGTAAGAGGCTGTTCTTCTTCTCTCCAAATAAAATTTTTGAATAACTTTTCTTCTGGTGGTAATTTTTCAAAATCGGAAGGTGGATAGGTTTTTCCTTCAATATTAGTATTATAATCAATAAAACTAAATTCATTATTTTCTAATCCTACGAATATGTTTTTGCTACATTTTTTTTTATCAATACCCATAAGCAATTGATTTTCATTTCTTAAAAAAATGATAGATTCACTATTTCCAATAGCATTTAATGATTTTAGTTTATTATTTTCAAACTTTCCGTACATATTTTTACCTTTCAATTGGGTAAATCCAGCAGAATCTTTCTTAATAATAAACCCGTTGTTTAAAATTTTCAAAGAATCTAATTGTTCAGTTTTTGCGTTTGAAATTAAATGAATAGTATCACCTGTTATTTGATTGCCTTCTACCCATAAAACGGGGTTTGTAAAAAGTTTTGTTAATCCAGTTTTTTCATTGCTTACCAGTGAGTCACATTTACCTTGTATATCGGATTTAAATATTTTTACATGGTTGAAAGCTTTTACAATTCGTTCATCAACCTTTCCTGTAACCAATAAAATATCTCCATGAATATAAATTGAATCTTTTTCCATTTTTGAGATAGCCACAGCTCTATCTATTATAAATACAGAGTCTTTTAATTTAAAGAACTCTGCATAACCACCTTTAATTACTGAACTGTTTACGGTATCTATTACTTTAATATTTCCTGTTGCAGAAGCGAAATCAATATTTTTATTATAATATAAACTATCGCCTTCTATTGTTCTATCACTGTAAAATATTTTAGAATTTTTTAAAAAATGGGAAATGTTTGTTTTTGAGTTATGATGTCCATTTTCAGTATAAATTTTATTATTTTCACTAGTAATAGTTGATGGACCAAACAAATCTGCAATTCCTGTACTTGTAAAATAATCTAAATGATTTGAAACTAATTTACTATCCTTATTAACTACATCTACATTTGTAAATGCTTGAAATTTATTGGTTTGTAAATAATAATTTCCAATTTTACTAGTCAATACATTTGTAGTGTCTTTTATTGTACCTCCACTTTTATAATACAAATGCTGGTTGACTCTATCAAACTGAAGTGTGTCAGTTCTAAGTTCCATCAATTCATCTTTTAAGAACACTTTACCCCATGATGTTGCTATTTTGGTATTTCCATCATAATCAGTGTATTTGCTATATTGAAAAATAGTATCTCCTTGGTTTACAACAACATTACCCATTGCTTTTATCAAGTTTTTCTCTTTATAGATATAGGCTTTGTCACATCGTAAAGTAGCGCCATCATGTTCTACAAAAACATTTCCCATGGAAATTGTAGCTCCTGGAAATTCAGGTTTTACAAATGTATTATCAGCATGTAAAATTTTAATTCTTTTGGTTTGAGAATAACCTACAATGCTAAATACTATAAAAATAATAAAAAGTATATTTTTCAAATTTATTTTATTTGCTACAAAACTAATGAAAAAGAAGGAAGTATATTCTTAAAATTTCTTAAAATTAAATGGAGTATAAGAAGTTAATTAAGTTATATAAATGTAGTGCTCACAATTAAAAGATAGAAGTTTTTGTTTCTGAAGTAAAAAGCTCTAAAAATTGTATACCTTTATTAGAGTTTCCTTTTTTATTTAATTTTGGACTCCACACTGCAATACTATATTTATTAGGGTAAATAGCAACTATTCCACCTCCAACACCACTTTTGCCAGGCAAACCAACTTTAAATGAGAATTCTCCAGCTTCATCATAAAAACCACATAATTGCATAATAGCATTTAAACGTTTTGATTTACTTTTACTTAAAATACGTTCTTCAGTATAAGGGGATATTCCATAGGTTGCTAAAAAAAGAAATGTTTGAGAAAGCTCTTTGCAAGTCATTTCAATTGAACATAAATTGAAGTAAAAATCCATCACAATATCAATATCGTTTTTAATATTTCCGAAGGATTTCATTAAATTAATTAGAGCTGTATTTCTATAACCTGTAGATTTTTCTGATTCCGCAATTCTTGTGCAATAATCTATAGTTGAAATGCCAGATACTCTTCTAACAAACTCAATAAAATCTTTTTTAGGATTTTTAAGATGACTTACCAAAATATCTGAAATGACCAAGGCACCAGCATTTATTAGCGGATTACGAGGGATTCCTAAATCAGTTTCTAACTGAATAAGTGAATTGAATGCAGTACCAGAAGGTTCAACACCAACACGTTTCCATAATTTTTCACCTTCAAAATTGTAGGCCATTACTAGCGATAAAACCTTGGAGATACTTTGAATAGAAAATTTCTCATTTGAATCGCCAAAATTAAAATGCTTATCATTAATTGTTGTTAAATGAACACCAAATTTACTGGGGTCAACAGTGCCTAATTCAGGAATATAATTGGCAACATTACCATTATCTTTAAAAGTAGCTAACTCATTTGCTATTTTAATAAATATTTTTTTATAATTCATAGAACTAAAAAGAATATTAAAATTTTCGTGTTTTTAGCTCAAAATCTTTCCCTAAATAAACACGTCTAACAGTTTCATCTTCAGCAAGTTCTTGCGGAGTTCCTTCTTTTAAAATTCCTCCTTCAAACATTAAATATGTTTTATCAGTAATTGCCAAAGTTTCTTGAACATTATGATCTGTAATTAATATACCAATATTTCTATCTTTTAAATGTGCTACAATATTTTGAATATCTTCAACAGCAATTGGATCAACACCTGCAAAAGGTTCATCTAATAAAATAAATTTAGGGTCTGAAGCTAAAGCACGCGCAATTTCAGTTCTTCTACGTTCACCTCCCGAAAGCAAATCTCCTCTGTTTTTACGAACATGACCTAAACCAAATTCTTCAATAAGAGATTCTAATTTTTTCTTTTGATCGAAAGTAGAAAGATTAGTGAATTGCAAGACTGATAAAATATTATCTTCAACGGTTAATTTTCTAAAAACAGAAGCTTCTTGTGCTAAATAACCAACACCTTGCTGTGCTCTTTTGTACATTGGAAATTTAGTGATAGGTTGATTGTCTAAATAAATTTCACCTTCATTTGGTTTAATCATTCCAACAATCATATAAAAAGAAGTCGTTTTTCCAGCACCATTAGGGCCTAAAAGTCCAACAATTTGACCTTGTTCAACTTCTAATGAAATTCCGTTTACAACGTATTTACTTCCGTATTTCTTTTTAATATTTTCAGCTCTTAAAATCACTTTTTTGTTGTGTTTTTGTTTAATATTTAATTTTGGTTATTTGTTGCTTCTAGTTCTTCCCAAAATTCATAGGCTCTTCTTAAATGCGGAATAACTATAGTTCCACCAACCAATGTTGCAATTGATAAGCTTTCCATAACTTCTTCTTTAGTGACGCCTTCATTAAAGGCGGTTTCCAAATGATATTTTATGCAGTCATCACAGCGTAAAACGGCAGAAGCTACCAAACCTAATAATTCTTTAGTTTTAACATCTAAATGCCCTTTTTTATAGGCGTTGGTATCTATATTAAAGATCCTTTTTATGACTTTATTATCTTCAGCCAATATTTTATCGTTCATTTTTATACGATATGTATTAAATTCTTCAACTTGATTAGGCATTTTGCTGTTCTTTTTTAAATTCTCTTTTAATAACTATTTTAGATATAATAATACTAACTTCATATAAGATCATAATAGGAACACCAACAATTATTTGGCTAATAATATCAGGAGGAGTAATTACTGCTGCTAAAATTAACACTACAACCAACGCATGTTTTCTATATTTTTTTAAAAAATCTGGAGTTATAAGTCCCATTTTAGTTAAGAAATACATGATTATAGGAAGCTCAAATATTAGACCAGAAGCTAATACAGAAGATTTTACTAATGAAATATAAGATCCAATTTGAATGTTACGTTCAACACTATCACTAATAGAATAATTTCCTAAAAAATTTACAGAAAGAGGAGTTATTACATAATAGCCAAATAGAACTCCTATAAAAAATAGAAAAGAAGAAATAATAATAAAACTTAAAGCTCCTTTACGCTCTTTTGTATATAAACCAGGGCTAATAAATTTCCAAAATTCCCAAATAATAAAAGGGAAAGCAATAATGAAACCTGCAGTAATTGACACCCAAATATGAACGCTAAATTGTTCAGCCATATCTAAACTTTGTAGTTTAAATGGAATTTCGGTGATGCATAATCCATCAGTTCCAAATATCTTTGAAACTTTACAAAAGAATCGGTATGTAATAAAATTCGCATCTTTTGGTGCAAAGATTATTTTGTTAAAAATAAAATCTTTCATTAAAAAAGCCCCCATAGAAACTATAAAAATGGCAGCCGCAGAGCGAACCAAATGCCATCTTAGTATTTCTACATGGTCTAAAAACGACATATCTTTTTCTTGTACTATTTTTTTCGCCATCTTAAAAAATTCCTTCTTTTAATAAATCATGTAAATGCACAACACCTACATATTTTGTACCGTCTTCAACTAATATTTGAGTAATATTATTGTTTTCCATTGTTTCTAATGCAGTTATAGCCATTTCATCAACCTGTATTGTTTTAGGATTTTTACTCATAATATCCTTTGCCTTTAGATGGCTAATATCTGAATTATCTTTTAACATACGTCTTAAATCTCCATCAGTAATGATACCAACAATTTTATTTTTTTCAATTACAGCTGTTGTTCCTAAACGTTTTTTTGATATTTCAATAATTACATCTTTAATTAATGTAGTAATTAAAACTTGAGGCACCTCATTTTTTTCAATTAAATCACTAACTCTTAAATATAATTTTTTACCCAAAGCACCGCCTGGATGATATTTTGCAAAATCTTTACTCGAAAAATTATTTAATTCTAATAAACAAACAGCTATTGCATCACCCATTACTAATTGAGCTGTTGTACTTGATGTTGGTGCTAAATTATTTGGACATGCTTCTTTTTCAACATAAGAATTCAATGTGAAATGAGCGTTTATTCCTAAAAACGACTCAACATTGCCAGTAATTGCAATAATTTTATTACCATAATTTTTTATTAGGGGCAACAAAACTTTTATTTCAGGAGTATTACCACTTTTAGAAATACAAATAACAACATCATTTTTTTGGATAATCCCTAAATCTCCATGTATAGCATCTGCTGCATGCATAAATATTGCTGGTGTACCAGTAGAATTTAATGTAGCTACAATTTTAGTTGCTATATTTGCACTTTTACCAATACCAGTTACAATAACTCTACCATTTGAGTTATGTATAAAATTTATAGCATTTTCAAAGTTATCATCTAGAAAATTTACTAAATTAGCAATAGCAATACTTTCAGCTAAAATAGTTTGTTTCGCATTTTCTAAGATTTTATTTTTATTTTTCAAAAGAATAGGTTTTTGAATTAAAAAAATGTTTTATATTTATTAGCTAACAAAAATAAATTTATTTAATTAGAAATTGATTAAACTAATTAAAAATAAATATAATTTGTTAAGTTTATTAATTTATTAAGAATGAAACTATAAATTTAGTTGAAAATTTAACCTTGTTTAGATAATTTAAAAAGTATAATGAGTAACACAGAAATTGATTTACATGAGGCTTTGAAAAAGAATTTTGGATTTAATAAATTCAAAGGGTTACAAGAAGATGTTATAAAAAGCATAATGAAAGGCAATGATACATTTGTTGTTATGCCAACAGGTGGAGGTAAATCGCTATGTTACCAGTTGCCAGCTTTAATTAAGGAAGGAACTGCAATTGTAGTTTCTCCGTTAATTGCTTTAATGAAAAATCAAGTAGATGCTATTAGAGGAATTTCTTCTGAATATGGAATAGCTCATGTACTTAATTCTTCCTTAAATAAAACGGAAGTAACTCAAGTAAAAAATGATATTGAAAGTGGAATTACTAAGTTATTGTATGTAGCTCCTGAATCTCTTATAAAAGAGGAGTATATTGAATTTTTACAAAAGCAAACTATTTCATTTGTAGCCATTGATGAAGCACATTGTATTTCTGAATGGGGACATGATTTTAGGCCAGAATATAGAAATCTTCGTGCTATTATTGAAAAAATAGACAAAGTGCCAATTATTGGTTTAACAGCAACGGCTACTGAAAAAGTGGAAGAAGATATTTTAAAAACACTTGGGATGTCTGATGCCACTACTTTTAAGGCTTCTTTTAATCGTCCTAATTTATTTTATGATGTTCGTCCAAAAACAAAAAATATAAATTCTGATATTATTCGGTTTATTCGTCAACATACAGGCAAATCTGGGATTATTTATTGTTTGAGTCGAAAAAAAGTAGAAGAAATTGCACAAGTGCTTCAAGTAAATGGTGTAAAAGCTGTTCCTTATCATGCAGGTTTAGATAGTAAAACAAGATCAAAACATCAAGACATGTTCTTAATGGAGGATATTGATGTGGTTGTTGCTACCATTGCTTTTGGAATGGGAATTGACAAACCTGATGTTCGTTTTGTTATTCATCATGATATGCCTAAAAGTTTAGAAAGCTACTATCAAGAAACAGGAAGAGCAGGACGTGATGGCGGAGAAGGCTATTGCTTAGCCTATTATGCCTATAAAGATATTGAAAAACTTGAAAAGTTTTTATCTGGAAAACCAATTGCAGAACAAGAAATTGGAAATGCACTTTTACAAGAAGTAGTAGGATATGCAGAAACTTCTATGTCAAGAAGACAATATTTATTGCATTATTTTGGTGAAGAATTTGATGTTTTAACAGGTTTAGGTGCTGATATGGATGATAATATGAGAAATCCGAAGAAAAAGCACGAAGCTACAAACGAATTGAAAATTTTGCTAGAAGTTGTTTTAAAAACAAATCAAAAATATAAATCAAAAGAGCTTGTAAATACACTTATTGGTAAGATAAATGCATTATTAAAATCTCATAAAACAGATAATCAGCCATTTTTTGGGTGTGGCAAAAACCAGACTGATAAATATTGGATGGCTTTAATTAGGCAAGCATTAGTAGCAGGATATATTAAAAAAGAGATTGAACAATATGGTGTTATTAAAATTACAACAAAAGGAATAGACTATATTGGGGAACCAACATCTTTTATGATGACTGAAGATCATATTTATGAGGAAGGAGATGATTCAACCATTATTTCTAACACAAGTAATAGTGGTGGTTCTGCAGATGAAGTTTTAATTAAATTATTAAAAGATTTACAAAAATCGGTAGCGAAAAAAAATGGGGTACCTCCATATGCAGTTTTTCAAGAAACTTCATTAGAAGATATGGCTTTAAAATATCCAATAACCATGGATGAATTAACAAATATTTATGGTGTAGGAGAAGGAAAAGCCAAAAAATTTGGAAAGCCATTTATAGAGTTAATTGCTAAATATGTTGAAGAAAATGATGTTTTGAGACCTGATGATTTTATAGTAAAAAGTACAGGAGTAAATTCAAGTTTAAAATTATATATCATTCAAAATACAGATCGAAAAATACCGCTTCAAGATATTGCAAAATCTAAAGGTTTAACCTTTGAAGACCTTATTGAAGAAATGCAGAGGATTGTTTATAGTGGGACAAAAATAAATATAGATTACTGTATTAATGAACTTTTAGATGAAGATCAGCAAGAGGAAATTTTTAATTATTTTATGGAGTCGGAGAGTGATAAAATACAAGATGCTATGGATGAATTTGATGGTGAATATGACTATGAAGAATTACGTTTAATGCGTATAAAATTTATTAGTCAAGTAGCTAATTAAGCTAAAAAAGCAACAAACATACCAACAAGTATAGCAATAAACTTCAAAAGATTAAACTTATGATCTTTTGAAGTTTCAAATAATATAATGGTTGAAATATGTAAAAATATTCCAATAATTATGGCTGTTATTTCCGTTTTATAAGTAGTTAAAAATAGAATATTTTCACCAGCTAAACTTCCCAAAGGAGACATTAAAGAAAATAATACTAAAAAAAGTATAGCATTTATTTTTTTAATATTTGAGCTTACAAAAAAGGTTCCTAAAATAACTGCAATTGGAATTTTATGAACTACAATAGCCCATAATAAATATTCATGATGGTGATTGTGCGCTAATGGAATTCCTTCCATAAAAGCATGAATACTTAAACTTATAAATAATGCCCAGGGAAATACCATGTTTTGTTGCACATGAATATGACCATGTTCTGCTCCTTTTGAGAAAAAATCTAATATTAGTTGAAATAATAAACCTAAGAGGATAAATAATCCAATATTTGAAATTTCAGTTGAGTACACTTCTGGAAATAAATGTAGAATTGTAATAGATAGTAAATAAGCACCACTAAATGCTAATAATAATTGAGCTGTTTTATTGCTTGGTTTTAAACCAAAAACAATTAAAATACCTACTAAAACTGATAAAATAAGAGCAATATATGTCATTCTAAAACTAAAATTAATCTATCAGAAGTTTCTTCGTTAAAATCTTCTAATTGGTAATTACCAAAAGTATGCTTTATTTTAAAATCAACAGAATTCAAATATGTTTTTATTTTTGGTAAATCTAAACTTTTAACTTTTTCAAAATAAGTATGATGTTTGCCGTCTGCATCAAAATTAATTTCCTTTATAATAAAGCCGTTTTTTATATATCTGTTAATCTTAAATGAGATTCCTTCAATAATTTGAACTTCTTCAACAACTAAATTCGCTATTACTTTTTTTACATTCATAAAATCTATAATAGCAATCCCATTGGGTTTTAAACCATTTTTTATATTTTGAAGTATAGCGATATCTTCAGCGTCATCTTCAAAAAATCCAAAACTTGTAAATAGATTTAAAATAGCGTTGTATGTTGAGTTAAATGGATTCCTCATATCATGTTCAATGAATTTCAAACCTTCTTTTTCAGATTGTTTTGCTTCTGAAATACTGTTTTTAGATAAATCGGCGCCAACAACGGTAAACCCTAATGAATTTAAATAGATGGAATGCCTTCCTTTACCGCAGCCTAAATCTAATAAAACATGTTGCTTTTTTAAATTTAAAAAAGCAACAATATTCTTCATAAACTCTTGAGCTTCAGAATAATCTCTGTGGGAATATAAAATGTGATAATAGTTTGTGTCAAACCACGAAGCAAACCATTCTTTGTTTTTAGTCATAATTATAAATTCCAAACAAAAGTAAGGAATTGAATAGTTATTAGATACTTAATTCAATATTTCTTAAACCATTATTATTTAAATTCGAAAAGCAACTATATCACAAAAAAAAAGTTGCCATAAGCAACTTTTTTTTTTGAATTTGATAAACTAGTATTTATAGGTTATTCCTTTTTTTATTGCTTGAGTACCGCCTAACATATTTGAATTAGCACCAACGGTAGTTTTATCAGATGTCATTAAAATAAACTGACAACCTAATTTGGCTGCAGCGATTTTTAATTTTTTTTCTGCTTTTTTATCTCCTGAATTTCCTGTTTGAAAATTAATTAACCCTGTTTTACCTCTAATCTCTTCTACTTTTGTTAAACCAGCGATGTAACTTTTGTCTTCTAATACAACAACATTCTCCCAATCTTTATCACTATTAATTACAATTTTTTCTGATACTTCTTCAACACGTCCACTTTTACCATAAACAATTTTCTCAATTGCATACTTTCCTATTGTATTTTCAGCATCTTCACCATCATAAACAAAAACAATTGTATATTCTTCCAATCGTATTACTTTTCCTTCAACAACTTCACCGTTATGTTTAAATATTTGATCTGCTTGAGCATTAACAGTTAATGATACTAGTACTACTGCTAAAAATAAAATGTATTTCATAAGTTCTATATTTTTTAAATTCTGGCTAACTTACAAAAAAAAGGTAAATGAATAGACTTTATTGCCAATTTATCAATTTAATTTCTAATCAATTTATTGGTTTTCTGAGTTTTTTTAAAATTAAATGTTTCTAAAAATTGAAATTCTCACATTAAACTTAATATTTCCGTATTTTTGCAAAAATTATAAAATATGAATAGTGATTTTAGAATGGTTGCCACCACAATGTTTGGTTTTGAAGAATTATTGGCAACTGAACTTAAAAATCTTGGTGCTCAAGATGTTGAATCAGCCGTAAGAAGTGTTTCTTTTAGAGGTGATAAGGGTTTTATGTACAAGGCTAATATTGCTTTGCGTACTGCCATTAGAATTTTAAAGCCTATTAAACGCTTTAAAGTGGCGCATGAAGATGATTTGTATAAAAAACTAATGCAAATTGAGTGGGAAAAATATATGAATGTTGATAGTACTTTCTCTATTGGAGCGGTAGTTAATTCAGATAATTTCACTACAAATTCTCACTATATTTCTTTAAAATCAAAAGATGCAATTGCAGATTATTTTAGAAATAAATATAGTAAAAGACCCAATGTTGATGTACAGCATCCCGATCTTAAAATCCATGTGCATATTCAAAAAGATTTATGTTCGGTTTCTTTAGATAGCTCGGGAGATTCTTTGCATAAACGAGGTTATAGAACTTCAACTAATATTGCACCAATAAATGAAGTTTTGGCTGCTGGTTTGGTGTTACTTTCAGGATATACAGGTGAATGTAATTTTATTGACCCTATGTGTGGTTCTGGTACCATTTTAATTGAAGCTGCTATGATTGCTAATAATATACCCGCAAATATTAATAGAAAAGAGTTTGGTTTTGAGAAATGGGAGGATTATGATGAAGATTTATTCTTTACCATTCAAGAATCTTTATTGAAAAAAATTAGAAGTTCTCATTTTAAAATAATGGGTTTTGATAAAGCGCCATCTGCAGTTGTTAAGGCAAAAGAGAATGTTAAAAATGCAAATTTAGAAGAATTTATAGGAATACATCACGTGAATTTCTTTAATTCAATGAAAGAAGTATTTGGGCAAACAACCATTTTATTTAATCCACCTTATGGTGAACGATTAAATGTTGATGTTCAAGAGTTTTATAAAAAAATTGGTGATACACTTAAAAATGGATATCCAGATTCTACTGTTTGGTTTATAACTTCAGATATGGAAGCTTTAAAGTACGTAGGTTTGCGAACTTCAAGAAAAATCCCTGTGAAAAATGGAGATTTGGATTGTAAATTTGTGAGATATGATATGTATGCAGGAAGTAAAAAAGCAAAAAAGAATAAACTTTTATAATTGTTACTTCTTAAATTAATTGATATAAAAAAAGCTTTACATTTCTGTAAAGCTTTTTTTAAAACTAACTAAATCAATTTATTAACCTCTCCTTTTTCTTGTATTTTCATTACTGCTATTTTCTCTATTCGCAGGTTTTCTTTCTTTTGCTGTTGTTGCAGGTTTGCGAGTATTTACCTTTTTGCTTCTGTTTTTAGAAATTTCAGTTCTTTTTGAGGTTACTGGTGTACTTCTTTTTTCTTGAACTCTATCAGGTCTGTTTTCAGTTACAGTACGTTTTTGTTGTACTGATTTTTCTGGAGAACTTTTAGTATTTGTTCTTGAGTTTCTAGAATCTCTTGTTTCTGTTGTATTTCTTCTAGTTGAACTATTTGTTGAACGATCACGAGAATCTCTAGTTGTTCCTGTTGTTCTATTACTACTATATGATCTTGTATTATTTCTATCAGATCTTGCAATATTATCACTACTTCTTTTTGGAACATTTTGAGTAGCTACACGTTGTCTTGTATTATTATTTGTTCTTTTATTACCTGAATTATAATAATTATTTTTTGAATGATCTCTATTATAAACGTATCTGTTTGGGTTGTAATGGTTTCTATAAGGTTTATAGCTTACTACTCTATATTCAAAAAATGGTCTTGCAAAATAATTATGATAAGGATGATATACATAATTACGGTTATAAGTATTTATATATCCAGAACAATGAGAATAAGAGCCATAATTATTATAGTGAACATATAATCCACCTAAACGTGCCAATCTTCCGTATTGATAATTAAGATTTATGTTTCCAATTCTGTCTACACGACCATAATAATCATAATAAATTGGAATATCTTCAATTTGAATAATAGCGCCATAATTATCATATTGTACATATGCGTCATAGTTATAACCTGAATTAAAACTAATGTTTATACTTTTACTTTGATAGCCAATATTTACGCCATTGTGTTGATTAATATAAAAATCAAATTCTCCATTTTGAAAAACTGAAAAGGTTATACCTCGTTCAACAAAAGTGAATGAATCACCATAATCATTATAATAACGGTTATCTGTTGAAGTATTTGTTGAAGCAAATGTAGTGATGCTTACAAATATAAATGTTGCGAATACTAATATCTTGTTTTTCATAATTAAGAGTTTTAAAGGTTCATACTGTATTATACAAACTCACAATTACAAACAACGTGCCAAAAATTAAAAATGTTTTTAAGTAATTGACAATCAGTATATTAAAATATTTTTAATTAAAAATAAGATTTTTATGCATTTAACATGCTCAATTAATTATTTTTGGACAATCAATTCATTTCATTATTTATTCAAAAGTTATTAATTATATAAACGTCATATTACCCATTCCACTACAAAAGTTATTTACTTATAAAATAACAGAAGCTGAAGCTACATTCTTAAAAAAAGGAATGCGTGTTGCTGTAGAGTTTGGAAAATCAAAAGTATATACAGCTTTAGTTTACAGTATTCATAGTGAAGCGCCTATTGGTTATGAAGCAAAAGAGATTCATCAAATATTAGATGAAACACCTATTGTAAATGAAATTCAATTAAAACATTGGGAATGGATTTCTGATTATTATATGTGTTCTTTGGGTGAAGTTTTTAGAGCAGCATTGCCTTCTGCTTTTTTATTAGAAAGCGAAACAGAAATTGAATTGGTTCAAAGTTTTTCGAAAGAAGAAATGCTTTCAGATGAAGAATTTTTGATTTACGAAGCGTTACAACATCAATCTAGGCTATCAATTTTTCAAGTTATTGAAATACTAGGGAAGAAAGGTGTTTTTCCAATTATTAAAGCATTAATTGAGAAAAATGTAATATTCGTTAAAGAACAAATTTATGAGCAATATAAGCCAAAACTCATAAAATACATTCGTTTATCAGACTTATGGAATTCAAATGAAAAATTAGCTGAATTATTAGAAATCTTAAGTAGAGCAAAAAAACAACGCGATGTAGTTTTAACCTATTTTCAATTAATTGCTTCAAGAAAACCAATAAAAGCAGAGAAGCTTCAAGAGTCTTCAAATTCTTCAGCAGCAGTTATAAAATCACTAGTTGATAAAGGAGTTTTTGAAATCTATTTTATTCAAAAAGATCGAATTAATTTTGAAGGAAATTCATCAGGATTAAAAGAATTAACTGAACCTCAAGAAGTTGCGTATAATGCTATTAAAACAACGTTTAAAACAAAACAAACTACATTATTAAAAGGTGTTACAAGTAGTGGTAAAACAGAGATATACGTAAAATTAATTAAAGAATTACTTGACACTAATAAACAAGTGCTCTATTTATTGCCAGAGATTGCTTTAACTACGCAGTTAATTGAAAGATTACAATATTATTTTGGAGAATATTTATCTGTATTTCATTCAAAATATTCTATGAATGAACGTGTTGAAGTATGGAATAATGTATTAGAAAATAAACAAAAAGCACAGCTAATTTTAGGGGCACGTTCATCTATGTTTTTGCCATTTTCAAACTTAGGTTTAATTATAGTTGATGAAGAACACGAACCTTCATTTAAACAATATGATCCAGCACCAAGATACCATGCACGTGATGCAGCAATTGTATTAGCAAACCAACATAAAGCCAACGTTTTATTAGGTTCAGCAACTCCTTGTATAGAAACTTTTTACAATGCACAACAAGGTAAATATGGTTTTGTTGAATTAAATAGACGTTATGGAGATGTTTTATTGCCTGAAATTGAGCTAGTTGATATAAAAGAAAAGCATCGAAAAAAAAGAATGAAAGGTCATTTTTCAGACCGTTTACTTGAAATGATTACGGATGCTATAGATAATAAAGAGCAAGTTATTTTATTTCAAAATAGGAGAGGATATGCACCTGTAATTGAATGTGAAACGTGTGGTGTATCACCGCAATGTCCGCAGTGCGATGTAAGTTTAACATTTCATAGTTACCGAAAAGAATTACGTTGCCATTATTGTGGCTATAAAAAAGCAATGCAGCATAATTGTGGTGCTTGTGGAAGCGAAAAATTAAATTCTAAAGGTTTTGGTACCGAGCAAATTGAAATAGAATTAGAAGAACTTTTTCCAGATGCTAAAATTGGAAGAATGGATTTAGACACAACTCGTGGTAAATATGGCTATCAAAAAATAATTGGGCAGTTTGAAGCGCAGGAAATAGATATTTTAGTTGGTACACAAATGTTATCAAAAGGCTTAGATTTTGCAAATGTTTCGTTAGTTGGAATTATGAATGCTGATACCATGTTAAACTTTCCAGATTTTAGAGCACACGAGCGAAGTTATCAATTAATGGTACAAGTTTCAGGTAGGGCAGGACGCGTTAAAAAAAGAGGAAAAGTAGCCATTCAAACTTTTAATCCATTTCATCAAATATTACAACAAGTTTCTACCAATTCTTTTGAAGAAATGTATAAAGAACAATTAGATGAACGTTGGCAATATCAATATCCTCCATTTTATAGATTGATAAAAATAACGTTACGCCATAAAGATTTTAATAGAGTTGATGAGGGCGCGCATTGGCTAGGGAAGTCTTTAATAAGTATTTTTGGTGAATTTGTATTAGGGCCTTCAACACCTTCAATAGCTAAGATTAGAAATTATTACATTAGAACTTTAATTATTAAAATTCCACAAAAACAATCGCTTACAGTAACTAAAAATAATATTTTAAGGGTAAAGAATTCCTTTCAGGCTGTAAAAGAATTTCGCCCAATTAAATTTAATATTGATGTGGATAATTATTAATATAAGAATGAAACCAAAATTTATATGTTAAAAATAGTGTTTACAAAGCTGAATTATAGCGATTTTACTTTCACTAAAATAACTTTAAAAATCACTTGTCAATTAAGTAAATAACAGTATATTTGCACCCTTAAAGTAAAAACTTAAATTTTTAATTATGAATCATTACGAAACTGTTTTCATTTTGAATCCCGTTTTATCTGAAGTTCAGATAAAGGAAACAGTACAGAAGTTTAACGACTATCTTGTTTCTAAAGGTGCCGAAATGATATCAAAAGAAGATTGGGGGCTAAAAAAATTAGCTTATGCAATCCAAAACAAAAAAAGTGGATTTTATCACTTATTTGAATACAAAGTTAGTGGAGAAACTATAACTCCATTTGAACTTGAATTTAGAAGAGATGATAGCGTTATGCGTTATTTAACTGTAAAGTTAGATAAACATGCTATTGCTTGGGCTGAAAAAAGAAGACTAAGAAATAACGCATCTAAAAAATAAGCTATGTCTATAGAACAACAAGCAAAAGGAGGTAAACAAGGTGAGGTTCGTTACCTAACTCCATTAGATATTGACACAAAACAAATTACTAAATACTGTCGTTTTAAAAAGAATGGTATTAAGTATATTGATTACAAGGATGCAAAATTCTTATTGTACTTAGTAAATGAGCAAGGTAAAATTTTACCTCGTCGTTTAACGGGAACTTCATTAAAATATCAACGTAAAGTATCTGTAGCTATTAAAAGAGCACGTCATTTGGCTTTAATGCCTTATGTAGCAGATATGTTAAAATAAAAGGACGGAATTATGGAAATTATATTAAAACAAGACGTTGAAAACTTAGGTTTTAAAGATGATATTGTAGCTGTGAAAAATGGTTATGGTCGTAATCATTTAATTCCTTTAGGATTTGCAGTATTAGCAACAACTTCAGCGAGAAAAGTATTAGCAGAAACTTTAAAGCAACGTGCTTTTAAAGAAGAAAAACTAATAGGAGATGCTACTAAAATTGCGGATGCTATTAAAGAATTAGAAATTAAAATTGTTGCTAAAACTGGTGATGGTTCTAAATTATTTGGTTCAGTTAACAATGGTGATGTTGCAGAGGCTTTAGCTGCTGCAGGACAAGTAGTTGATAAAAAATTCATTAAAGTTGAAGGTGGAAACATTAAAAGACTTGGTAAATATAACGCTACAATTAGATTGCATAGAGCAGTAATTATAGAATTACCAATTGAAATAATTGCAGAACAAAGTAACTAATAAATTTAGTTAATTATTATAAAAAAAGCTCACTTTCAAGTGGGCTTTTTTTTATATTAAAATTATAGTGTTAATTGATAAAGCATTCTTAAATTTACCAATAATTATCTTAATTTTTAATAATGAAAAAAACGATATTAATATTTACACTTATGGTTACTATTATATCCTGTAATCAAAACAAAAAAAATACTTCAATGGAAAGTGATTTGTCCAATAATCCTTTTTTAAATGAAAGTATATTGCCTTATGCTGCTCCTGATTTTACGAAGATTAAAAATAAGCATTTTAAGCCAGCATTGATTGAAGCTATGAGACAACAATCAGAAGCAATTAAAGTAATTGTTGAAAATGTTGAAAAACCAACTTTTGAGAATACAATTCTTTCCTTAGAAAAAAGTAATGAGATGTTAGATAGAGTAAATAATGTGTTTAACGCCTTAACAGCTGCTAATACAAACGATACTTTAAAAAATATACAAACTGAAATTGCTCCTTTAGCGGCGAAACATTTTGATGAAATTTATTTAAATAATACGCTGTTTACCAAAGTAAAGACGGTTTATTCAAATAGAGAAAAATTTAATTTAGACGCTGAATCTACTAAATTAGTAGAAAACTACTATGAAAAATTCAGTATTGCAGGAGCAAATTTATCGGAAGAAGATAAAATTACACTTAAAAATATTAATGAGCAGCTTGCATCACTTAGCACAAAATTCGATCAAACGTTGTTAGAAGCAAATGGAGCTACTACCATTGAAATTCATGATATTAAAAAGCTTGCAGGATTTTCAACTGAACAGATTGCAAATATTAAAGATAATACGAAAGAAAACACATGGTTATTAACCATTACAAATACCACACAACAATCTCAGTTACAATATTTAGAAAATAGAGAAGTACGAAAACAATTATTTGAAGCTGGTTGGAACAGAACAAATGAGGGTAAATATAATACCAAAGAGTTAATAAAAAAAATGGTGGAATTACGTGCTCAAAAAGGTACATTATTAGGCTTTGATGATTTTGCTTCATGGAGATTACAAAATACCATGGCTAAAAAACCACAAGCTGTTTTAGAGTTGTTTTCAAAATTGGTTCCTGCTGCTACTTCAAAAGCGAAAGCTGAAGGTGCCGAAATTCAAAAAATGATAAACTCTCAAGGAGAAACTTTTAAATTAGAACCTTGGGATTGGAATTTTTATGCTGAAAAAGTCAGAAAAGCTAAATATGACCTAGATGAAAATGAAATTAAACCTTATTTTGAACTAAATACAGTGTTAGAAAAAGGAGTATTTTATGCTGCTCAAAAATTATATGGAATTACGTTTAAAAAGAGAACCGACCTTCCTACCTATCAAGAAGGTGTAATAACTTATGAGTTATTTGAACAAGATGGTACACCACTTGGTTTATTTTATGGAGATTATTATGCAAGAAACTCTAAAAGCGGTGGTGCATGGATGGATAATTTTGTAACTCAGTCTAAATTATATAACAAAAAACCGGTGATTTACAATGTTATGAATATTGCAAAATCTGCTGAAGGAGAACCAACTTTATTATCATTTGATGAAGTGGAAACAATGTTTCATGAATTTGGACATGCCTTACACGGGTTTTTCGCCAGTCAACAGTATCCTAGTTTGTCTGGAACTTCTGTTGCAAGAGATTTTGTAGAATTTCCTTCTCAATTTAATGAACATTGGGCTTTGTATCCGGAAATATTAAAAAATTATGCACTGCATTATAAAGATGGAAGTGACATACCACAACTACTAATTACTAAAATTAAAAATGCAAGTACCTTTAATCAAGGGTATAGTTTAACCGAAGTTTTGGCAGCTTCTAATTTAGATATGCTTTGGCACACCATTTCAACAACAACTAATATTACAGATGTTAACAATTTTGAAGAGGAAGCATTAAATTCAGTTCATTTATTGCTAAAAGAAGTACCAACAAGGTATCGTTCAACTTATTTCGCACATATTTTTAGTGGAGGCTATTCTGCAGGATATTATTCTTATTTGTGGACAGAAGTTTTGAGCCATGATACCTATGATTATTTTATGGAAAATGGAGGTTTAACTAGAGAAAATGGTCAACGTTATAGAGATATGATTCTTTCTAGAGGCAACACCTTAGAACTAGAAAAAATGTATGAAGATTTTAGAGGGGCAGCTCCTAAAATTGAACCAATGATAAAGGCTAGAGGCTTAAACTAAAATGTCAATAACAAGTTAGTTAGAATAGTAATTAACAATAATTCGTTAATAAACAAAAAAAAGCTCACTTTAATGGTGAGTTTTTTTTGTTTATATTTGACGCGAATAAAAATTATCAATTAACAAATTAATTTAATTTTAATAATTATGAAACAAAAATTACTACTTTCATTATTAATCATGATGCTTTCAGTTGTTACTGGTTTTTCACAAGTTACAACTTCTAAAATTCAAGGATTGGTAAGTGACAACACATCCGAAGGTTTATTTGGTGCAAATGTAATAGCAAAACACATTCCTACAGGAACTGTTGCTGGTACAATGACATTAGATGGCGGAAGGTATTCATTACCAAATTTACGTGTGGGTGGACCTTACACTGTAACAATTAGTTATATAGGCTATAGAACTATTGAATATACAGATGTATATTTAAATTTAGGTAGTGCCTTAGATATTGATGTGCAAATGGTTGCTGAAAGCGAGCAATTACAAGAAGTTGTTATTACAGGTGGAAGAAGTACTACTTTTAATAATAATAGAACGGGTGCAGAAACTAGTGTTGGAAAAAGAGAATTAACAAAATTACCTACAATTTCAAGATCAGCTTCAGATTTTACACGTTTAGAGCCATCGGCTTCTGGAGGTTCTTTTGGTGGTAGAAATGATCAATTTAATAATTTCACATTAGATGGTTCTATCTTTAACAATCCTTTTGGATTAGATGCTGCAACTCCTGGTGGACAAACAGGTGCTCAACCAGTATCTTTAGATGCTATTGAACAAATTTCTGTTGCAACAGCACCTTATGATGTAACTTTATCGGGTTTTACAGGTGCTTCTATAAATGCTGTTACAAAAAGTGGTACTAATAATGTATCTGGAACTGTTTATGGATTTTTTAGAAATCAAGATTTAACAGGAGATAAAATTAAAGGTCAAAATATAGCTGTACCAAAATTAGAACAATCTCAATTTGGATTTAGTGTTGGAGCTCCTATTATAAAAGATAAATTATTTGTTTTTGTAAATTATGAACAAGACAAAAGATCTGATTTAGGTCAATCTTGGTTACCAAATAATGGAGATGGTAATACGGGTATTAATGAATCAAGAGTATTATTATCCGATTTACAAGAAGTACAATCTGCATTAGCAGGAATAGGCTATGATACAGGAGCATATGAAGGTTTTACACATGCATCTAATAGTACAAAAGGATTGATAAAATTAGATTGGAATATCAATGAAAACAACCGTATGTCTTTTGTTTATAATTTCTTAGATGCTTCAAGAGATTTGCCAGCACATCCAACGGCGTTAGGTTTTAGAGGACCTAGTTCTCAAATTTTGCAATTTGAAAATTCAGGCTATCAAATAAATAATCAACTAAAATCCTTTTTAGTTGAGTTAAACTCTACATTGGCTGATAATGTAACTAATAAATTACAAGTGGGTTATACTCATTTTGATGATTTTAGAACTTCAAAATCTGCACCAATGCCAGCTTTTAGGATTAAAGATGGAAGTGGAGGAAATTATATAGTTGCGGGTCATGAGCCTTTTTCAATTAATAATAAGTTAGATCAAAAAGTATTTCAGTTAACTAATAACTTAAATATTAGCAAAGGAAATCATAATTATACTATTGGGTTTTCATTTGAAAAATTTCAATTTGACAATTCATTTAACTTAGGTGCTTATGGTTATGGGTTTGGACCAGGTAGTTATTCAGAATATCCTGATGGAGGATATGTAGGAGCATTTTTCGGTGATTTTGCTGATATGAATGCATTTAGAACTGGTGTTTCTAGCGGAATGTTAGCGGATGCCATGGCAAATGCTCAAAATGTTTTTGATACAAATAATGCGAATGATTCTTGGACTTTGGCAGAAACAAATGTGGGTCAATTAGCAGTGTATATGCAAGATGAATGGAATGTAAATGAGAACTTTAAAGTTTCTTATGGGGTTCGTTTTGACAAACCATTATTCTTTGATTCAAGTAAGAAAGCACAAGATGTTATAGATTTTCCTGGTAATTTTTATGCGCCAGATGTACCTTATATTGATCCTTCAACGGGAGAGACAGTTTTTTTAAACTCTACTAAAATGCCTAATAATGATTTTTTAATTTCTCCAAGATTTGGATTTAATTGGGATGCTAAAGGTGATAAAACATTACAAGTTAGAGGAGGAACAGGGTTGTTTACAGGTCGTTTCCCATTTGTATGGTTAGGAAACCAAATAGCAAACCCGAATGTTTGGTATTATCAAGTTGTTGACCCAGATTTTAAATTCCCTCAAGTATGGAGAAATAGTTTAGGATTAGACTATAAATTACAGGATGGAACGGTATTGACAACAGATTTATCATATACAAAAGATATTAACGGTGCTCATGTTCAAAACTGGGGATTAGGATTGCCAACTGGAAGTTTACAAGGTGTTGATAATAGACCAATTTATACTGCAACAGATAAAGGTAATAATGGGTATGTATTTACAAATTCAGACAAAGGAAGAACTTTTAATGCTTCTTTTAAAGCTCAAAAAACTTTTGAAAATGGATTGTATTTAATGGGTGCTTATAATTATTTAAATTCTAAAGATGTAAATTCAATTGAAGCGGAAATAACAGGTGATGCTTTTGATTTTAACCCAACTTTAGGAAATTCAAACAATGCAACATTAGCATATTCTAAATATGGAGATACACACAGAATTATTGGTGTAGCTTCTAAAACTTGGAAATATGAAGCAAACGATAAATGGGAAACTACCATTTCTACATTTTTTGAATATGCACAAGGTGGAAGATTTAATTATACGTATGCTGGTGATATTAATGGAGATGGTTCTGGTTTAAATGATTTAATTTATGTGCCAACTACAAGTGAAATTGGAAGTATGAATTTTTCAGGTGGAGCAAGTATGGGTGAAGCATTTGATAATTTTATTAAACAAGACGATTATTTAAGTGGAAGAAGAGGAAATTATGCTGAGCGTTACGGTGCTTTAGCTCCTTGGAGAGGTAAATGGGATGTTAAATTTATTCAAGAATTAAAATTATCTGAAACAAATTCTATTCAATTCACAGCGGATATTTTAAACTTTGGAAATTTAATTAATTCAGATTGGGGATTAGTTCAACAACCAGATGCAGTACAACCAATAGGGGTTACTGTTGATGGTACTGGAACACCAACCTACACATTTAGTGAAGATTTAAAATCCACATATGTGTATGATTCTAGTTTATTATCTAGATGGCAAGCACAATTTGGAGTACGTTATTCTTTCTAAATAATTTAAAATTATTATATTTAAACCGCCCAAATTGGGCGGTTTTTTTTTGGAATTGAATTCAAATGAAGCAATAGCAGACTATGTTGACTTCGCCAAATCATTAACTATGCAATAAGAGAAACTATGAAATATAGACAATTAACAAAAGAGCAGTTTTTAGAATTACATCATGAATTTTCTGAATTCTTAGCAACTCAACAAATAGATGCTAAAGAATGGACGAAGATAAAGAAGGAAAATGCTTTAATGGCTGAAAAAGAGTTAAACCTATTTAGTGATGTAGTTTGGGAAGATGTTTTAACTAAAACGGAATATTTAGAGCACATTTCAGAATATGACATCAATTTGTTTAAATGTAATTCAAAAGAAATGATCCGGATTTATATAAAATTGAATAACACAAATAAAAGTTTTTTAAATGCAGAAGATTATAGTTGGTTTTTAAAAAATCCATTTGATGATAGCATTGATTATTTTAAAGCATCAAAAAAATATTCAGAAGATAGAAATTCAGAGGTTTTTAAATTAATTGAAATTGGAAGTCAAATATCTAAAGGGGAATTATTTTTAATGATTAGCCAATTAATTTAGTAATTAACTTCACAACACCTATTGAAGCTTTTTCTGCAATAATTGTTAAATTAGGATACAGATTTTCTCTAATTGTAGGTTTTGGATCAATAAAATAAACAAGTGTTTTTGGTTTTATAAAATGAATTAAACTTGCCGCTGGATATACTCGCATTGATGTACCAATAATAATTAAAATATCAGCTTTTGAAGTAATTTCTATCGCTTTATCTAACATTGGAACTTCTTCACCAAACCAAACTATATGTGGTCTAAGTTGATTGTTTTCTTTACAAAGATCTCCCAAATTCAAATCATCTGTCCAATCATAAATAAGATTTTCATTTTTAGAGCTTCTCACTTTTAATAATTCACCATGTAAATGCAATACATTTTTACTTCCCGCTCGTTCATGTAAATCATCTACATTTTGGGTTATGATTGTAGTTTCATATTTTTTTTCCAATAAAACCAATGCTTTATGTCCTTCATTTGGTGAAACATTAAGTAATTGAGATCTTCGTTTATTATAAAAATCTAATACTAAACTTTTGTTACGTTCCCAACCAATTGGTGAAGCAACTTCCATAACATCATGGCCTTCCCAAAGTCCGTCTGAATCTCTAAAAGTTTTAATGCCACTTTCAGCACTTATTCCTGCACCCGTTAAAACTACAATTTTGTTCATATCATTAATTTATTCAAAAGTAAAATTTTATATTTGAACAAAGTTAAATTTGAATGGTAGATTATAAATTTATTGAATATTTAGAACAGTTTGTAACGGAAAAAAGGAGAAATTTATTTCAAAAAGTACTTGATGAAAGAACACGTCATTTTACAGTTGCTATTGAAGATATTTATCAACCACATAATGCCAGTGCAGTTGTTAGAAGTTGTGAAATTTTCGGCATACAAGATTTGCATGTAATTCAAAATAAATATAAGTTTTATGCTTCTAACCAAGTTGCAAAAGGAGCACAGAAATGGATTGATTTTTCAATTTTCAAAGAAAAAGACACTAATAATACGTTAGCATGTATTGATGATTTAAGAAAGAGAGGTTATAAAATTATAGCTACAACACCCCATAATGAGTCTTGTATATTACAAGATTTTGATATTACACAAAAATCAGCTTTCTTTTTTGGTGTTGAAAAAGGAGGTTTATCAAAGGATGTCATGGAAAATGCGGATGGATTTTTGAAAATACCAATGGTTGGATTTACAGAGAGTTTAAATATTTCTGTTGCAACTGCCATTATACTTCAAAATATGAATGATAAGCTTAAAAAATCTGACGTAAATTGGCAATTAAGTGAAACTGAAAAAAGTGAATTGTATTTAAAGTGGCTTCAAAAAACAATTAAAAGTATTAAAAAAATTAAAGAATATTATTATTCAGAAATTGCTACTCAATAACAATATTTTTAATGATAGCTGTTGATTCACAATTTATAACCGTTAGCGTAATATTTTTCAAATCTCTTGAACCTTTTATAATGTATTGAGTACAAGAGTCTAATTTAATTTTATTCCGAATATCAACATCTCCATTTTTTAAAATTTGAGAAATAGCAGTGCTGTCAATTTTTTTAGAATTGATAAGTGTTAAAACTTCAGAAGAAAAAACAGGAGCTTTAATTCTAATATTTTTTAAAACTCTAGAGTTTGGCAAATAGTCAAATGTAGTTTCTTTCTTTCCTAAAAAGAAAGTTACTACAATAATACCAATAGTTAATCCGCCTAAAAAATAAGGTAAACGTTGTTTAAAAGTCATTTTAAAAAAACAATAAATTAATATCTCTAAAAGGTAAATTAAACCAATCTGCAACAGTTTTATTGGTTAATATTCCGTGGTAAAAATACATTCCTTTTTGCAAACTTCGGTCTAAACGAGCTGCATTTTCAAATCCACCTTCTTCAGCAATGTTTAATAAATAAGGTGTAAATATATTACTTATTGATACTGAGGCAGTTCTAGAATATCTTGATGGAATATTTGGAACACAATAATGTATTACACCATGTTTTACAAAAGTAGGTTTTTTATGAGTTGTAATTTCAGAGGTATCAAAACAACCACCTCTATCTATGCTAACATCAACAATTACAGCTCCTTCTTTCATTTGTTCTACCATTAATTCTGTAACAATTACTGGAGTTCTATTAACTCCTCTTAAAGCCCCAATGGCAACATCACAGCGCATTAATGCTTTTTGTAATGTTTTTGGTTGTATGGTTGATGTGTAAATTGCTCTTCCTAAATTTTGTTGTAAACATCGTAATTTTGTGATTGAATTATCAAAAACTTTAACATTTGCACCTAAGCCAATAGCTGATCGAGCTGCAAATTCACCAACAGTACCAGCTCCTAAAATAACAACTTCACTTGGTGGAACTCCACTAATATTTCCTAATAACAACCCATTTCCTTCATTGTCTCTACTCATTATTTCAGAAGCAATTAAGATGGAAGCAGTTCCCGCAATTTCACTTAATGATTTTACAATTGAATATACACCTTGATCATCTCTAATATAATCAAATGCAATTGCTGTAATACGTTTATTTGCTATGGCTTCAAAGTAATCTTTAGTTTGTGTTTTTAATTGTAAAGCAGAAAATAAAGTACTTTGAGGATTTATTAATTTAATTTCATCTAACGAAGGGGGTTCAACTTTTAAAACTATCTGACAACCAAAAGCTTCTTTAACATCATAAGAAATTTTTGCCCCAGCTTCTGAGTACTCTTTGTCAGAAAAATTAGCACCATTTCCAGCACCTGTTTCAATTACAAATTTATGCCCATGAGCAGTTAAAGCACCAACAGCATCAGGTGTTAAGCAAACACGTTTTTCTTGATAATGCGTTTCTTTTGGAATTCCAATAACAAGTTCTCCTTTTTGTCTTTGTATTTCTAAGGTTTCTTCTTGCGGTAGCAATTCTTGTCTGCTAAATGGAGATGTTACACTTTTACTCATTATTTTTAAGTTCTAAAGTTCGCTGTTGATTACTGCTTGTTGTAATTTTAATAATTACAGACTTTAAAGGTAGTAAATTTTCAACTTTATTTGGCCATTCAACTAAACACCAATTATCACTATAAAAATATTCTTCAATTCCCATATCCATGGCTTCTTCTTCTTTGTTAATCCTATAGAAATCAAAATGATAAATTTTAGTACCTTTTTCCGAATGATATTCATTCACTAAAGAAAAAGTAGGAGAGCTTACAATATCTGAAACGCCTAATTGTTTTGCTAGTTCTTTAATTAGCGTAGTTTTTCCAACTCCCATTTCTCCATAAAATAAGATTACTTTATGTTTTGAAAATTGAATTATTTCTTTAGCTATTTCTGGTAATTGTTGTAACGAGTAATTTTTTATCATACAAAATCAGTTATCAGTTATCAGTTATCAGTTATCAGTTATCAGTTTTATTAAGTTAATTATTCTGAAAAATGCGACTGTAAACTTCAATTATTAATATATTATTTTGGTACAAATATAGCACATGGAATGATCATTTCCTCTAAAGAAATTCCACCATGCTGATACGTATTTTTATAATATTTTACAAAATGATTAAAATTATTAGGGTAGGCAAAAAAGAAATCTTCTTTTGCAAATATAAATGAGCTATTTATTGAAATAGAAGGCAATCCAATTTCTTTAGGTTCTTTTACGGCATATACTTCTTTATCTTCATAAGATAAACTTCTTCCTGTTTTGTAGCGTAAATTTGAACTTATGTTTTTGTCTCCAATTACTTTTGAAGGAACTTTAGCATTTATGGTTCCGTGGTCAGTTGTAATAATTAATTTCAAGCCTAAATTCTGCGCTTTCTGAATCATTTCTAACAATGGTGAATTCATAAACCAGCTATTAGATAATGACCTGTATGCCTTGTCATCACTCGCTAATTCTTTAATAACTTCCATTTCAGTTTTCGAATGAGAAAGCATATCAACAAAATTATAAACAATTACAGTTAAATCGTTTTCTTTAATAGAATTGAAATTGTCAGCAAGTTGTTTTCCCGATTTTAGATTGGTTATTTTATGATAACTTAGTTTAATATTGAGTTTAAGACGTTTTAATTGCTCTTGTAAAAATTCTTCTTCATATAAATTTTTACCCCCTTCATCAGTATCATTTTTCCAATAATTAGGGTGTTTTTGTTCCATTTCTAAAGGCATTAATCCTGAAAAAATTGAATTACGTGCATATTGAGTTGCTGTTGGTAAGATACTGAAATAAGAAATTTCTTCTTCTTTTTTATAATATTTAGTAATCGTTTTTTCAATAATACTGAACTGATCATAGCGTAAATTATCAATTACTACTAACAAAGTTCCATTGGATTTATTAATTTCTGGAAGCACCACTTTTTTAAATAATGTATTGGACAATATTGGAGCATCATCATTATTGTGAATCCAATTTGGGTAATTTTTCTTAATAAATTTAAAAAACAACGAATTTGCTTCTTGTTTTTGGCTTTCTAGTATTTCAACCATACCAGAATCGCTAATATTTTCTAATTCTAATTCCCAATAAACCAATTTTTTATAGATATCAACCCATTCTTCATAAGAATTTACCATCGCTAAATCCATTGCTATTTTTCTGAATTCTTGCTGATAATTAGAAGTCGTTTTTTCTGAAATTAAGCGAGAATGATCTAAACTCTTTTTTAAACTCAATAATATTTGATGCGGATTTACGGGTTTAATTAAATAATCAGCTATTTTATTACCAATGGCATCATCCATTATATATTCTTCTTCACTCTTGGTAATCATTACAATAGGTAAGTTTGTATGTTTACTTTTTATTTCAGTTAGCGTTTCTAAACCGCTTAATCCTGGCATATTTTCATCTAGAAAAACAATGTCGTAATTATTTTCATTGCACATATCTATGGCATCAGCACCATTATTACAAGTAGAAACTGTATATCCTTTTTTTTCTAAAAAAATAATGTGAGGTTTTAAAATATCTATTTCATCATCAACCCATAAAATTTTTATATCAACCATATTGTTATCTTTGTTAAACTATTTATAAAAAAAAATGTTTTGAACGAAAAAAAATCGAACAAACTTAAAATATTAAACGATCCAATTTACGGTTTTATTACTATTCCAAACACTTTAATTTGTGATTTGATTGATCATCCTTATTTTCAACGTTTAAGACGTATTTCACAAATGGGATTGTCACATTTAGTATATCCTGGAGCGCATCATACACGCTTTCATCATGCTATTGGAAGCATGCATTTAATGCAAAAAGCCGTATTAAATTTAAGAGTAAAGGGAATTGAAATTTCTGAAGAAGAAGCTAATGCACTAAATATTGCCATTCTTTTGCATGATATTGGGCATGGGGCTTTTTCACACGCTTTAGAGCAAAGTATTGTTACAGGAATTCATCATGAAGCTATTTCATTAAAATTTATGGAAGCTTTAAATGAAGAGTTTAAAGGGCAACTTTCTTTAGCAATTACAATTTTTACAGAAAAATATCATCGTAAATTTTTATATCAATTGATTTCAAGTCAGTTAGATATGGATAGATTGGATTATTTAAATCGTGATAGTTTTTATACCGGTGTTGCTGAAGGAAATATAAGTTCGGAACGTTTAATTGCCATGTTAAATGTTAAAAATGATAATTTAGTGATTGAGGAAAAAGGAATTTATTCTGTTGAAAAATTTATTGTAGCCAGAAGGTTAATGTATTGGCAAGTATATTTGCACAAAACGGGCTTGGTTGCTGAAAAATTATTAGGAAAAATTTTGAAGAGAGCAAAAGAATTAGCATTAGCAGGTAAAAAATTACCTGCAAGTAAAGCATTTTCATATTTTTTAAATCATCAAATTACTGAAGAAACTTTTAGTTTAGAAGCGCTTAAAACATTTGCTAAATTGGATGATTATGATGTGTTTTCAGCAATAAAAGAATGGATTTCTTATGAAGATAAAGTAATTTCTAAATT
>NZ_JBFFOE010000001.1:0-104450 GCF_041562875.1 Lutibacter sp. | reverse complement strand
GTAACTGTAACAACGCCTTGTGAAACATTGTCATGAAAAATTTCATACGTAATTATATCCCCATTTGAAACGTCAAAACCATCAACATTCATTGCAAATGAAAGATTTACATCTGTATATACTGAAATATCTACGGTATCAAAAGAAATAGTCCCTCCTGCTGAAGTTCCACAATTCCCTTCTAAATCTTGAACTCCAAAAAAGCTTGCTCCTGTTTTAGGAGCACTTATAGAGCCTAAACTAGAAACAATATCCCAAACATCACCATTATTATTACATAAAGCAAGTGATTGTGTGTATGTCCATGTGTCATTTAATGCACCTTCATAACCTTGAAAAACGATACTATCACCTGTTGAAGGTGTAATAATTATATCTTCTAATGTTGTAAGAGTCTCTGAGTTGCTTTCCAAAGAAATATTACCTGCTGCATCTACTGCTTTCACTGTAAAAGTGTAGGTTGTATTTGCTATTAAACCTGTAACTGTATAAGGGATGCTTGTGGTTGTTCCAATTTGAGTTACACCACTAAATATCTGATATTCAGAAACTCCCATATTATCTGTTGAAGGTGTCCAAGTTAATAATGTTTCTGTTTGTGTTGTTTCTGACGAAACCAAATTTGTTGGAGTTGAAGGAATTTCGGCATCTATAATATTGGTTGTTGTAATAGTTTCAGTATTACTTACTACTGATGTATTTCCTACAGCGTCTAGTGCATATACCGTAATATTATATAGTGTATTTAGTGCTAAGCCTGAAAGTGTTACTGAATTAGTAGTTGATGTACTATATGCTAAACCATTTACATAAATAGCATAAGAAACCACCGCTGTATTATCCGTTGATGCTACCCAATTTAATTCTACTGTTGTATTCGTTACATTTGAAGCCACTAAAAATGTTGGTGCAGTTGGATCTTCTGTATCAGGCGTTGTATTCCATCTATCCTCTGCAACGGTTCCTCCCCAAATTTGAGTTGCTAAATTCGGATTGTCAATAAACGGATTTCTGTTTCCTTGACCATAAGTATTTGAGGTATTTGATAAATACGTATTTCTAACATCTTCATACGTTGAAACTGGATCTTGTGCATTCCAATCTAATAATAAATCAATCATATTTGAGTCGATTGAATTTGTGTTTCCTATAGCAACACCAGAAGGATAGCATTGATTACCATAACGAAGATACATATACATCATCATTCTAGCTACATCTCCTTTCCATTCATCACCAGGATACCATCCACTTCCTGTTGATCCTGAATTACCTGAGCCATTTACAAATTTAAGACTACCTCTGTTACTATTTCGTTGTACATCACTTGCTCTTAAATGATGTGCATCAGACCCAGGTCCTGAAGTACCCAAATTTGGAGATCCTAAAGATTTAGCATACGTATGCTCTCTATTCCATTCACATGATGAACCTCCTCCAAAACTATTTTTATCTCTAAGTCTATGATCATTATCATCTCCTGTACTTGAAGGACATGTGTTATTACTAAAACCATATAAAAGCAAAACATGTGTTGAAGAACCTGGTTCTAAATCTACAATTTTCAACGCTTCTCTAGCCCCATCATAGGATAAAAATTTGGTGTGTGTACTAATAATTTTTGTAGCTAATTCATCTTTTAAAGCTGTTCCTGTTAAAGTTAAATTTACATCGTTGTAATACGATTGTACTTGACTATAGCCAAAAGAGGTAAAAAAAATTGAAACAGCTAAAAAAAATAACTGCTTCTTAAAGTAAAAGTTTTTCATATATAAAAATTTATTTAAGGGGAGTAAAGCTATCAAGATTTACAGTATATAGTAACATAAAGATATTAACATACTGTTAACAAACTTAATCAAGCATTTTATAGATTAATTCTGTGTTAAATATGCCTTTTAATGGTATGTAAAATAGCTAATTACAAAAACACATATCCTTAAAAACTATTCCTTAAAACCTACTTTCATAAACTTTAATCCTTTTAAAAAAGATTTAACACGTTTATCAGGTCTAAATAATATCCTTCCTTGTTTCACAGATGTTATACTTAAAGCTTCTTTAGTATCTGCACCATGAGAACTAATACTAATTTGAAAACTTCCTAAAGTTCCTAATCGTACTATTTTGCCAAAGCTTAATGCATCTTTAATATCGTGCTCTAAAGCCTTTAAAACAAGATAACAATCTCCCACAGTAGCGGTACATTGCTCTGATATTATTCTCACTAAATCTTCAAAATCTATTATGTAAATGGCTTTGATAGGAACGTAATATTTAACTGGTTTAGTTACATCTCTAGGGTCTCTTTTCTTCACAATTTTTAGTGGTAATACCATTTTTATAATAAGATTAAATTTTTATACTGTTTAAAATTTTTAATTTGTTTAGTAGTTATTACAACTTGCTTAATAGAAAACTTATTCTAATAAAGAGATTGGTGATAACATCTAGATGTGTACTTAATAAGATCTAGATGTTTTACATAGAATATCTAGATCATCTATGTGAATTACTTAGCAATTTTTATAAACTACTTAGTAATGCTATAAAATCGTCCTATTAAATTAATTACTTCAATAGCTGACTTGTATGTTCTTTCGTTTTAACCTTTGATATTACATCCTCAATAATGCCATTTTCATCAATTACAAAAGTAACTCTATGGATTCCATCAAATTCTCTTCCCATAAATTTCTTAGGTCCCCAAACACCAAAAGCGTTTATCACTGTTTTATCTTCATCAGCCAATAATGGAAAAGGCAATTCATTTTTAGTTATAAAATTTTGTTGACGTTTAGCTGAATCTGCACTTACACCCAAAACATCGTACCCTTTTGCTAAAAAAGTTTGGTAATTGTCTCGTAAATTACATGCTTCCATGGTGCAACCTGGTGTGCTTGCCTTAGGGTAAAAAAACAATACTAATTTTTTACCTTTATAATCTGAAAGTTTAATAGTATTTCCTTGTTGGTCTAAAGCTTCAAAATTTGGTGCTAAATCTCCTTCTTTTAATCTTGTCATTATTTTTTGTTTTAAGTTCTTAGTTGTCAATTTTAAAGGGTGAAAGTTAAAAAGTTAAATCCATAAATAAAAACAATTAGTTCATGAACCTTTTACAAAAGAATAAACTTTGTACTTTTAACTTTTTAATTTATTTAGAAGTATGACCAAAAAAGAAAAAGTACAATTTGTAATTGACACCCTTGAAAATATATATCCTGAAACACCTATTCCATTAATACATAAAGACCCTTACACCTTGTTAATTGCAGTGCTATTATCTGCTCAAAGCACCGATAAAGGGGTTAATAAAATAACTCCTATTCTGTTTGCAAAAGCAGACAATCCTTATGATATGATAAAGCTTTCAGTTGAAGAAATTAGAGAAATTATTAAACCTGCTGGTTTATCACCTATGAAATCTAAAGGTATATATGGATTGTCAAAAATATTAATTGAAAAACACGATGGTAAGGTTCCACAAAGTTTCAAATATTTAGAAGAATTACCATCCGTTGGCCATAAAACTGCAAGTGTAGTTATGAGTCAGGCATTTGGTGTACCAGCATTTCCTGTTGATACCCATATTCACAGATTAATGTACAGATGGAATTTAACCAATGGGAAAAATGTGACCCAAACAGAAAAAGACGCCAAACGCTTATTTCCTGAAGAATTATGGAATAAATTACACCTTCAAATTATTTTTTATGGACGAGAATATTCACCTGCTCGAGGTTGGGATATAGAAAAGGACGTAATTACTAAAACAATAGGAAGAAAATCTTTTTTAAAATAAAAAAACCCACTTCGGTTTAAAGTGGGTTTAAAGAACATTAATTCAAATGTAATTCAATATAGTCGCTTTTGTTGGTTTTAACTACTCGCATTTGTTTCGAGTAGCTAATCAAATATTGAATTATTTCTTTCCTAGGTTGCTCCATCATGGGAGTCTTTTGAGAGTAAAGTTTCATCATAAATATCTGGTTTATAATACTTATAACGATAAAATTTCTCTTATATTATATTTATTTTTTAATTTACTAAAATAATTTGATGTTTTTCAATTAATTTTCTCAAATTTATTAATGCATAGCGCATTCTTCCAAGTGCTGTATTAATACTTACATCTGTATTTTCTGAAATCTCTTTAAAGCTCATATCTCTATACATACGCATCAATAAAACTTCTTTTTGATCTTCTGGTAACTCTTCAACTAAATTGCGAACATCATTTAAAATTTGCTCTCTAATTATTTGATTTTCAACAGATAACATTTCATCACTTAGTACATCAAAAATATCAAATTCATCCGTATTATTAAATTTAGGCAATCTTTTATTGCGTCTAAAATGATCAATAACTAAGTTATGAGCTATACGCATCACCCAAGGTAAAAATTTACCTTCTTCATTGTATTTACCTCTTTTTAAAGTATTTATAACTTTAATAAAAGTATCTTGAAAAATATCTTCTGCTATCTCTTTATCCTGAACTTTGGATAAAACAAAACTAAAAATTCGTTGTTTATGACGTATAATTAAAATCTCTAAAGATCTCTCATTTCCTTGAATATAATTGCTGACTAATACGCCATCAGTAGTGTGTTTACTTTCCATAACTTTAAATACATTAGGGTTTAAATGTAACTGTATTTTTAAAATTTTATAAAAAGTAATTGTGTGTTATAGGCGTAAGTTTGGGTTTAATTAGTGCCAAATATGCGTTATTTTTATTAGAATTACAAATTTTACCCAAAGTATTAACATAAAATTTGTAATTCTAACTATTAGCTACAATTTCGTTTTTATCTCATTTTTTACATGAACGCAATACATTAATTTTCATTTATTGTAGTTATCTTTGCAATTATTCACTTTTTTAATCAAAATGACTAAAAATATTGCAACATTAAATCCGAAAGAAAACATCCTTATAAAAGGTGCCAGACTTCATAATTTAAAAAATATTGATGTTGCTATTCCTAGAAACAAATTGGTGGTAATAACAGGGCTTTCAGGATCAGGAAAATCTAGCTTAGCTTTTGATACGCTGTTTGCAGAAGGGCAACGTCGCTATGTTGAAAGTTTGTCTTCTTATGCGCGTCAATTCTTAGGAAGATTAAACAAACCAAAGGTAGATTATATTAAAGGAATTGCTCCTGCCATTGCAATTGAGCAAAAAGTAAATTCTACCAATCCGCGCTCTACTGTAGGTACTTCAACAGAAATTTATGATTATTTAAAGTTATTATTTGCCAGAATTGGTAAAACCTACTCTCCTATTTCTGGTGAAGAAGTAAAAAAACAAACCGTAACTGATGTTTTAAATTATATTAAAACTTTAGAAATAAACACCAAGTTACTGTTGCTTTCTCCTGTTCATATTCCTGATGAAAGAAGCGTTTTACAAACATTAAAAATTTTAGCACAACAAGGATATTCCAGAATAAAATATAAAGATGAAGTTCTTAGAATTGAAGACATTTCAACAGAAATTGAACACGATTTTTACTTGGTTATTGATCGGGTTATTGTAAAAGATGACGAAGATTTTTATAACCGTTTGGGTGATGCTATTCAAACTGCATTTTTTGAAGGAAAAGGCGAATGTATTATTGAAGCTATAAAAACTGGTTTACAAACTACTTTTAACAATAAGTTTGAATTAGATGGCATTCAGTTTTTAGAACCAAATACACATTTATTTAGCTTTAACAATCCGTATGGTGCTTGTCCAACTTGTGAAGGTTACGGGAATGTAATTGGTATTGATGAAGATTTAGTGATTCCAAATACTTCATTATCTATTTATGAAGATGCTATTTTACCGTGGAAATCAGATTCATTTCAAGATTATAAAAACAATCTTATCAATAATGCTTACACCTTTGATATTCCTATTCATAAACCTTGGTTTCAACTTACCGAAAAACAAAAACAACTTATTTGGAATGGAAATAATACATTTGAAGGATTGCATTCCTTTTTTAAACATTTAGAAGAAAAAAGTTATAAAATTCAATATAGAGTCATGCTTTCTCGTTACCGCGGAAAGACAAAATGTACTACTTGTAATGGTAAAAGATTGCGTGAAGAAGCGAATAATATTAAAATACAAGACAAAAATATTAGTGAATTGGTTGATTTGCCTTTAAATGAGTTAATTGACTTCTTTAAAAATTTAAAATTAACCGTTAACGACCAAAATATTGCGAAACGTTTATTAATTGAAATTAATAACAGACTCCAATTTTTAAATAATGTTGGGTTAACATATCTTACCTTAAACAGAACCTCAAACACATTGTCAGGTGGTGAAAGTCAGCGAATTAATTTAGCAACTTCTTTAGGTAGTAGTTTGGTTGGTTCTATGTATATTTTAGATGAGCCAAGCATTGGTTTACATCCAAAAGATACCGAACGCTTAATAAAAGTTTTAAAAGATTTACGTGATTTGGGAAATACCGTAATTGTAGTTGAGCACGATGAAGATATTATGAAAGCTGCTGATATGATTATTGATATTGGTCCTGAAGCAGGAACTTTTGGTGGTGAAATTGTTGCTGAAGGTACTTTCGAAGAAATTTTAAAATCAGATTCTTTAACGGCAAAATACTTAAACAACGAACTAACTATTGAAGTTCCTAAAAACCGTAGAAAATCTAAAAATATAATTGAAGTTATTGGCGCTAGAGAACATAATTTAAAAAATATAAATGTTTCATTTCCTTTAAATAGTTTAACCGTTGTAACAGGAGTTTCAGGAAGTGGAAAAAGCACCTTAGTTAGTAAAATATTGTATCCTGCAATTCAAAAACAACTAAGTGGTTTTGGCGAAAAAGTGGGTCAGTACACTGAAATTAAAGGGAATATTTCAACTATTGAACACATTGAATTCATCAATCAAAATCCTATTGGACGTTCAAGCAGGTCAAATCCAGTAACTTATATTAAAGCATATGATGATATTAGAACATTATTTGCTTCAGAAAAGTTATCTAAAATTAGAAATTACCAAGCAAAACATTTTTCATTTAATGTTGAAGGTGGCAGATGCGAAGTTTGTAAAGGAGAGGGTGAAGTTACCATAGAAATGCAATTTATGGCCGATGTGCATTTAGAATGTGAAACATGTAAAGGAAAACGATTTAAAAAAGAAGTTTTGGAAGTTAAATTTCATGATAAATCTATAAATGACATTTTGAATTGTACTATTGATGATGCTATTTTATTTTTTAATAACTATGAAGAAACTAAAATAGCAAAAAAACTACAACCACTACAAGATGTTGGTTTAGGATATGTTACCTTAGGGCAATCATCTTCTACCCTTTCTGGTGGTGAGGCACAACGTATTAAATTAGCTTCCTTTTTGGTAAAAGGAACTCGACAAAGTAAATCGTTATTTATTTTTGATGAACCTACAACTGGACTACATTTCCATGATATTAAAAAATTATTGAAATCATTTAATGCTTTAATTACTAACGGACACTCAATTATTGTAATAGAACATAATATTGAATTAATTAAATGTGCAGATTATATTATAGATTTAGGTAAAGAAGGTGGTAAATTAGGTGGTGAACTTATTTTTCAAGGAACACCAGAAGAACTCATAAAATGCTCTGAATCCTATACGGCACCTTATTTAGCTGAGAAACTTAAATAATTTTCTGAAGTTATTTTCTGGTTTACCTTTATTCTTTTATGGCGTTTAACGCTTCTAATTTTCCCTTTGCCAATACAAAATCAGGAAATAATTTTATGGCACGTTCAAAACTTAGCTTTGCTTCAGCATTCTTTTTTAAATTCAATGCTATAATACCTTCAACATAAGCAATCGCTGCCTTTAAATTAACATTCTCATTGTAGTTTTTATTTACTTGAAAAGTAACTTCTATTTTACCATCATCAGGTAATTGATTCGCTTTTTTAATGGTAGCATTTGCCGCTTCAAATTTATTTAAAGCCAGTTGTAACCCTGCCAATTTATAAGCGTGGTAATTATTATTAGTCTTCGTTAATAAAGTTTCATATACTTCAGCTGCTTTACCATAGACTCCTAATGATTCTAATGAAATAGCCTGCATTTCCAATAATTCTAAATTATTTGAATTATTTTTTAAAATATCATTCGTTACTAAAAAACAAGAAGAATAATTTCTAGCATTAAAATACAAATATGCCAAACTATCTTTATAAGTACTTTGTGGACCTTCTATACTTATAATAGCATACATGTTTGCAGCCGCAACGGCATCATCACCATAAGCTAAAGCTTGTTTTAATTGTTGCTTTTTAACATCTAAAGGAGTTGCATTTTGAGCTATTACAGTTGTTGTAATTATAAAAGTTAAAATATAGATTAGGTTTTTCATTCTTTTTAATTTTGTTTTAAGGCATAAAAATATATAAATTATTTATCCCAGAAGCATAAAAATATCTTAAAAATAATAAAACAAATTCTTTATAAATTAAAGAGTCATTCTGATTTTCAAGTATTAATGTTACCTAAATTTATTATAATTATTATCACAAAATTTGTATTTTAAACGAACCCCACACAATGTAAAACACTATAAAACAAATGCTTAAAAACCAATTAATCAACCTATAAACACACTATGTTCTGTGATAAATACGCTCTATAAAATTATCTAAATAAACCCACTTTTTCTGACGTTTTATAGATTTTGATTCAATTGATCATCAGCTATTTATTTTTTGTTTATTGTTTATGGGTTAAATTAAATTGTATATTTAATAAATTAAACTAAAGCAATACTTTGCAATATAATATTTATGGAAAGATTTTTTAACTTATTAACACCAATTATTTACTGGTGTATAGCTATTATTTGGGGAGTTATATTTATCTTTTACATTCATAAAATTAATAATTTAAGATCCTTTAAATTATTAAAATTATTGCTAATAATTTTGGCGTTAGATGCCTTTAGGTCACTATTTGAAAGTGTTTATTTTGGCTCTTGGTTTACATCCCTCTCAGGGTACTTCCCCATAGCTGTTTATAACAATTTATCACAACCACAGATTGTAATATTTCCAAAAATTTTAAATTTGATAACCGCCATCATCATTTTAATATTACTGATTAAAAGGTGGTTACCTTTAGAAATAGAAGAAAATAATAAAATAGCCCAAATTGTTAACAAACAAACTTCCGAAATTAAAGAAGCCTATCATGAACTTAAAACAACAGAAAAGTTGCTTAAGGAAAGTCAAAAAAAATTAGACTCTATCTTTGAAACGATTACTTTTGCTGTTAATTTAGTGGATAGTAAAGGTATAATTATAGATTGTAACCACAGTTTACTTGCTATGCACGGCTATACTGCTAAAGAAGAGTTGATAGGGCAACCAAGCAGCTTGCTCTTCCCTGATTTTGAAGTGGAACGCGCGCAAAAAGACATTGCTAAAATTCTAAAAGAAGGAACCTCTCACGGACTTTCATACACCTTAAAACGAAAAGATGGTTCCACTTTTTCAGCAGAAATATCCTCCTCTATTTTCAATGATGAAGCTATCCAAGAAAAATTCTTAGTGTCTGCAGCAGTTGATATTACCGAACGAAAAAGAACTGAAAAAGAGTTAAAAGATTATCGATTAAATTTAGAAGACCTAGTGCAAAAACGCACAAAAGAACTGGAAGAAAAAAACGAAAAACTAAGCAGTTTAAACAAACTATTTGTGGGTCGCGAATTAAGAATGGTAGAATTAAAAGAAGAAATTGAAAAATTAAAAGGAAATAGTTAAATAAAAAGTAATTCATTTAATGAGTTCCTAAATTTCTTAGTAAATGAATTTATTTTCACTTAAATAAGCTTAAGATGAATAACAATATGAAATATAAACTACAAGATTTAATTGATTCCGAAAGGATTAATATACTATTAGATTTATTCCATAAAACTACAGGCTTTCTTACTGCAATACTTGATCTTGAAGGGAATGTTCTTTCAAAATCTGGGTGGAGGGAAATCTGTACTGATTTTCATCGCGTGAATCCAAAAAGCTGCAAAAAATGTATCCTGAGTGATACCATCCTTTCCAGACAAATGGCCGAAGGTGAGAAATATCATTCCTATAAATGTTTAAACGGCTTGGTAGATGTGGCAGTTCCCATTATAATTGACAGTGAACATTTAGGTAATCTTTTTACTGGACAATTCCTTTTTGATGAACCCGATTTAGATTTTTTTCGTAATCAGGCCAATGAGTGTGGTTTTGATGAGGAAACTTACATGAATGCGCTTCAAAAAGTACCTATTGTGTCGGAAGAAGAAGCAAAAAACGCTATGGACTTTATGCTGAATATGACTTTGCTATTTTGTGATATTACAAAGCAAAAAATGGAACGAAAACAATCAGAAATATTATTATTAGAAGAAAAAAAATATCTTGAGGCAGTTTTCAATAGTCTTTCTGAAGGAATCGTTTCCTGTGATGAAAATGGAATTCTTACCCGATTTAATAATGCAACAGTGGAGTTTCATGGATTGCCAAAACAATCAATTCCTGCAAATAAATGGGCAAAACACTATAATTTATACTATCCCGATGGAATAACACTTATGCAAAATGAAGATGTACCTTTATTCAGGGCATTAAAAGAGGGTATTGTAAAAGATGCTGAAATAACAATTATTCCCAAAAACGAAAAAGCAAAAACCTTTATTACCAACGGACAAAGAATAATTGATGCCGATGGAAATTCACTTGGTGCAGTGGTAGCTATTCACGATATCACAGAGCGAAAAAAAGCTGAAAAAGAACTTACAAATTACCGAAAAAACTTAGAAGAAATAATAAAAAAAAGAACTTTAGAACTAGAAGAAAAAAACAAAAAGTTAGACAAATTGAATAAAGTTTTTGTAGGGCGAGAAATAAGAATGGCAGAGCTTAAAAAAGAAATTAAAAAAATGAAAGAAAATAATAATTTCTAAAATATTTTAACATCGCTATTTATCAACAAATTAAAAAATGAAAAAATTAAACACACTTATATCAGCAAATAATTTATTGTCTTATTTCTTTAACCTATTTAAAAAAAAGGGGTTAAGTGTTTATCAGTTTTCACTTATTCTAATTCTTTCATCTTCAATTTTAGCTATCCTTATAACTACTTCGGTACAGGTGAAATTAGAAATTAATAGCGTTCAAAAGGAAATTAATTTACTAAAAGAAAAAGCCCTAGAATATCAAAAAGGAGAATTAAAAGAAGAAGTCTCGCATCTTATAACCTATTTAAAATTTACGCAACAAGATTCTATTAGGTATTCTCAAGAACAATTAAAAGAAAAGGTATTGCGGTACTTTGAAAGCATACGTTTTGGAAATGATGGCTATGTTTTTGTGAATACATACAATGGAAATGCATTACTTTTTAACGGTAAAAAATTAGAAGAACCCAAAAAGATGTCTGATTTAAATCTACCAAGTGGTATCAATTTATATGAAACCGAAATGAATTTAGCTAAACTTCCTGAAGGAGGCTCTTTTCAATATGAATTTATGAAAATAGATGATCCTAAACCATATCCAAAAATGTCATATATTATGGGATTTGACCAATGGGAATGGATTTTAGGTGCAGGTGACTATTTAGACAATCTTGATAATGAGATTATGTTAATGGAAAAAGAGTTAAATAACAAATTATATAATCGTCTAATAATAAGTATTGGTGTTTTTATTCCAATGCTTCTAATATTGTTGTTTTTATCAAATTATGCAGCCAAATTTATCCAAAATCAATTCGATAAACTAGTTAACATTATTAAAAACCCACTATCTAAAAATAACAATCAACCACCTTTTGATCAAATCTATATTCGAGAATTAAAGTCAATTGGCAAGGATATTATACAAACTGAAGAGCTTGTAAAACAATTTGGAAATATTATTGATCAATCTAACAATGAGATTTATATTTTCTTAAAAGACAATTTACAATTTGTACATGCAAATAAAGGAGCAATGCTAAATTGTGGCTATTCAATTAGTGAATTACAAAATATAACATTTCTTGATATATTGGCTAATACAAACCGTGAGAAATTTTTGAATTTAGTAGCGCCCTTAGAGCAAAAACGAACTGAAAAAATTCAATTTGAGTCCAATTATCATCGAAAAAACAATACTGTTTATCCTATTGATATACAAATTACACTTTCTAATTTTAATGAAAAAGAAGTTTATGTGGCCTTTATTTACGATATCACGGCCCGTAAAAAAATAGAAAAATCCCTTGAAAATAATAAAAATTATGTTCAAACCATATTTGATTCCTCTACAGATGGTATTTTTATTCATGATACTGAAACAGGTAAAATTTTAGATGTTAATAAACAAATGTGCACTATGTTTGGTTATGAAAAAAGTGAAGTTATAGGAAAAACCACTGAACATTTTAGTGCAAATACAGAATCTTATACTGAAAAAGAAGCAATACAATGGCTTTTAAAATCTAAAACAGAAGGTAAACAAACCTTTGAGTGGCATTGTAAACATAAAGATGGGCACCTATTTTGGGGCGAAGTAAGTATCGCATATATTAAGATTGATGATGAATACCGTTTCTTAGCAACTACTAGAGATATTGACGATCGTAAAAAAACAGAACTTGAACTTAAAAATTATCGCTTCCATTTAGAAGAATTGGTTAAAGAACGCACCCATAAAATAGAACTTAGTGAAGGTGCTTTGTTAAATTTGGTTGATGATTTAAATATGCAAACTACAGCATTAAATAACGTTAATATAAAATTAGCAAACATTAATGCTGAAATGGAAACCTTTACCTATTCTGTATCACATGATTTAAAAGCCCCATTAAGAGGAATTGATGGATACAGTAAACTTTTACTAGATCTGTATAAAAACGATTTGAATGAAGAAGCACAAGAATTTTTAAAAAATATTCGGGCAGGAACCTTACAAATGAATATTTTAATTGAAGATTTACTGTCTTATTCTCGCTTGGAACGACAAGAATTTGAAATTAGAAATATAGTACTGCAGCCATTAATAAATGACCTTTTGATACTTTTATCAAGTGAAATTAAAAAATCAAATATTCAAATTAAAACTTCATTCTCTGAAAATTTTATGCTCTTGGCTGATACTAATGGATTAAAATTAGTGCTTCGTAATTTATTAGATAATGCTCTAAAATTTTCAAGTAAAGGTAAAAATCCACAAATTGAGATCGGAACTAGCGAGAATTCAACACATTGGCTTATATTTGTTAGAGACAACGGAGTTGGTTTTGATATGAAATACCATGATAGAATCTTTAAAATATTCCAACGTCTACATTTACCTGAAGAATATGAAGGAACTGGAATTGGTTTAGCAATGGTAGAAAAAGCAATGCATAGAATGAATGGAAGAATTTGGGCAGAAAGTGAATTAGGTAAAGGAACCTGTTTTTATTTAGAATTTAAAAAATAAATTTTTATCTTATGAAAAATCAATTAGAAAACAATCCAATTTTATTAGTAGAAGATAATCCCATTGATGTTGATTTAACGATACGCGCATTTAAAAGCAGCAATTTAGTAAATCCTATTGAAGTTGCTCGTGATGGAGAAGAAGCATTAAAATATATTAAAAAATGGGAAGACGGTACAGCTACCCCAGTAGTTATTTTGCTTGATTTAAAATTGCCTAAAGTTGATGGTTTAGAAGTTTTAAAAACAATGAAAGAACATCCAATTTATAAAACAATTCCTATTGTTGTACTCACTTCATCAGCAGAAAATTCTGATATTGAGGCAGCGTATAAATTAGGAGTAAATTCGTATATTGTGAAACCAGTAAATTTTGATAATTTTTTAAAAGTGGCAGTTCAAATAGAATTGTACTGGAATGTGTTAAATAAATTGCCTTAAATAATTTTTAGAGAATGAAAAAAATATTGTTGCTAGAAGATAATTCTTTTGATGCTGACTTGGTAAGCAGAGAGCTCAAAAAAAAATGGCCAGATGTAGACTTAAAAGTGGTAAGAAGATTATCAGAGGCTAGAGCGCTATTTACTGATGATTCAGTTTTTGACATCGCTATTTTTGACTTAAAATTACCTGATGGCAACGGAATGGAATTGTTAACTGAGTTGAGAAACAAAGATTTTCAAACTCCTATCATTATTTACACGAGTAAAGGATCAGAAGAAGTAGTTGCAACTGCTTTAAAATTAGGCGCTAATGATTATATTTCAAAAAAACTAGGTTATGAAAAACTATTACCTGAACAAATAGAATTTACATTAGTCCAAACACTTAAATACAAGAAAATATTAAATGTTCTATATATAGAACATCATAAGGCTGATGTAGAATTAACCAATCATTATTTAAAAAAACACGCTCCCCATATTCATATAAAAAACGTTTCAGATGGGGATATTGCTTTGGGTATTTTGCCGAAAAACAGAAGTTTGCCGTGTGAATATGATTTGATTTTACTTGATTACAAATTACCAGGCTTAAACGCCTTAGAAATAATCAAAATAATTCGTCAAGAACGAAAATTATTTATACCCATTGTAATTGTAACGGGTCAAGGAGATGAAACTATAGCAGCTAAAGCCCTTAAAATTGGTGCAGATGATTATGTAGTTAAAAAAGAACAATATTTATTGCATTTGCCTTCTGTTATAATGAGTTCCTATCAGCATAGAGAATTAGAACGTCAACAACACGCTTTAAAACAAAGTGAACTAAAATTCCGTTTGTTAGCCGATTATTCGTCTGAATGGGAATATTGGGTAGATCAACATAGAGAATATATTTATAACTCTCCAATTTGTGAACAAACTACAGGATATAAACCCCTAGATTTTGTAAAAAATAAAGACTTATTAAGAGATATTGCCCTTCCCGAATATAAAACATTGGTTGCTGAACATTTTTCTAAAAATATATCAGAATTACACGACCCTATTGAGTTTAAAATAAAAACATTAGACGGATCTATTAAATGGATTAGCCATTTTTGCAGACCTGTATATGATGATGATAAAAATTATTTAGGACAACGTGGTAATAACAGAGATATTACCGTATTTAAACAACAGGTTGAAACATTACTTAAATTAAATAAAGCCATCAATAACTCAAGTGATATTATTTTTATGACTGATGTTGAAGGTGTTATAACCTATATCAATCCCGTTTTTACTGAAAAATACGGTTATACACCTGATGAAATTGTTGGAAAAGAAACTCCAAGAATTTTAAAAAGCGGAACTCATCCGGAAGAAATTTATACCAATTTCTGGAAAAATATTCAACAAAAGAAAAGTATTGACTCTTTTCAATTCATTAACAAATGTAAAGATGGAAAACTAATTGATATTGAGGCCTCTGCCAACCCTATTATTGATGAAAATGGAAAAATTAGTGGGTTTATTGGAATACAACGTGATATTACTCAGCGCAAACTTGCCGATAAAGCTTTAAAAGAAAGTGAAGAAAAACATCGTTTGTATGTAACAAATGCACCAGAAGGAATTTTTATCACCAATTTCGAAGGTCAATATTTAGAAGTAAATGAAGCTGCCTGTAAAATGACTGGGTACGCTAAAGATGAATTATTATCGCTTACCATTGAAGATCTTATTTCAACAAAAGAGGTTTCAAGAGGATCTGAAATACTTCAAGAGAGTCAAGAAAAAGGGAGTTATTATGGTGAATTTTTATTGAAAAGAAAAAACGGTTTAGAATTTTTCGCCAGTTTAAATATTGTAACTCTTTTGGAAAATCGCAGCATGGCCTTTGTAACGGATATTTCAGATCGAAAAAGAGCAGAAATAATTCAAAAAATAATTTTAAACATTTCAAATGCTTCGCAAACTGAGGTAGACTTACCAACATTACTTAAATTTATACAAAAAGAATTAGGTCGTTTAGTAGATACAAAAAATTTCTTTGTAGCGTTATATAATGAAGAAAATGACACTATTCATTTGCCTTATTATGAAGATGAAAAGGATGATTTATCCTATTTTCCTGCTGAAAAAACAGTAACAGGTTACCTTATTAAACAAGGTAAATCTTTACTGTTAAGTAACACAGACTTAAAAAAATTAGATAGAGATAAGTTGATAGAACTAGTTGGTGATATTTCAGAAGCTTGGCTTGGCGTTCCACTTAAAATAAAAGGAAAAGTAACAGGCGCTTTGGTAATACAGACTTATAAAAATACGAATGTTTATACAGAGAAAGATAAAGAAATGTTAGAAATTATTTCGCATCAAATTAGTATTTCCATAGAGCGTAAACAATATGAAGAGGCGTTGCTAAAAGCACTAGAAAAAGCAAAAGAAAGCGACCGATTAAAATCGGCCTTTTTAGCTAATATGAGTCATGAAATTAGAACACCAATGAATGGTATTTTAGGTTTTTCAGATCTGTTAAAATCTCCAGATTTAAGTTCAGAAAAACAACAAAAATATATCAATATCATAGAAAAAAGTGGAAAACGTATGTTGACAACGATTAATGATATTATGGACATTTCTAAAATTGAAGCAGGTTTAATGAATGTGTCTAAATCAACCTTTAATTTGAAAGAAAAATTAGAGGACCTTTTTAGTTTTTTTGAAACTGAAGCTTCTAAAAAGGGATTGCATTTATCAATACAAAATAACTTAACAGAAGATGAATATTTATTACTGTCAGATGAACAAAAAGTAATTTCTATTATGACTAATCTTATTAAAAACGCTATAAAATTTACACCAAGTGGAAGTGTTGAGATAGGTTGTTGTAAAAGTGACAATTTCTTTGAATTTTATGTAAAGGATACTGGAATTGGGATACCAAAAGATAGACAACCACACATTTTTGATCGTTTTGTTCAGGCAGATATTGAAGATAAATTAGTGTATGAAGGTTCTGGATTAGGGCTTGCCATTTCAAAATCGTATGTAGAAATGTTAGAAGGTACTATTGGGTTAATTTCAGAAGAAGAAATAGGAAGTGAATTTTATTTTACAATTCCTTACCAAAGAAGTTTCTAAAACCTATTAATAACCATTTAAATAAATTCATCATAATTTTAAATGCAATGAAACTAAAAATATTAATTGTAGAAGATCATGATATCTCAGCTTTATTTCTTACAGAAATTATTCAAAATTTAGCTAGAGAAATTTTATATGCAACTAACGGTATAAAAGGAATTGAACATTTTAGAAATCATTCTGATATTGACCTAATTTTAATGGATATTAAATTACCTGATATTAATGGATATGAAGTTACCCGCCAAATAAGGCTTTTTAATAAAGACATCATTATTATTGCTCAAACAGCTTTTGCTCAAAATGGTGAAGAAGAAAAAGCATTAAGTGCTGGGTGTAATTACTACATAACCAAACCCATAAATAAAACTGATTTATTAAATTTAATAAAATCAATATTTAAAATTGATCTTAATACAACACAAAAAAAGGTCTGAAAAACAGACCTTTAATTTTGGGTGGAAGACCGGGCTCGAACCGGCGACCCTCGGTACCACAAACCGATGCTCTAACCAACTGAGCTACAACCACCATATTGCGGATGCAAATGTAAAACATTTCTGTTTTATTACAAACATTTTTTAAAATAAATTATCTAAAGTTTTTATGGCCACGTAACGTTCTGAGGTGAAGCCTTCTGCAAAATCTACACCTACCAATCTACCTAAATCTTGAGCTCTATATTTAATACTATCTAAAAAGTTCTTACTTGAAATTGGTGAAGTTGGCTCTTTACTATTTGGATCATAGAATTGAGAACTATAAGCCTTAACTGCATCCATCTTAATTTCAACAAAATCGGTAACGTCAACAACAAAATCTGGTTCTAAATTTTTCCATTGTATATAATGATATACTTGTTTTGGCCTCCAAGCTTCTTGTTTTTCGTCATTTAATTCAGTCACAATTTTAACCAATCCTGATAAAAAACAAGCATCTGAAGCTAAGTTACTTCCCTTTGAGTGATCAATATGCCTATCATCAACAGCGTTGCACAACACTATATTAGGCTTATATTTTCTAATGATTCTAATAATTTCAAGTTGATGTTTACGATCGTTTACAAAAAACCCATCTGCAAAAGCTAAGTTTTCTCTTACTGCAACTCCTAAAATTTTAGCAGCATTATTAGCTTCAATAGCTCTAATTTCAGCAGATCCTCTTGTACCTAATTCTCCTCTAGTTAAATCTAAAATTCCAACTTTTTTTCCCAAAGAAATTTCTTTTGCAATGGTTGCACCACAACCCAATTCTACATCATCTGGATGAGCTCCAATTGCTAAAATATCTAATTTCATAAAATCTAATCCTTTAATATTTCAACAAATATAGTGATTTTTAAAACCTTCTAATAGCTACTCTAATTTCAAAACATTTTTTTTAATTAAAACACGAAATAAATCAAAACGTATAAATATTTTAATAAATGGTAATAAATATATAGTAAATGGTTAAAAATGTTTGGTGGATTAAAAATAATTAATTACATTAGCTATAGATTTTAAATATAATTAACCCCAAAGTCCCTAATATTATGAAAAAAGCAACAATCCTATTCTTCTTTTTTATGGTGATTTCACCATTTGCTTTTTCACAAATTTCATCTATTGAGAAAAATGCATTAATTGATTTATACAAATCAACAAATGGAGACAATTGGAATACGCCTTGGAATTTAGATGAAGCTCCAAATACTTGGTATGGTATCACTATTAAAAACAATACGGTAGTTGAAATAAATTTAAGTATGAATAACTTAAGTGGTCAGCTTCCTACCTCTATTGGTAATCTTAAATATCTTCAAAATTTAAATTTAGGATTTAATAAAATAGATGGAACTATTCCTAATGAATTAACTACAATTACATCTTTAACCAGTATTCAATTATTTATGAATCAGTTACATGGTGAAATTCCTTCTAGTATTGGTAATTTAATAAATCTAAATGAATTAATTCTTTTTAATAACATGTTAAGCGGTTACTTGCCAACTTCAGTTTATACAATTAAAAATCTTAAAACTTTACACATAAGTAGTAATAACTTAACAGGAACCATTTCTTCAGAAATTGAAAATTTAACAAATTTAGAAACTTTAAGTGTTTTTGATAATTCAATGTATGGAAGCATTCCTGCTACTATTGGTAACCTTACAAATTTAAAAGAATTGACAATAGCCAATAATTTATTTGAAGGTGAAATTCCTGTGGAAATAAATAAACTTACTAATTTAGAAACCTTATTATTAAATAATAATAGATTTATTGGAACTATTAATAAATCTATAAAAAACTTACCTAAACTTATCAACTTTGATTTTGAAAATAACCCAATAAAAATTGAAGTTATAACAAATATTGTAACCGTAAATTTACCACAATAATCATAATAATTATTTTAAGTTAGTTAAAAAAAAATCACTCAAAATGAGTGATTTTTTTTTACACATTAACAACATTGTAACTAGTTATTACTTTTTATTATTTTAAACAAATTAGATACTCACTTAATTGTATTCTAAATTCCTCATTTTTTAATTAATTTTTATTTTACTTAAAAACATAAATTTTTATACTCATATGAAGTTGGATGATAATTTTATATTTAAATAAAATAACACTTACAACTAATGAATGGTATTGAAAATTAAACAAATGGTAAATTATATTAGATATATTAAAAATAATTATATACATTAGCAGCATCATTTAAATAAATTTAATGTCCAAATCCTGAAAAATGAAAAAAATAGCTCTACTAATATTGTTTTTTTTAACAATAGCACCGCTTACTTATTCTCAAATTTCAGATTTAGAAAAAAATACTTTGCTTGATTTATATAAATCAACAAATGGTGAAAGCTGGAATACTCGTTGGAATTTAAATGACGCTCCAAATACTTGGCATGGAATTACTATAGAAAATAATACTGTTACTGAAATTAATTTAAGTATGAATAACTTAAATGGCGTTTTACCTACATCTATAAGCAATCTAACATCTTTACAAAATTTAAATTTAGGATTTAATAAAATTTCTGGTGTAATCCCTGAAGAAATTACTACTATTGAATCTTTAGAAAAAATTCAGTTATTTATGAATCAAATTGAAGGTGAAATTCCTTCTAATATTGGGAATCTAATAAATCTTAGTGAATTCGTTTTATTTAATAATTTAATAAGTGGCTACATTCCTGAATCTATTTATAAATTAAATAAACTTGAAGTTTTACAAATTAGCAGCAATAAATTAACTGGTGTAATTTCATCAAAAATCAAAAATCTAGTAAATTTAAAAACATTAAGCTTTTTTGACAATTCAATGTTTGGTCTGATTCCTTCAGAAATAGGTAACCTAATTAATTTAGAAGAACTTGCACTAGCTAATAATTTATTTGAAGGTGAAATTCCTAGTGAAATAAGTAACCTTATTAAATTAGAAACATTACTCTTAAATAATAATAGATTTATAGGTAGTATAGACCCTTCGATAAAAAACATGCCACAACTTTTAAACTTTGAATTCAATAACAATTCATTTGACGTTGAGGTATACTCAAATAATTCAACCCCCATAACATACAATTCCTTAATGCTCCAATAAGAGTTCATTAAATTTTACTTTCATTAAAAAAGAGACTGTTAAAAGCAGTCTCTTTTTTAATGAAATTTATTTAAATTTTAACAGAGTTGCATATGCAACTAATAAATAACAATTAGTATATTCGCATCAAAATTAAATACATGAATTTCAATTCAAACAACTCTGATTTTAATAAAACATTAGCGCCTTGGATTGGAAGAACTGAAAAGCTTATAAACATACATATTTCAGATGTTTTTCTACACAATAATATACAAGTAACCAAAGAGCAATGGATTGTTTTGAAAATATTATATGAAGATAATGACAATCTTATTCAAAACGAACTTGCATTTATAACAAATCGCAACAAAGCTTCATTAACACGACTTATAAACGTTATGGAGAAAAATAAATTAGTAGCTAGAATTCCTTCAAAAAAAGATTCTCGTAAAAATTTAATTCAAATTACTGAAACAGGTAAATTACTATTTCTTAAAATGAAACCTTTAATGCTAAACACATTAGAAATGCTTCAAAATGGAATTACAGAAGATGAAAAAGAAGTTTTTATCAATGTTATGACCAAAATTCAAACTAATTTAAAAAATCACACTATTTAATTATATAATCACCCAAATTTAAATCAATGAGAAATATTATAATCTTAATTTTATCAATTGTTCTTATAGGAGGCTCTATATTTATTGCTAAATATTTAATTAACAATAAAAATAAACCAAAACCGAAAACTGAGAAAATTTTAAAAACTGTTTATACTGAAACTGTAAACAACACCTCAATTCCTTTGGTAATTACTACAAATGGTAATTTAGTTGCTAAAAATAAAATTGAATTGTATGCTGAAGTACAAGGTGTTTTAGAAACTACTTCCAAAGATTTTAAACAAGGAACATCTTATAACAAAGGTGAAACTATTATTAAAATTAATAGTGACGAGTTTTATGCTAATTTACAAGCGCAAAAAAGCAATTTATTTAACACTATCACTGCTATTATGCCAGATATTAGATTAGATTACCCTAATGAATATAGTAAATGGCAAACGTACTTGCTAAGTTTCGATACTCAAAAATCACTTCAGAAACTACCAGAAACAACTTCAGAAAAAGAAAAATTCTTTATTTCAGGTCGTGGTATAAATACAGCATATTACAATGTTAAAAACTTAGAAGTTAAATTAAATAAATATAATTTAAGAGCCCCTTTTAATGGAATACTAACTGAATCGTTAGTAAATCCTGGAACATTGATAAGAGTTGGTCAGAAATTAGGAGAATTTATAGATCCATCAGTTTATGAAATAGGTGTTTCTATAAAATCTGAATTCAGAGATCTACTACAAATTGGCAAACAAGTTGAATTGTATAACTTAGAAAAAACTAAAACTTGGAAAGGTAAAGTTGTTAGAATAAATGGAAAAGTAGATGCTTCAACACAAACCATTAAAGCTTTTATACAAGTAAGCTCAAAAGATTTAAAAGAAGGTCAATATGTTGAAATTGCCTTGCAAGCAAAAGCCGAGGAAAATGCATTTGAAGTTTCAAGAAATTTGTTAATTGAAAACTCTAAATTATACATCGTAAAAGATTCTGTTTTAGATTTAGTAAACGTGAATCTAATTTTTGAGAGTGAAAAATCGGTTGTTGTTAAAGGATTAGCAAATGGAACTATACTTTTATCTAAACCCGTTCCTGGATCTCATATAGGTATGCTTGTTAAAATTTCAACTGAAAACAATAAACAATAATGGAAAAAGTAATATCCTATTTTATAAAATTTCCTGTTGCAGTAAATATATTTATTTTGGCATTTTTCGGGTTTGGTTTAGCGGGTTACTTATCCATGAAATCATCCTATTTTCCATTAACTGATTCACAAAACATTTCCATAAGTTTAAACTACCCTGGCGCTTCTCCTGAAGAAATGGAAGAAGGTATTGTACTAAAAATTGAAGACAACTTAAAAGGAATTGTTGGTGTTGATAGAGTTACATCGGTTTCCAGAGAAAACTCCGCCAGCATAAATATTGAAACTATAAAAGGTAAAAATATTGATGTTGTTTTAGCTGATGTTAAAAATGCAGTAGACAGAGTTCCCTCCTTTCCTTCTGGCATGGAACCTCCTATAATTGCTAAAATAGAAACCATGAGACCAACCATTAGCTTTACCGTTAGTGGAGAAAATATTCCTTTAGCTACATTAAAACAATACGCAAGAACCGTTGAAAACGATTTAAGAAGTATTGATGGGATTTCTCAAGTAAGACTTTCTGGTTTTCCCGCTCAAGAAATTGAAATTGCAGTTCGTGAAAGTGACTTACGCGCCTATAATTTATCTTTTGCAGAGGTATCAAATGCTATTAGCAAAACCAATTTATTAATCTCAGGTGGTAATATTAAAACCAATGATGAAGATTATTTAATTAGAGCTCGTAACAAAAATTATTTTGGTAATGAGCTATTAAATTTAATAGTAAGAGCTGATGCAAGTGGAAATATTATTAGACTTAGTGATATTGCAAATGTTTCTGACACTTGGTCTGAAAACCCCGACAGGTTATACTTTAACGGAAAAAACGCCATTGATATTACCGTAAGTAATACCAACAGCGAAGATTTAATTTCTACTGCCGAGAATGTAAAAGAATATATAACTAAATTCAACCAGCAACAGAAAAATGTTAAAATAGATATCTCTAGTGATAATTCAATTGCATTAAAACAACGCACAGAATTATTAATTAAAAATGCTGGAATGGGTGTTTTATTAGTGCTCTTTTTCTTGGCATTATTCTTAAATATTCGTTTGGCATTTTGGGTGGCATTTGGTATTCCAATTGCATTTTTTGGGATGTTTATTTTTGCTGCAAATTTAGGAGTAACCATCAATGTACTTTCATTGTTTGGGATGATTATTGTAATTGGTATTTTAGTTGATGATGGTATTGTTATTGGTGAAAACATCTATCACCATTACGAAAAAGGAAAAACTCCCATACGTGCTGCAATTGATGGTACATTAGAAGTAATCCCTCCTATTGTTTCAGCAATATTAACTACTATTATTGCTTTTTCAACATTTTTCTTTTTAGATGGAAGAATAGGAAACTTCTTTAGTGAAGTATCAGTTATTGTAATTTTAACATTAGCTGTATCATTAATTGAAGCTTTAATTATTTTACCTGCACATATTGCTCATTCTAAAGCTTTAGAGAGAAAAGAAAAAAAGAGAAATAAATTAAACACCTTCTTTTTTAATGTAAACCAAAAGGCTGAAAAAGGGCTCTTTTATTTTAGAGATACTTTTTATGCCCCTTATTTACGTTTTTTTTTAAAACATAAATTATTTGGATTTGCAATACCTATCACATTACTTATTTTAAGTATTGGAGCCCTTGGAGGAGGAATTGTTAAAACATCTTTTTTTCCATCAATTGCAAGTGATAGAGTTAGCATAGATTTAAAAATGCTTCAAGGAACTAATGAAATGATTACAGATTCTATTATTTCAAAAATTGAAGTAGCTGTATGGGAAATAAACGATGAATTCACAAAAAAACAAACTGGAAATATTTCAGTAGTTGAAAATGTAATTAAGAGAATTGGCCCTGGGACTTCAAATGGGAGTTTAACCGTAAATTTACTTCCCGGAGAAGCTAGAGAATTTTCTTCGCCCGAAATTACAAATGCCATTCGTGAAAAAGTGGGTATTATACATGGTGTTGAAAGCTTAACATTTGGATCTGGCGGTAATTTTGGAGGAAGTCCGGTTGCCGTTTCTTTGTTGGGAAATAATATTGAAGAATTAAAAGCCGCTAAAATTGAATTGAAAGAAATTTTAGCAAAAAACTCGCAGTTAAAAGATATTTCAGATAATGATCCTGCTGGGATTAAAGAAATTCAAATTAGACTAAAAGATAATGCTTATTTATTGGGATTAAACTTACAAACTGTTATGAGCCAAGTTCGTTCAGGGTTTTTCGGTATGCAAACTCAACGATTTCAACGTGGGCAAGATGAAATTAAAGTTTGGGTTCGTTATAAAAAAGAAGATAGATCATCTATTAAAGATTTGAATGATATGTGGATTACAACTCCTTCAAATCAAAACGTACCTTTATCTGAAATTGCAACTTATGAAATTCAAAGAGGAGATGTTGTTATTAATCATTTAAGCAGTAAACGTGAAATTCAAATCACTGCAGATATGAAATCTCCTGGGGAAAGTGCAACTGATATTTTAGATGATATTAAAACAAATATAATACCAGAAATTATTTCAAAATACCCAACCGTTTCTGCTGCTTATGAAGGTCAAAATAGAGAAGCTCAAAAAACAATAACTTCAGTAAAAAAAGTTGGACTCATAATTTTAGCACTTATTTATATTGTAATTGCTTTTACCTTTAGATCTTATGAACAGCCAATTTTATTATTATTAATGATTCCTTTTAGTTTAATTGGTGTTATTTGGGGACATTGGATTCATGATTTCCCAATAAATATTCTTTCTTGGCTTGGAATTATAGCTTTAATAGGAATTATGGTAAATGATGGACTTGTACTCATTGAAAAATTTAATGGTTATTTAAAGCAAGGCATGAAATATGATGAGGCTCTAATACAAGCTTCCATATCAAGGTTTAGGGCAATTTTATTAACCACACTAACTACAGTAGCAGGTTTAGCTCCATTATTATTAGAAAAAAGCAGACAAGCTCAATTTTTAAAACCTATGGCTATTTCCATTTCCTACGGTATTGCCATTGCAACAGTTTTAACTTTGGTTATGTTACCGCTATTATTATCGGTTTCAAATGATATTAAAGTTTTTATAAAATGGTTAATAACTGGTAAAAAAGTTACCAAAGAAGAAGTTGAAAGAGCAATTATTGAATTGAAAAGTGAAGAAGAAGATGAAAGTGAAAAACAATTGAATTCAGATGTTGATTTAACAGAAGATTTGGAACTAAAACTAATACACGAAGAGTATCTTGACAGAAAAATTCTTACACAAAAAAATAAAGAAAATGAGTTATAAAAATATAGTATTAATAGCTGTATTTTTAAGTTTTTCGGTTAGTCAGGCCCAAGAACTTTTAAGTAAAGAAAATGCTATTAAGTTAGCTTTGGAAAATAATTATGGTATTAAAATAGCCAAAAATAAGGTGAAAATTGCTGAAAATAACGCAAGTATTTACAACAGTGGTTATTTACCAAAAGTAACTGCTAATGCTGGTGCAAATTATAATAACAATTCAAGTGAATTCACTTCTCAAAGCGGTGATAAATCTGAAATTAATGATGCTGAGTCTAAAGTATACAATGCATCAATAGGATTAAATTACACATTATTTGATGGCTTAGGAAGGACCTATAACTATAAAAAGCTAAAAGAAACGTATAATTTATCTGAACTCGAAGCCCAAGCTATTATAGAAAATTCAGTATTGCAAATTTTCGCAACCTATTATAATGTAGCCCAATTAACTGTGGATGCTATAAATATTTTAGAATCCTTAAAAATTTCAAAACAAAGATTAGAACGTGCAAATTATAGTTTTGACTATGGACAAAGTACCAAACTACAAGTATTAAATGCAGAAGTTGATGTAAATAATGATAGTATCAGATATATAAATACCCAACGCTTTTTAGCAAATTCTAAACGCGATTTAAATTTACTTTTAGGAAGATCCGTTACAGCCAATTTCACTGTTGATATGGATGTTTCATTTAATTTAATATTCGATTATCAAAATTTATTAGAAAAAGCTAAAAGTCATAATATTGAAATGCAAAAAGTAACAAAAAACATTGAACTAAGTAATTTTGATATAAAAATTAACAAGTCTGGCCTATATCCTACTCTTAATTTTAATAGTTCATTCGGTTTCAATAAATATGATAATGATATTACATTTACAAATGCAGAGCAATTATCAAAAGGTTTAAATGCAGGAGTTAGTTTAAATTGGAATTTATTTGATGGGGGAAATACAAAAACACGTATTCAAAATTCAAAAATAGTAGCTGATAATTTACAAGTTCAAAAAGAACAAGTAGAAAATGAATTAGAACGCTCCATTGCGAATGCTTTAGAAATTTACAACAATGCTTTATTTATTTTAAATTCAGAAGAAAAAAATGTAGAAACTAATAAAAGAAATTTTTCAAGAACCGAAGAACAATTTAAATTGGGGCAAATAACATCTATAGAATTTAGACAAGCACAGGTAAATCTTTTTAATGCACAGTCAAACTTTAACTTAGCTAAATATGATGCTAAAAATGCTGAATTAAAATTATTACAACTTTCTGGAGAATTATTAAGTCAAGAATTTTAAGTTAAAAATGATTCAATAAATGTAGTTATTTCATGAAATCCTTACTTATTACATATTAAATAAGTTAAAATATTTACATCTAAATCGTTTTCGTGCTAAAAATCAATGATATAAATCATACAAGATTAAGAGGAAATTCCCTAAATTTGTGCCCTCGTAAAATAAAAAATAACATAATAAATTAAAGTATAATAACAATGGAAGGAAAAAAAAGAGTATACAAATTTGGAGGTAAGACTGCAGATGGAAATAGCACTATGAAAAACCTTTTAGGAGGTAAAGGAGCTAATCTGGCAGAAATGAGTTTAATTGGAATACCTGTTCCTGCTGGATTTACAATTACTACAGAAGTTTGTACTGAATACAATCTTTATGGCAAAGATGCTGTGGTTAAAGTTATAAAAGAACAAGTTGAAGAAGCCGTTAAAGCTACTGAACTTATCATGGGTGCAAAATTTGACCCAACTGATGGTTCTTTTCCTTTGTTATTATCTGTTCGTTCAGGTGCTCGTGCTTCTATGCCAGGTATGATGAATACAGTTCTTAACTTAGGTATGAATGATGAAACAGTAAAAATTATTGCTGAAAAATCAGGTAACGCAAAATTTGCATACGATTCTTACCGTCGTTTCATACATATGTATGGTGATGTTGTAATGGGTGTTGAAGCTGAAGAAGGACATCATAACCCATTTGAGGTTATTCTTGACAAATTAAAAGAAGCTAAAGGATATAAAATTGATACTGAATTAACTGTTGAAGATCTTAAAGATCTTGTTGAAGGTTATAAATCAGTTATTAGAGAACACGCCGGTGTAGATTTCCCTACAAATCCATGGGATCAACTTTGGGGTTCTGTTTGTGCTGTATTCGATTCTTGGAATACTGAAAGAGCCATACTTTACAGAAGAATGGAAAACATTCCTTCTGAGTGGGGTACTGCTGTAAATGTACAAGCAATGGTGTATGGTAATATGGGTGATTCTTCTGCAACAGGAGTTTGTTTCTCTCGTGATGCTGCAACTGGTGAAGACCAATTCAATGGTGAATATTTAGTAAATGCACAAGGTGAAGATGTTGTGTCTGGTGTTCGTACTCCATTAGAAATTACAACAATAGGATCTAAACGTTGGGCTGAACGTAACGGTACTTCAGAAGAAGACCGAGTTAAAAACTTCCCTTCCTTAGAAGAAGTTATGCCTTCATTATATCAAGAACTTAATGAAACACAACAAAAACTTGAAAATCACTACAGTGATATGCAAGATATGGAGTTTACAATTCAAGAAGGTAAACTTTGGATGCTTCAAACTCGTAACGGTAAAAGAACTGGTGCTGCAATGGTAAAAATGGCAGTAGATATGTTAGCGCAAGGTCTTATTGACGAAAAAACTGCAATCTTACGTCAAGAGCCTAATAAATTAGATGAATTATTGCACCCTGTATTTGATCACGACGCTGTTGTTGCTGCAAAAGAAATTTCTAAAGGACTTCCTGCATCACCTGGTGCTGCAACTGGTCAAGTTGTTTTTTCTGCTGATGCTGCTGAGAAATGGGCTGCTGATGGTAAAAAAGTAATTTTGGTTCGTCGAGAAACTTCTCCTGAAGATTTAAAAGGTATGTATGCTGCTGAAGGTATTCTTACTGAACGTGGTGGTATGACTTCTCACGCTGCTGTAGTTGCACGTGGAATGGGTAAATGTTGTATCTCTTCTGCTGCAGGTGTATTTGTTTCAGGATCTTCAATGACTGTAAATGGTGTTGTGTATAAAGAAGGTGATTTTATTTCATTAGATGGTACTACAGGTATTGTATATGATGGAAAAGTAGATACAATGACTGCTACATTAGATGGTGACTTTGCTAAATTAATGGAATTAGCTGAAAAAAATACACGTATGTACGTTCGTACAAATGCTGATACTCCTGATGATGCAAAAGCTGCTCGTGAATTTGGAGCAAAAGGTATTGGACTTTGTCGTACTGAGCATATGTTTTTCGAAGGAGATCGTATCTGGGCTATCCGTGAAATGATTCTTGCTGAAGACGTTGAAGGACGTAAAAATGCATTAGCTAAATTATTACCTATCCAACGTGAAGATTTCTATGGAATTCTTGAAGCAATGGATGGATTTGGTGTTACAATTCGTTTATTAGATCCACCATTACACGAGTTTACTCCAAACGATGCTGCTTCTCAAGCTGAAATGGCTGAAAGATTAGGTGTTGATGTTGAGCTTGTAAAAGCTAAAGTTGAATCTTTACACGAATTTAACCCAATGTTAGGTCATAGAGGTTGTCGTTTAGGAAACACTTACCCAGAAATTACAGAAATGCAAGCACGTGCAATTATAGAAGCGGCTTGTGATCTAAAAGCTAAAGGATTTAATCCTAAACCAGAAATCATGGTTCCTTTAATTGGTACTATGCAAGAGTTTAAAATGCAAGAAAACATCATCCGTGAGGTTGCTGCTGCTGTATTTGCTGAAAAAGGTATAGAAGTTGACTACTTAGTAGGAACAATGATTGAGATTCCTCGTGCTTGTTTAACTGCTGATAAAATTGCTGAACATGCTGAATTCTTCTCATTCGGAACAAATGACCTTACTCAAATGGGATTCGGATATTCTCGTGATGATGCTGGTAAATTCTTACCTATCTACATTGAAAAAGGTATCTTAAAACACGATCCTTTCCAAGTGTTAGATCAAGAAGGTATTGGACAATTAGTTGAAATGGCATGTGAAAAAGGTAAAGCTGCTCGTCCAACTTTAAAAATAGGTATTTGTGGTGAACATGGTGGTGAACCTAGTTCAGTTGAATTCTGCCATAGAGTTGGTATGGAATACGTATCTTGTTCTCCTTTCCGTGTGCCAATCGCACGTTTAGCTGCTGCTCAAGCTGCAATGAGAGAATAAGTATCTATAATAAATTATTATTACTAAAAATTCCATCTTTTAAAAAGATGGAATTTTTTTTATGCTTCAATTCATTTATCTTCGTAGCATGATTAACATTGTAATTCTTGGTGGTGGAAATGTAGCATATCATTTAACAACACATTTGTTAAAAAATGCTTCTGTAAATCTAATTCAGGTTTACAATAGAAGTCTAGATAAAATTCAACATTTAAAAAATTTCACTTCAATTACCAATAATTTAAGTAAATTAAAAGAGGCTGATATTTATATTATTGCGGTTTCAGATGATGCTGTTATAGAAATTGCTTCAAAAATAAATTTTAAAAACAAATTAGTTGTTCATACCTCTGGAGCAATTGGTATGAATGATTTACATACTAATTGTAATAAAGGTGTTTTTTATTTATTGCAATCTTTTACTAAAAATAGAATTCCAGATTTTTCTTCAATTCCTGTTTGTTTAGAAGCTGAAAATGAAAAAGATTTAAAATTATTATTTCAATTAGCTTCAGAAATTTCAAGTACTATTTATGAAATAAATTCTGAACAACGTAAGCATTTGCACCTTGCAGCAGTTTTTGTAAATAACTTTGTAAATGTGATGTATAAAATTGGGCATGATATTTGTAATACTGCCAATGTACCGTTTGAAATTTTAAAACCGCTGATACTTGAAACTGCTTCAAAAATAGGTGAAATTTCACCTTATGAAGCTCAAACAGGGCCAGCAAGAAGAAATGATACAAATACTATTGAAAAACACAAAACAATGTTACCTATAAATCAACGAGAAATTTATACATTGCTAACCAAATCTATCCATAAAACATATGCAGAAAAGTTATAAAGAAATTATGCCTCAAATCACTACATTTATTTTTGATGTTGATGGAGTTTTAACGAATGGTATGGTTACTATTTTTCCTGACGGTGAAATGATTAGAAATATGAGTATTAAAGATGGTTACGCACTTAAAACAGCTGTAATGGCAGGTTATAACGTGTGTATAATTTCTGGAGGAACCAATGAAGGAGTTCGCACACGCCTAAAAGCTTTAGGAATTATAGATATATATTTGGGAGCTCACAATAAATTAGATCAATTTAAAGAATACACAAAACTTCACAACATTCAAACCAAAAATATATTATATATGGGTGATGATATTCCTGATTATCCTGTGATGAAAAAAGTAGGTTTACCTTGCTGTCCAAATGATGCCGCCCCAGAAATTCAAGATATATCATTGTATGTTTCTCATAAAAAAGGTGGTATTGGATGTGTACGTGACGTTATAGAACAGGTTTTAAAAGTTCAAGGAAAATGGGAAGGTCAATTTGATGCAAAAATATGATTAGTAAATTAATAAATAATAAATACATAAAAAGATGAAAAAAAATATTTTAATTTTAATTGCTTGCATAGCATTCGGTACTCTTACAAGTAACGCACAGTCAATTTTTGGGAAATGGAAAACTATTGATGATGAAACAGGTAAAGAAAAATCTATAGTTGAAATTTATAAGGAAAATGGTAAAGCTTACGCAAAAGTTTTGCAAGTTTTAGAAAAAGGAAAAGAAGACAAAATTTGTGATTTATGCAAAGGTGATAATAAAAATAAACCCGTAAAAGGTATGGTTATTATCAATGGTTTATCACAAGATGATGATGAGTGGAACAATGGTAAAATTTTAGACCCAAAAACAGGAAAAGAATATAAATGTTATATTACTTTAGAAGACGAAAACAAATTAAAAGTTAGAGGTTTTATTGGTTTTGCAATTATTGGGAGAACACAATATTGGACAAGGTTTCAAGATTAAATAAATTCAATGAAAAAACTCCTATTTATTATTGAATAGGAGTTTTTTATACTTTTAATTTCGTTTCTTTAACATAGGTACAAATCTAAATTTACCTAGTTCATGTTTTTTAAAATCTTTTTCACTAGTCCTAACAAATAACGTCATTATTTGTTCATCCTCACCTACAGGAATAACTAACCTACCTCCTATTTTTAATTGAGCTAATAATGGATTTGGTACAAAAGGAGCTCCTGCGGTTACTATAATCCTATCAAAAGGAGCATTTTCTGGCAAACCTTTATAGCCATCTCCAAATATTATTTTTTTAGGATTGTACCCAATTTTAGGTAAAAACAATTTTGTTTTTTTAAACAATTCTTTTTGTCGCTCAATGGTATATACTTTTGCTTCCATTTCTATCAACACTGCAGTTTGATACCCTGAACCTGTACCTATCTCTAAAACATTATGATGGGGTTTTACTTCCAACAATTCTGTTTGAAAAGCTACTGTATATGGTTGTGAAATTGTTTGATCTGCTGCAATTGGAAATGCTTTATCTTGGTACGCAAAATCTACAAAACCAGAATCCATAAATAAATGTCGGGGAACATTCGCAATTGCTGTCAACACATTTTTGTCTGTAATTCCCTTTTCTTCTAAAATTTTTACTAATTGATTTCTAAGTCCTTGATGTTTGTGTGTATCCTTCACTAATTACAAAATTTGAGTTGCTAAAAATAGGAATAAATGCTTAAAGATTCTTACTTTTGTTTATCTAAAAATAAATATTCTTATGATACTAAAAGCAGGAGTTTTAGGTGCCGGACATCTTGGTAAAATTCATTTAAACTTATTAAATCATTCCAAAAAATATAATTTAGTAGGTTTTTATGATCCTATAAAAGAAAATGCAGCAAAAATTGAAGCCGAATTTGGTTATAAATCTTTTGATTCCATTCAAGAATTAATTGATGCAGTAGACGTAGTTGATATTGTAACTCCTACGCTGTCTCATTTTGATTGCGCTAAAGAAGCCATAGAAAAAGGTAAACATGTTTTTATTGAAAAACCAATAACAAAAACAGTTGAAGAAGCTGAAACAATAATTGAGCTTTCAAAAAAACACAACGTAAAAGGTCAAGTTGGTCATGTAGAACGTTTTAACCCAGCTTTTACAGCCGTTAAAGATTTAATTACAAATCCAATGTTTATTGAAACACATAGATTAGCTGAATTTAATTCACGAGGAACTGATGTACCTGTGGTTTTAGATTTAATGATTCATGATATTGACATTATTTTAAGTGTTGTAAAATCTAAGGTTAAAAGTGTAAATGCAAGTGGTGTTTCTATAATTAGTGATACACCTGACATTGCAAATGCTCGTATTGAATTTGAAAACGGTTGTGTTGCAAATTTGACTGCCAGTAGAATTTCATTAAAAAATATGCGTAAAACACGTTTTTTTCAACGTGACGCATATATTGCAGTAGATTTCTTTGAAAAAGCGACTGAAGTTGTAAGAATGAAAGACGCTCCAAAAGTTCAAGGTGATTTTGATTTAGTTTTACAAAATGCTGAAGGCGTTAAAAAGCAAATTTATTTTGAAAACCCAATTATTGCTAGCAACAACGCTATTTTAGATGAATTAGAGACCTTTGCTGATGCAATAAATAATAATACAACACCTATTGTAACTTTAGAACAAGGAGCAGAATCTTTGCGTGTTGCGCACATGATTATTAACGATTTTTAAAATGACTATTTATCAGGTTGATGCTTTTAACAATGAAATATTCAAAGGAAACCCTGCGGCGGTAATTCCTTTGAATGAATGGATCTCAGATTATTTAATGCAAGCTATTGCTGAAGAAAATAATTTATCTGAAACTGTTTTCTTTGTGAAAAATGAACAATCTTTTGATATTAAATGGTTTACTCCTTCTTGTGAAATTGACTTATGTGGCCATGCTACGCTAGCTGCAGCACACATAATTTATACTGAATTAGATTTTGAAGAAGAACTAATAGTTTTTAATTCTAAAAGTGGAAATCTTACTGTTAAAAAAAATGATGACTGGTATACGCTAAACTTTCCTTCTGAAGAAATTGAAGAAATTGAAACGCCTATACTTTTAAAACAAGCATTAAATGTTTCTATTTTAAAAACATATAAAGGAACTTGGAAATTAATGGTTGAACTTGAAGATGAAACTACTGTTGCAAATTTAAAACCCAATTTTAGTCTCTTATCTGAATTAGAATCAAACGGAATTGCAGTCACTTCAAAAGGGGACAAAGTAGATTTTGTTTCAAGGTTCTTTGCCCCAAAACTTGGTATAAACGAAGATCCTGTTACTGGTTCAGCACACAGTTTATTAATTCCATTTTGGGCTGAAAAGTTAAATAAAACTAAATTAAACGCTGTTCAACTTTCAAAACGAGTTGGCATTTTAAAATGCACCTATTTAAACAATCGAGTTGAAATGAGTGGACAAGCATCCACCTATTTAAAAGGAAAAATTACACTATAAATATAAATTATGAAAAATATAACCGTTATTGGTGCTGGAACAATGGGCAATGGTATTGCACATGTTTTTGCTCAAAATAATTACATTGTAAACTTAGTTGATATTTCTCAAGATGCTTTAGACCTTGGTTTAGCAACAATTACCAAAAATTTAGATCGATTAGTTTCTAAAGATATTATTACTGAAGCTACTAAAATTAGTACGCTAAACAATTTGACCACATTCACTTCTATTTCTGAAGGGGTTAAAAATGCAGATTTAGTTATTGAAGCTGCCACTGAAAATGTTGATTTAAAATTAAAAATATTTAAACAATTAGATGCTGAAGCTCCTTCAAAAACTATTTTAGCAACAAATACTTCGTCAATTTCAATTACTAAAATTGCAGCGGTTACAAACCGTCCAGATAAAGTAATAGGAATGCACTTTATGAATCCTGTTCCAATTATGAAATTAGTAGAAATTATTAGAGGTTATAATACTTCTAATGAAGTTACTAAAACCATTATGAAGCTTTCAGAAAGTTTAAAAAAAGTACCTGTTGAAGTTAATGATTATCCTGGTTTTGTTGCTAACAGAATATTAATGCCAATGCTTAATGAAGCTATTGAAACATTGTACAATGGCGTTGCTGGAGTTTATGAAATAGATACAGTAATGAAATTAGGAATGGCACACCCAATGGGACCACTGCAATTATCCGATTTTATAGGTCTAGATGTTTGCTTATCTATTCTAAATGTAATGTATGACGGATTTAAAAATCCTAAATATGCACCTTGCCCCTTATTAGTGAATATGGTACAAGCTGGGAAACTAGGAATAAAATCTGGTGAAGGTTTTTATGATTATTCAGAATCACGAAAAGCAGAAATTATCTCCCAACAATTTAAATAAAAAAAGAGCCGCAAATTGCGGCTCTTTTTTTATTATAGATACTTTAAGAAAAAATCCATCATGCTTTCTTTCAGTTCATAATGCATTTTTACAAATGTTGCCATTTCATCTTTTAACATTACCTGTTTTTCTTGAAATAAAACTTCTGCATTTTTTTCAAATTTTGATTGTGCTAATTCTCTCTTCTTCATTCTAATTCTATGTCTTAAATGACCCATCACCTCTCGTTCACGAATTATTTTATTTTGAAAACCTTCTAACTGCACCATAACATCACTTCCAAGGTTACGAATTGCAATATGCTCTAGTTTTTCTTCAAAATAATCCATTTCACTTTCCTGAAACTTCAATTCTCTTTTCCATACATCTAAATTGAAGTTTAAATCACTTAAGTAAACTAACTGACTTTCCATACGCTATCTGCTTTTAAAATTTTAATACTATAAATTTCTTACTTTAATTTAAATTTTCCGCTGATAAAAATCATAAAAGATTTAAATGAACAAAATAATTTATATCTCTAAAAGTATTTCTATAAAGATATAAAAAAAGCGTTTTAATAGATATTAAAACGCTTTTAAATTTTATAAAAAGTTACTCATTAGTCATTGCCATTTTCCTCTTCTTCTTTTTTAGATGTTTTATTCCAAATTTTTATTTCATCTTCAATAGTAACTCCCGATAGTATTTCTACATTAATCCCATCAGAAATTCCTAATTCCACATCACGTTTTTCAAATTCCTGATCACCAGTTTTAACATCAACGTAAGGTTTCTCAGTTTTTTTATCAAATTGCAATAAAGCTTCCTTAATAGAAAGTACACTATCTTTCTTTTCTAAAACAATATCTGCGTTTGCACTATAGCCCGCTCTAACAAAAAATTCATCATCTAAAGTTACATCACCTTTTATTTTAAACTGTACAGCACCATTCTCTTCTGTTCCTTTTGGAGCAATAAAGTTTAATTTAGCAGGATATTTTTTCTTTTCAATTGCGCCTAAAGAGACTTCTAATACAGTGCCGTTTTTAATTTTTCCAACCTCAGCTTCATCAACTTTCCCTTCAAAAATCATTTTTGTCATATCTGCAATAGTTGCTATAGTAGTACCTGCATTAAAAGTATTGCTTTCAATTACTTGAGTACCTCTACGAACTGGGATTTCTAAAATTGTACCAGAAATTTCAGCTTTCACATAAGTGTTTGCTGTTTTCCCCATACCTGCTGCGGATCCCTTTCTAATAATATCCAAATTATTTTGAGCACTATTTAAATCTTGCTTTGCACTATTAAAGTTTAATTCAGTAGTTTCAAATTCTTGACGAGAAATTACACCTTTTTCAAATAATCCTTTATTTCTTTCAAATAATATTTTAGTGTTATCATAACGAAGCTGAGATGTTTTAACATTTCCTTGGGCACTATTTAATGATTGTACATTTGGAACTACTCTAATAGTAGCTATTAAATCACCTATTTTAACTTGTGCTCCTTCTTCGACAAATATTTCTTCAATAATTCCTGATACTTTAGGTTTTATTTCAGCTTCTTCCAAAGGAACCACTTTACCCGTAGCTACCGTTTTTCTAACAATATTCGTTTTAAATGGTTTTTCTGTTTCATATTGTATTGGAGATTTGCTATTCTTAACTCCAAACCAGACTAAAATAGCAATAAGTGCCAATCCTATTCCTCCAAAAATTAATGTTTTTTTCATTTGTTTATTTTTTATTGTTTTTAAGGTCTATGAAATTCATCTTATAGTTTATTTTGAATGTATTCACAACATAGATAAGATTTATTTCATTAATGTTGATTTTCTTTTTATTATGTAATCCTTTCTAATCTGTTTATTTATATTTATTCTTCTCTTAGTGCTTCAATTGGGCGTATACTAACAGCTGTATGTGCAGGAATTAATCCAATTAAAGTACCTAACGTAATTAATGTTAATACTGCGATTAACACTACTGGTATATCTACTGTAGGATTTGATAATGCTGCTTCTGGTCCTTGCCCTAAAGTAGCATCAATTAACATTAAAACCAAACCTCCAAATATAATTCCTAAAGCACCCGCAATACTGGTTAAAAATACAGATTCTAATATAATTTGACGTTTAATTTCCCAAGGTTTTGCACCTATTGCTCGTCTAATTCCAATCTCTTTAGTACGCTCTTTTACAGTAATTAATAAAATATTTCCAATGGCAAAAACTCCAGCAATTAAAGTTGCAATACCTACAAACCACGTTAAAAATTGCATTCCTGTTAAAAAACCGGTTACTTTCGCTATTTCTTTTCCTAAATTAAAACTACCGAAAGCTCTTTCGTCTTTAGGGTGAACTTTATGCAAGTTTTTTAACAATAATTTTATGTCTGCTTCTATTTGAGTAATATCAAATTCAGGCTTTCCAGTTATCATCATCCAGCCAATACTGTCTCCTCTATTATATACTTGTTGAAATGTAGTAAAAGGAATATGTATATTACCTTGAGGCCCACCTGTTCCTACTTGACCTTGCTTATACATACCAACAATATTATAATTGATATCGTTAATTTTAATATAAGTTCCTATAGGATACTCATCTTTATCAAAAAGTTGCTTGTAAATTTCTTCTTCAATTACGCATACTTTTTTCTTTTCCTTTATATCATTATCATTAATAAACCTTCCATATACTAGATCTTTCTTTTGTACTTTATCTAACTCAGGATAATCACCAAAAATACCGAAAGTACCCGATTTAAAATTATTGGTTGCCATTGCTTGTGTTTGATGGCGTGGGACTACAAATTCTAAACCTTTAATTTCATTTTTAATATTTTCTAAATCTGACATTTTTAAAGTAAGACTTTTACCTTCTTGGAACCCTTTAAAAGGTTTGCTTGTTTGTTGTGCCCAAACAAAAACGCTGTTAGTTGCAAAACTTCCAAATAATTTATTAAAATTATTTTCAACTCCTTTTGCTGCTCCTAATAACACTACCAATAAAAATATTCCCCACATTACACCAATAACTGTAATGCCAGTTCGCATTTTATTTTTACGAATACTGCTAAATATTTCTTGCCAAGTATCTTTATCAAATAAAAATTTAATCATATTATTCGTCGTTTAATGCTACAATTGGTTTAATGCTTGCTGCCCTTTTAGCTGGTATATAGCCTGCAATTGTTCCAGCAATTATTAATATCACTGTTGCGCCAACAACAACATATGTTTCAACGCTTGGATTAATTATAAAATATTTTTCTAAACTAGTTCCTAAAGCTTTTAAAGCAAAAACACCTAACATTAAACCTGAATATCCTGCTAAACCAGTAACAAATATGGATTCCATCATAATCATTCCAATAATTGATTTTGGTGTTGCACCCAATGCTTTTCTAATACCTAATTCTTTAGTTCGTTCTTTTACTATATAAACCATAATGTTACTTATACCTATAATCCCTGCAATTAAAGTTCCAATTCCAATAAACAATATAATAACATTAAGTACTGTCATAAATTGTTGTACATTTTTAGTTCCTTCAGCATAATTTCTAACACGAATTGCAGCTTGATCTCTAGGATCTACATTGTGTTTCTCTTTTAACATTTTTGTTAACAAATTACTAAAAGCTAAAGCTTCATCTACACTTAATTTAGGATTAAATGTAAGTCCTATATAATCTAACTCATCATTAGGTTTATACATTCCTTGCATTGTAGTAAAAGGTGTATAAATAAAACGTTCATCGTTGTCACCTCCTGGATCATTAAATACTCCTACAATTTTATAGGAAATCCCCTCCATATTAATATTTTTTCCAACAGCACTTAAACTACCAAACAAATCTTTTTCAACCAATCTTCCAACAGCAGCAACTTTGGCTCTATTTTCAATATCTAAATACGATAAAAATCTTCCATCTTGAATCACTGCAGATTCTAAAGGTTGATAATCTGGATAAACACCTCTAATAGTATATCTATTTTGTTCTCCTTTATAGATTACTTGCATGCTCCTTTGAATATTTGGGCTGAAATATTGAATTTCATCCTCAAACTTTTCATTCATAAATTTAGAGTCATCATTTCTAAATTGAATTTGCCTTCCACTTTGCAATCCTTTATAAGGTTTTGTTGTACTCCCAGAATTTATATAAATTGAATTTTGTGAATCTCCCGCAAATTGTTTCTCAAATGTATGCTTTAAGCCATTCCCTATTCCAAATAAAAGAGTAAAAAGTAAAATAGCAAAAGATATTGTAAAACCCGATAAAGCAGTTCTTAGTTTATTTTTACTAATGGCTTGAAAAATTTCGCGCCAACGATCTAAATCGAACATAATTAAGCGTTTACATTTTTATTAACTTTTTCATCACTTATAATTACACCATCTTTTAAGCGAACAATTCTATCTGTTTGTTCTGCAATATCCTCTTCGTGTGTAATTACAAAAACGGTCATTCCCTCTCTGTTAATATCTTTTAACAATTGCATTACAGAATCTGATGTAGCAGAATCTAAAGCTCCTGTTGGCTCATCTGCTAATACAACTTTTGGACTTGTAGCTAAGGCACGAGCAACAGCTACACGTTGTTTTTCTCCTCCTGAAAGTTCACTTGGCAAATGGTTTGCTCTATCTTTTAAACCAACTTTATCTAAATATTTTAAAGCAATTTCTTGGCGTTCTTTTCTTCCTATACCTTGATAATATAAAGGAAGTGCTACATTTTCAACAGCTGTTTTATAGGTTATTAAGTTAAATGATTGAAATACAAAACCTAAAAACTTATTTCTAAGAATTGCTGCTTTTGTTTCATCTAAATTTTCAATTAATTGTCCGTTTAAATAATATTTTCCTTCATCATGAGTATCTAATAAACCAACTATATTTAACAATGTTGATTTTCCAGAACCTGATGAACCCATAATAGCTACAAATTCACCTTCCTTAATATGTAAATCTAAACCCTTTAATACATGAAGAGAATCTTTTCCCATTGGGTAAGATTTATGCAGTTTTTCAATCTTAATCATTTGGTTTGTTGTTTTAAACGAATTTATGAATTGCTCCTTTAAATAGTTATTAATTTTTTGTTAAAACACAATTATATTTTTTAAAATGTAACTTTGTTTTATGAACAATTTTAAAGGCAAATCAATTATTCTTTTTGATGGTGTTTGTAATCTTTGCAATTCAACTGTAAATTTTATCCTAAAACACGATAAAAAAAAACAATTTATATTTACCTCTCTTCAATCAGACGCTGCAAAGAAAATTTTGTTACAGTTCCCAATGAAAATTTTCAATTTAGATTCAATTATACTTATTGAAAACGGATTAATCTATGAAAAATCAACAGCTGCTTTAAAAATTTCGAAGCATCTATATAATGGTTATCAATTACTTTATCTTTTTATAATTTTACCCAAATTTATAAGAGATTGGATATATAATTATATTGCAAAAAATCGATATAATTGGTTTGGCAAAAAAGATACATGTATGATTCCGAGTGAAGAAATTAAAAACAGATTTTTAACGGACTAACTTCTAATCTATTGTTGTTTTTATAAAAAAGAGAAGTATTAATACTTCTCTTTTTTATTCATTATTATTTTTTAGGATAATTATCATCCCACTCTTTTACTTTTGGAGTATGCAGTTTCCCTAATGATTTAGCAACCAACATTGCTACTGATGCATCTCCTGTTACGTTAACAGTAGTTCTCATCATATCCAAAGGTCTATCAATTGCAAAAATTAAAGCTAAACCTGCTTCCGGAATACCCGCTTGTCCTAAAACAATAACCAGCATAACCATTCCTGCTCCAGGTACAGCTGCTGAACCAATACTTGCCAAAGTTGCAGTTACAATAATACCTAATTGAATACCTAAAGATAAGTCCATTCCAAAAGCTTGTGCAATAAATACTGCTGCTACTGCTTGATATAGACTTGTTCCATCCATATTTATGGTGGCTCCAATTGGTAATACAAAACTACTTACTTCTTCATCTACACCTAAATGTTCTGTTACTCTTTCCATAGTAACTGGCAAAGTTGCGGCACTACTACTTGTTGAAAATGCAAGTAATTGAGCAGGTGAAATTCCTTTTAAAAATGTTGATGGCTTTTGTTTAGTTACTATCCATACAATTAAATTATAGAAAGTTATCATAATAAGCAGTCCTAGAATAACTGTAAAAGCATACCAAACCAACGCTTTAAATAAATCTAAACTTGGTGATTCAACAACTAAAGCCGCTAATAATGCAAAAACACCGTACGGAGCTGCAAGCATAATAAGGTCGATAATTTTTAAAATGACTTCATTAAAACCATCAAAGAAATCTTTAACAACTTTTGATTTTTCTTCAGGAATTAATATTAACCCAATACCAAAGATTATTGCAAAAAATATAACTTGAAGCATATTTTTATTTTCTGAAGCTGCCCCAAAAATATTTTCAGGAACAATATCAACTAAAGCTTGTAAAGGACCACTTTCTTTTTGTTTTGCCGCTTCTTCTGCATATTTTCCTGCATCACCACTATAATTTTGAACTAATTCTTGACGTGTTTCATTTGAAATTGAATTTCCTGGTTTAATAATGTTAACCAATAATAATCCTATTGAAACAGCTATAACTGTAGTGATTAAATAAATACCAATGGTACGCCCTCCCATTTTAGATAATTTTGAAATATCTTTTAAATCAGAAACACCTTTTATAAGTGAAGCTAATATTAATGGTACTGCAATTAATTTTAAAGCATTAATAAATATTTTTCCAAAAGGTTTTATCCAATCTTGCACTATTTCTTTACCTCCATCAAACTGTGTCATTATTAACCCCAGTAAAACACCCAAAACCATTCCAAGTAATATTTGCCAGTGTAATGCTAATTTTTTCATCTAAAACTTTTAAAATTTGTTGAAAGATAAAAAAAACATAAAGCTTATGTCATTTTTTTGCATAAAAAAAGCACTCGAGGTGCTTTTTTTATGCAAAAAACCATAAATTTAATTGAATTGGTATCTAATTGATAGTGCTAAATCCAAATTAGTGTCTTTGCCATAATCACCTATAATACCTATTTCGGGTCTAAAATCAAGGGAAATTAATATCGGTGCTTCTTCAAAGTTATATTCAATACCTATATTTCCATCAGCATTTATAAATAGTCCCTCATTTCCATCTCCAACGTAACTATTAGCATAATTCCAAGAACCTAAACCTGCACCAAAACCAGCATACCAATTAAAACCTTTATCAATGTTCCAAACCCATTGATAGATCCCAGTTAATTTAAATGCATCATAATCTTTATGATTTCTGTAGCCTAAATCCAGTTCAAAGCGATTCATTTCTGATAATTGATTTTGATAGGAAATCTCACCACCAAAACCATCATTATCACCAAATCTAACACCAATTGCATTCTTAGAAATTTCTTGGGCATTTATTGTTAAAATAAAACCAAGTAGAAATATAGACATCAAAAATATTTTTTTCATAATAAAACTCGTTAAATTAATAGCGAAATTATTAACAAATACTATACCATTTAAACTCTAAATTAATATTTTAGTTGTAAATAAATGACCTTTTTATAATTTTGTAAATTAATCTATATAGAATAAAAAAAATATTTATATTTTGGTCAAATAATTATAATATTAAATACAAAAAAATGGCAGGAATACTAGATATTTTAAACAGTGACACTGGTAAAACTCTTATTAGTGGAGCAAGTAAACAATTTAGACAAGATGAAGGGAAAACAACTATCGCTTTAAGTACTGCTTTACCTTTAATTTTAGGGGCAATGAAAAACAATGCTTCTACACCAGAAGGAGCTTCGGGATTATTAAGTGCACTTGGTAACGATAAACATAGCGGTGGAATTTTAGACAACTTAGGAAGCATTTTAGGCGGTGGTGAAGTTAATCAAGATGTGCTTGATGATGGTGCTGGAATTTTAGGTCATATTTTTGGAGGTAAAGAGCAAAGGGTTGCAAATGCGGTAAGTAAATCTAGCGGAATTGATATGGATACTGCAATGAACATTTTAAAAGTTGCTGGACCTCTAGTAATGGGAGCTTTAGGAAAAGAAACTCGTCAAAAAGATATTTCTGACCAAAATGGTATTGGAGATTTATTAGGTGGAATGCTTATTGGTGCCTCAAATGATCAACAAAGTTTAATTACTAAATTATTAGATGCTGATGGTGACGGAAGTATAATTGATGATGTTGCAGGAATGATATTAAGTGGTGATAAAAAGAAAGGTGGATTAGGTGGTATGCTTGGTGGACTTTTTGGAAAATAAAAATTTAAATGATATAAAAAAGGTCAAATTTAACTATTTAACCTTTTTTATTCGATTATTTTTATTATTAAAATGTATATGTACTTTTGTACCGAAAATATTTAAAATGGAAAAATTAAAACAACGCTGGGGATTAACATCCAATTTTCAAGTGCTATTAATTTTAATAGTATTTTCTGTAAATGGCTCCTTCGCTACTTTAATTGTAAGACCTTTAACTGAAACTATTGGTTTAGATTACAACACTACAAATCCTTGGTTATTCTGGCCAGTTAGAATTCTTTTAATTTTCTTCATTTACCAACTTACATTACCTTTAGTTGGTTTCATTTTTGGACAATTTAAATTCTTCTGGAATTTTTTCACTAAAAAAATGTTGATGAGAATGGGTTTTAAAAAGTTTTTTGTAAAAAATTAAACATTCTTACCTTTTTTAATTACATATTTATAAATCCATGTTAAGGTAAAGGTTGGTAAAAAATCGGTTCCAAAAATACCGGCTTCTTCAACAAAACTAACTAGACTTCCTACTTTACCTTCAATACCTTGATACATTTTATAAATTAAAAAGGCAGATAATGGTGCCCAAATAACATCAGAAAATTCACCAAATAAAGGAACTACAAAAGAAAGCATTCCAATTCCATCAAAAAGAATACTGAGTATTAATAATTTGTATTTTTTATTCATATACTAATATATACCATCTTATCTCCTTAACAATTTAAATGCCAAGTCTATTGCTTCTTTAATTTAGTCTTGTATTTTTTTATAAACTTTTCTAATTTTGGATTTATCACAGCCATACAATATCCTTGTGTTTTATTATTGTTATAATAATTTTGATGATATTCTTCAGCTTCATAAAAAGCATCAAATTTAGTTACTTCTGTAACAATTAGGCTTTCAAAAACTTTAGCTTCATTTAAATTCTTAATAAACTCTTCCGCAACATTTTTTTGTTCTTCTGAATGATAAAAAATAGCAGATCTATACTGAGTTCCCTTATCATAACCTTGTTTATTTAAAGTTGTTGGGTCATGAGTACTAAAAAAAACATCTAAAATTTCTTGAAATGTTATTATCGAAGGATTAAATTCTATTTGAATTACTTCTGCATGACCTGTTCTTCCTGTAGTTACTTCTCTATAAGCTGGATTTTTAATTGTTCCACCTGAATATCCAGATTTTAAACTTTCAACTCCTTCTAAGCGTTGAAAAATTGCCTCTGTACACCAAAAACATCCATTTGCTAAGGTTGCTATTTCTAATTTATTTGACATTTTAGATTTTTTTGTAATTAAAGATTGTCCATAAAAATTAATAATTCCAAAAATTAAAACTATAATTACTACTGCTTTTTGTCTCATTATATTTAATCTTTTTGAAATAAGTCGATTCTTCTAGCTCAAAATTACATGTCGTTAAAAAATATTTTAATTTCTATTTATGTTTCAATTAAATATGTTCAATAGTATGAACAACACTTTCTAACATTTCTTCTGTAAAATCTAAATGCGTTACCATACGTAATTTACCTTGTCCCATTGAAATAAGTCCTATTCCAGCATCATTTAAACGACTTATAAAATCTTGTTCATTAATAGAATCTATAACGTTAAAAATAACAATATTAGTTTCAATTGGTTCAACATTTTTAATAAGTTCACAATTTTGAAGCGAAGTGCCCAATATTTTTGCTCTTGTATGATCTATTGCCAATCTTTCAACATGATTGTCTAAAGCATAAATACCTGCCGCTGCTAAATAACCAGCTTGTCGCATACCACCACCAAACAATTTTCTAATCCGTAAAGCTTTTTCCATGTGATCTTTAGTGCCTAATAAAACAGAACCAACTGGAGCACCTAAACCTTTAGACAAACAAATTGAGATGGTATCAAATACTTTTCCATATTGTTCAGGTGTTTCATTTTTAGCAACTATCGCATTAAATAAACGTGCACCATCTAAATGGAATGCTAAATTATTTTCAGTACTCACTTTTTTTACTTTTAATATTTCTTCAAAACTCCAACAAGCTCCACCCCCCTTATTTGTAGTGTTTTCAAGTGCAACTAATCTAGAATATGGTGTGTGTATATCTGATCTACTTCCTGAAACAACTTCTTGCAATTGTTTAGCTGTGAACATTCCTCTATCTCCATCAATTAAAAAAGAAGTAACTCCTGCATTAAAAGCAGGTCCTCCGCCTTCAAAATTATATACATGAGCCCATTTATCACAAAACATTTTATCACCTGGTTGTGTATGTAATTTTATGGCAGCTTGATTTGCCATTGTTCCTGAAGGAAAAAACAATGCAGCTTCCATACCAAACATTTCAGCAAGTTTATCTTGTAATTTATTAACAGTTGGGTCTGTTTTAAAAACATCATCACCAACTTCAGCATTCATCATTGCTTGCAACATTCCTTTAGTTGGTTTTGTTACAGTATCGCTTATTAAATTTATTTGCATAGTTTAAAAATGAAAGGTTATTTTTGTATTACTTAATTAAAGAAATGATAGCTAACGAACATATAAATAAATTACAGGAACGCATTGGCAAGTTAAAAACTTACCTTGATATTGACAAGAAAATAATTGAAATTTCAAACGAAGAAGAAAAAACTGCAAATCCTAATTTTTGGAACAATCCGAAAGAAGCTGAAATGGTTATGAAAACACTTCAATCTAAAAAACAATGGATTGAAGATTACAATAAAATAAAAACAAATTTTGAAGAAGTTTCAATCCTGCTTGATTTTTATGCTGATGGTGAAGCTTCTGAAGAAGAAATTGAAAAATTATACGATACAACACTTTCTTTAATTGAAAAAATAGAGTTTAAAAATATGCTTTCTGATGAAGGTGATAATTTAAGTGCTGTACTTCAAATTACTGCAGGTGCTGGTGGTACAGAAAGCTGTGATTGGGCTCAAATGCTAATGAGAATGTATTTAATGTGGAGCGAAAACCAAGGCTATAAAGTAAAAGAACTCAATTTTCAAGCTGGTGATGTTGTTGGAATTAAAACAGTTACCATAGAAATTGAAGGTGAATATGCCTTTGGATATTTAAAAGGTGAAAATGGTGTTCATAGAATGGTTCGTATTTCTCCTTTTGACAGCAATGCAAAACGTCATACTACTTTTGCTTCGGTTTATGTCTATCCTTTAGTAGATGACACTATTGAAATTGAGATAAATCCTACCGAAATTACATGGGAAACTATGAGATCTAGTGGCGCTGGTGGGCAAAATGTAAACAAAGTTGAAACCGCAGTTCGTTTACGTCACAAACCTTCTGGAATTGTAATTGAGAATTCTGAAACACGCTCTCAGCTAGAAAATAAAACAAAAGCCTTGCAATTATTAAAATCACAATTGTATGAAATTGAATTGCAAAAACAACGTGAAAAGCGCAACGAAATTGAAGCAAATAAAATGAAAATTGAATTTGGCTCGCAAATTAGAAATTATGTTATGCATCCCTATAAATTAGTGAAAGATGTACGAACTGCTCATGAAACTGCGAATGTAGATGCTGTTATGAATGGTGAAATTGATGGATTTATAAAAGCTTATTTAATGGCTCAAGGACAAAATGAAACTTCAAATGAATTGTAATGGAATACAAAATAGACACCTTAATTTTTGACTTAGGAGGTGTACTTGTTGATTGGAAGCCTGAATATGTTTATAGAAAAGTTTTTAACGGAGACGAAAAAAAAGTACAATGGTTTTTAACTACTGTTTGCTCGCCAGAATGGAACATGGAACAAGATGCTGGTAGAACTATTGAAGAAGGTGAAAAAATTAAAATTGCTGAATTTCCAAAATATGAAAATTTGATTCGATTATTTTATAAAGAATGGCAGTATATGTTTTCAGGTCCTATTGTTGAAAATGTTGCACTATTTAAAAATTTAAAAGCTTCAAATAATTATAAAATATATGCTTTAACAAATTGGAGTGCTGAAAAATGGGATTTAGCCTTAAAATTATTTCCGTTTTTTAATGATTTTGATGGTGTAATAGTTTCTGGACAAGAAAAAACCCGAAAACCATTTCCTGAAATTTATACTATTATTTTAAATCGTTATCAAATTATTCCAGAAAATGCAATTTTTATTGATGATAATGAAGAAAATGTGAAAGCTGCAAAAAAATTAAAATTGAAAGGGATACATTATATGAATCCACAACAACTATTAAAATCATTACATAAGTACCATATAAAATAATAATTTTTGATAAATTACTAACAAACAGCAATTTATTTTTTATAAAATGTTGTTTATTAACAATAATTTGTATTTTTACACTTGAAAAAAGATTAAGTTTTTGTTAAGAAAACATAAATACAAAAAATTGTTACGAATTATTAATTAAAAGTTTTTATATGAGAAGACTGTTTTTATTACTGCTTATAATTTTCCCTTCACTTATAATTGGCCAAGAAAAAAATAACTCCCTTTATACAATATCTGGTAAAATATTAGACGCATCAACCAAACTACCACTTGAAGATGCCACTATAATATTTAAAAATATAGATTCAAATTACTTCAAATGTGGTGGAATTACCGACAAAAAAGGTAAATTTTCTATCGAAGTTGAAAAAGGCACTTACAATGCTTCTGTAGAGTTTTTATCCTTTAAAACAAAAAAGTTAAACATTTCTTCAATTACAAGAGATATATATATTGGAACTGTTGAATTAGAAATAGACACCGAATTTTTAGATGAAATAGAAATTATTGGAGAAAAAAGCACACTTGCTTTTAAACGCAGTAAAGTAATTTATACTGTTGGTAAAGATATTTCTTCTGACGCTGGTGTTGCAACTGATATTTTAAATAATATCCCATTAGTTTCAGTGGATCCCAATGGAAGTATAACTTTAAGGGGTTTTGATACTCCTACAGTATTAATTAATGGAAAAACATCTTCTCTTTCAAAAACGGATGCTTTAAAAACAATTCCTGCAAGTTCTATTGAAACAATAGAGGTTCTTACAAATCCTGGGGCAAAATATAAAGCTTCTTCAACAGGTATCATTAATATTATTTTAAAGAAAGGAAAAGACAATGGCTTAAACGGTTCTATTACAACTGCCGGTGGTTATAAAGATTATTATGGCGGTTTACTTACATTAAATCATAAATCAAAAAAAGTTAATTTCTTTACAAACGCTTCTTATTTTCATAGAAATCCAATAACAATTGCAAACTATGAAAATGAATATTTTGAAAATGGTAGTACTAGTGCTTTTTTAAATGAAAAAACTGAAAGCAACAATAAAGCGAATGTGTTTTATAGTACTATTGGTGCTGATTTTTACTTGTCAAAAAATGCCACCTTATCTACAAGTATTAACTACACAAGTGTAAATAATGAAGGACTTACATTAACTAATTCTGATATTTTTGATGCTTCAAAAGTACTAACAAACAGTAATATTAGAAAACACTTTAGAAATTTTAACGATGAAATTTTTGAATTTATTATTGATTACGAACAATTATTTAAAAAAGAAGGGCAAAAATTAACTGCCTATTTTAAGACGAATAATGATACCGAAATCTATGACAATACTATTACAAACTCCGATATATTAAATTTTACAAACGAAGATTATATTGAAGATAACAGCTTAAAAAATAATGAAGTTGCTATTGATTTTACAAGCCCTATTGGAGAAGCAAGTACTTATACATTTGGATATTCTGGTGAATTAGGAAAAGTTCCTTTCTCTTATGTTGGTACTTCAGGTGATAATTTTATTGATTATACTGAAGATGTACACGCAGCATTTATAGAATTTGAAAATGAAAGTGATAAATTTTATTACGGTATTGGTATAAGAGCTGAATTTTTAACTTCAAAAATCAATTACAAAACATTAAATACTAAATTAGATAAAACGTTTAACAATTTTGTACCATCAGTATATTTAGAATATAGTTTTAGTGATTCTAAAGCATTAAGTTTAGGTTATAACAGAGCTATTGAAAGACCCGGATATTATGAATTACAACCTTTTCAACAAAAATACAGTGAAACATCTTCTTATATAGGAAATCCAAATTTAAATCCTATGAATAAAGACGCAGCTACTTTAACGTACACTTATAATGGCAATAAATTAACAATAGCTTCTTCCCTATTTTTTAACAGATATAATAATTTTTGGCAACAAGTTACCTACGAAACCGGTGAACAAATAAACGGTATTAACAAAATTATAAGAACGCTTACTAATTTAGGAAAGGTAGATCATTATGGAATTAGCTTAACAACTATACTAAAAGCTTCAAACCGGTTAAACTTTACAGCTTCTGCCAATATTTATAACTTTGACCAATCTGGAACATTTAATATTACTAATGAAGCAAATCAAAACATTATTATAGATTATAATCATGCAAGTATTAATGGATCATTTAATTTATTAACACAACTTAAAATTTCAGAGGTGTTTAATTTACAAACAAATATTAAACACACTTTAATATCTGAAGGACCTGTTTCTACAAGAAAAGCATATACATATGCTAATGCTGTTATTACAAAAGATTTATTTAATAAAGAAGCTTCAATTAGTTTAACTGTTGATGATTTATTCTTGTCAAACATAACAGATAGAGATCGGTTTGATACTAATTATTTTTCAAAAAGCTTAATACAAAATAAATACCGCACAATTATTTTATCTTTTACTTACAGATTTAACCAAAGTAAAAAAGATAGAAAAATAGATTTTGAGAAAAAACAAATCAATCCAAATTACTAATTCTTACTTTTGCACAAAAATTATTTAAATGAAAATATACCACAATCCACGTTGTAGTAAAAGCCGTGAAGGTTTAGCGATTTTAGAAGCTTCAAACTTAAACTTTGAAACCATTAAATATTTAGAAACTCCTATTTCAAAAGAAGAGTTAACAGAAATTATAAAATTATTAGGAATAGACCCCTTAGATTTAGTTCGGAAAAATGAAGCTCTTTGGAAAGAAAATTATAAAGGTAAAAATCTATCAGATTCTGAAATAATATCAGCAATGGTTGAACATCCAAAATTAATAGAAAGACCTATTGTAATTAATAATGGAAAAGCAGTTATTGGGCGTCCTCCTGAAATTATTAAAACAATACTTTAAAATTTATGTTTTTATTAACAGATTAATTTGTTTTAAAAATTATTTTTATAATTAAAAACTAACGAAATTAAATTTATTAAAAGCTAATAATCAATAATCTAACTATTAATTTAAAAAATTCCTAAAAACTCCTTTTTGAATTTTAATCCAAATACACGTTAACATACGTTAACATTAAAATATAATTACCTATAGTATATTTGTATTGATTTAAACTTCAAAAAACTTATGAAAAATTTTTTTTTATTTCTATTCATTACATTCTTAACTTCTAATGCTTTTGCAACAAACTTAACACCAATTGATAAAGTTTCAATTTTTGGAAAAGTTATAGATAGTGACACAAAACAACCTTTAGAATACTCAACTATCGTTATTAAAAATCTTGAAGGAAAAATTATTACAGGCGGAATTACGGATAGCAATGGTTTATTTGATATTCCTGTAGCAAAAGGCACCTACAACATTTCTATTGAATTTATTTCTTTTAAAACAAAATATTTTTTAAATAAAGTAATTAATGGACCAACTGATTTAGGAACTATAACTTTAACAATTGATGCTGAATCTCTTAATGAAATAGAAATTATTGCTGAAAAAAGTACAGTTGAAATACGTTTAGATAAAAAAATATACAATGTTGGTAAAGATATGACTGTAAAAGGAGGCTCAGCATCTGACGTATTAGATAACGTACCTTCGGTTTCAGTAGATGTTGAAGGAAATGTAAGTTTACGAGGAAATGAAAATGTGAGAATATTAATTAATGGAAAACCTTCTGGTTTAGTTGGTTTAAGTGGCACTGATGCTTTAAGGCAATTACCTGCTGATGCCATTGAAAAAGTTGAGGTAATTACTAGCCCATCTGCTCGTTATGATGCAGAAGGAACTGCTGGAATATTAAACATTATACTACGTAAAGGTAAAGCTCAAGGATTTAATGGTTCAATTACAACTACTGCTGGAAACCCTGATAATTTTGGAGCTTCAACAAGCATAAATTATCGTACAACTAAAATGAATTTCTTTACAAATACGGGCTATAATTATAGAAATGCTCCAGGAAATTCAACAAATAATATTACCTATTTAGATGACTTTGGAGCTATTTCATCCTTTAAAAATGAAATCAGAAATTACGACAGAGAAAATAACAGTTTTAACACTCGGTTTGGAATAGAATATTATATAACTGATAAAAGTTCAATTATTGGTACTGTGTTATACAGAAAATCTGATGGAGAAGATACTTCAACAAATACAAGTGATGAATTTGATGTCAATAAAATTTTAACTTTAACGAATGAGCGAGTTGAAATTGAAAAGGAAAATGATGAAACCATTGAATATTCAGTAAATTTCACACAAGATTTCAAAAATGAAGGTCATAAATTAATGCTGGATTTTCAGTATGGCAAAAGTGTTGAAAATAGCAACGCAATAATTAATGACGCTAACTTATTTCCTATTTATTTAGAAAATGATCCTGAGCGTAATTCAACAGATGAAAAATCTAAGGATATTTTAGCGAAAGTAGATTATGTATTACCCATAGGCGAAAATTCTCAATTTGAACTTGGTTTTAAAGCTGATTTAAACAATATAACAACTGATTATTTAGTTGAAGAATTTGACCCAAGCACCAATGAATACTTTAATAATACCAATTTTTCAAATATTTTAGATTTTGAGCAAAATATTTATGCACTATACTCTCAATATGGAAGTAAAATAAATAAATTTTCATACTTAGTAGGTTTAAGAATGGAAACTACAGATAGAAAAATTAATTTATCTGAAACAAATGAAGACTTCAATAAAAAATTTACTGAATTATTCCCAACACTAAATTTAGGCCTAGAATTTAACGACTCTGAAAGTTTAACATTAGGTTACAGCAAAAGATTAAGACGTGCACACCAACATTATTTAAATCCATTTGAGTCTAGAATAAGTGAAACTTATATTAACAAGGGAAATATTAATCTAGACCCTACATACACAAATTCATTTGATTTAGGTTATTTAAAACGTTGGGATAAATTTACATTGAACTCTTCCATATATTACCAACATGCGGTAAACAATATTGAAAGAATTCAAACTGAAGAGATTAGAGATAGTGCTGGTGAAACAATAATATTTGATCCTCTAAACCCTGATACAGACCCTGAAATAAATAAAGACTTAATACTTGTAATTATTAGTAGTCCTATAAATTTAAGCTCACAAGATAGATTTGGGTTTGAGTTTACAGCAAATTACAATCCATTTAAGTGGTGGAAAATTTCCAATAGTTTTAACTTTTTTAATTCTAAAACAACTGGAGATTTTGATGGCGTAAGTTATGATTCTGAAGATACAAGTTGGTTTACAAGGTTAAATTCACAAATTACACTACCAGGTAAAATTGACTGGCAAACAAGAGCAATGTATATGGGTCCATCTGAAACTGCTCAATCTAAAAGAAAAGGAATGATTAGTGTAAACCTTGCTTTCAGTAAAGATATTTTAAAAGAAAAAGGAACACTCTCTTTAAATGTAAGTGATTTATTAAATTCAAGAAAAAGAGAATCAACAAACTATTCAACTTCTACTGTTTCTCAAAGTGAATTTCAATGGAGACAACGTCAAATATTATTAAATTTCACCTATAGATTTAATCAAAAGAAAAAACAAGAAAGACCTCAAAGATATGATGGTGGTGGTGAAGAAGAAATGTTTAAAGCATAAAACAAAAAAAAGGGACAATTTATAAATTGTCCCTTTTTTTGTATCTATAAAGATTATTATTTTTTACGTTCTGCCTTACCTTCTTTTCTATATTTCCATGATTCTCTAAAATATCCTATTAACCAATAAGGAATAATAAATGTAATTAAAAAAATCATCAACCAAAATCCCATTGTAAAAATGGTTAAAAATACTAAAAATCCAGAAAATTGTGATAAATCCATAACTTAATCGTGTTCTTTTATGTTTTTACAAAAATAGTATTTATTTTTAATTAACCATATTTCTTTTTATTTTTTTTATACGTGATATTTCTCATCTATTGATTTAAAAATTAATTCAGTACAGTTTTATCATAATCTCAAATTTTGAACTCAGAGAATTAAAAACTCTATGAAACTGGATGATTTTAGCGTTAAAAGCTTAAAGATGCATTTTACTCATTTTTAATCAACTTTTTTGGACAAAAAAAAGACACCAAAAGAACAAAGTTCCCTAGTGTCTTTAATTTAAAAAATCTTGTTTTTTATTAACTATTTAAATTCTGCGAAGAAATCATTCCCCTTATCATCTACCAATAAGAATGCAGGGAAATTTTCAATTCTAATCTTACGAACCGCTTCCATTCCTAATTCTGGAAAGTCAACTACTTCAACAGATTTAATGCTTTCCTTTGCTAAAATTGCAGCTGGTCCTCCAATAGAACCGAGGTAAAAACCACCATTTGCTTTACAAGCATCTGTTACTTGTTGTGAACGATTACCTTTTGCTACCATTACCATACTACCACCTACTTTTTGGAAAGCATCTACATAAGGATCCATACGACCTGCTGTTGTAGGTCCAAAACTACCAGAAGCCATTCCTTTAGGTGTTTTTGCTGGTCCTGCGTAGTATACAGGATGATCTTTAAAGTACTGAGGCATTTCTTCTCCATTAGCAAGCATTTCACTAATTCTTGCGTGAGCCATATCACGAGCAACAATTAATGTTCCTCTCAGGCTGAAACGTGTTTTTACAGGATATTTTGAAAGTTCCTCACGTATTTTTTCCATTGGTTGATCTAAATCTAACTCAATAGCATCCTTTAGGTGTGGTGCTTCTTTTGGTAAAAATTGTCCTGGATTTTTTTCTAATTCCTCAAGAAAAATACCATCTTTAGTAATTTTACCTTTTACATTACGATCGGCACTGCAACTAACACCCAATCCTACAGGACAAGACGCAGCATGACGTGGCAAACGAATAACACGTACATCGTGCACAAAATATTTACCACCAAATTGAGCTCCTACTCCACTATCTTGACAAATTTTTGTAATTTTTTCTTCCCATTCAAGGTCACGAAAAGCTTGTCCACCATCATTACCTTCTGTTGGTAAGTGATCTAAATAACCTGCCGATGCCTTCTTTACAGTTGCTAAGTTAGCTTCAGCAGAAGTACCACCAACAACAAATGCTAAATGGTAAGGAGGACATGCGGAAGTTCCTAAATCCATAATATGTTGCTTCACAAAGTTGGTTAAGTTTTCTTCTGTTAATAAAGACTTGGTCATTTGATACAAGTATGTTTTATTAGCTGAACCTCCGCCTTTTGTTATAAATAAAAATTCATATTTATTACCTGTTGCGCTATAAATATCAATTTGAGCAGGAAGGTTATTGCCCGAGTTTTTCTCTTCTAACATTGTTTGAGGAACAATTTGAGAAAAACGTAGATTATTCGTTTGGAAAGTATTAAACACTCCTTTTGAAATGTATTCTGCATCATCTACACCAGTGTATACATCTTCCCCTTTTTTACCTACACAAATTGCAGTCCCTGTATCTTGGCAAGTTGGCAATTCACCAGCGGCAGTTACCATTTGGTTTAACAACATTGTATACGCAACAAAACGGTCGTTATCTGTAGCTTCTGGATCTTTAAGAATCGTCTCTAATTTTTTTAAATGAGAAGCACGAAGGTAAAATGATACATCATGATAAGCTGATTGTGAAAGTAACTCAAGACCTTCTGGTGCTACTTTTAAAATTTTTCGACCATCAAATTCCACCACAGAAACGTGATCTTTGGTTAACAAACGATACTTGGTGGTGTCTTTTGTAATAGGAAACGGCTTTTGGTATTTAAATTCAGACATTTTATATAATTTTATAGTAATTCATTTTTAACTCTTACAAATATACCATGGAAGATGAAAATAGTTGGTAGAAAATAGGTTTATTTATACCATTTTCTTTTGCTTTACAAAAAAGATAAAATGATATTTATAGTCACTTTTTTTAAGTTTTTTAAATACTTAAATAAACCAAGTTTAATAAATGTGATTTTTTTGATTGGACATTATATTAAGATGCTAAAATTTATGCTTACATTTAAATGAAAACTAATCAAAAAAAATATAACTAGCTATTTGTTAGACTTAAGAACCATTAAAATAGACAAATACAATCTTATGAAATATAGAATAGAAAAAGACACCATGGGAAAAGTTGAAGTTCCTGCAGCCAACTATTGGGGAGCTCAAACTGAACGCTCAAAAAATAATTTTAAAATTGGTCCTGCAGGCTCTATGCCTTTGGAAATTATTTACGGTTTTGCCTATCTAAAAAAAGCAGCAGCACACACAAACTGTGATCTAGGAGTGCTTTCTTCAGAAAAAAGAGATTTAATTTCAAAAGTTTGTGAAGAAATTTTAGAAGGGAGATTAGACAATCAGTTTCCGTTAGTAATTTGGCAAACAGGCTCAGGCACACAAAGTAATATGAATGTGAATGAAGTAATTGCCAATAGAGCCCACGAAATTGCTGGAAATATACTTGGCGAAGGCAAACCAACTATTCAAGCGAATGATGATGTAAACAAATCACAATCAAGTAATGATACCTTTCCTACTGGAATGCATATTGCTTGTTATAAAATGATCCATGATGTTACTATTCCAGGTGTTGAAAAATTACGTGATACTTTAAAAGCAAAATCTATTGAATTTAAGGATGTTGTGAAAATTGGTCGTACACACTTAATGGATGCAACGCCTTTAACTATTGGTCAAGAATTTTCTGGGTATGTTTCTCAATTAAATCATGGTTTAAAAGCATTAAGAAACACTTTACCCCATTTAGCCGAATTAGCATTAGGCGGAACCGCTGTAGGTACGGGATTAAACACCCCAAAAGGTTATGACGTATTGGTTGCTCAAAAAATTGCTGAATTTACAGGATTGCCATTTATTACTGCTGAAAATAAATTTGAAGCATTGGCTTCGCATGATGCTATTGTTGAAACTCACGGAGCATTAAAACAATTAGCTGTTTCCTTAAATAAAATAGGAAATGATATAAGAATGATGGCTTCAGGACCACGCTCAGGAATTGGGGAATTAATTATCCCTGCAAACGAACCTGGAAGTTCAATTATGCCAGGAAAAGTAAATCCTACACAATCTGAAGCATTAACTATGGTTTGTGCACAAGTTATGGGTAATGATGTAACAATTACTGTTGGTGGAACACAAGGACATTATGAGTTAAATGTTTTTAAACCTCTTATGGCTGCAAATTTTTTACAATCTGCACGGTTAATTGGTGATGCTTGTGTTAGTTTTGAAAAGCATTGTGCTATTGGCATAGAACCCAATTACCCCAGAATTAAAGAGTTGGTTAGCAATTCTTTAATGTTAGTGACTGCATTAAATCCAAAAATTGGATATTATAAAGCTGCTGAAATTGCAAATACTGCACATAAAAATGGAACTACTTTAAAAGAAGAAGCTGTTCGCTTAGGTTATGTAACTCCCGAACAATATGATGAATGGGTAAAACCTGAAAATATGATTGGTTCTTTAAAATAATATGTTTAACATATTAAAACAAAAAAATCCTTGAATTAATTCAAGGATTTTTTTGTTCAATTTTATTATTAATTTATCAATGCAAAAGATTGTTTTGCAATTTCAACTTCCTCATTAGTTGGCACAATTAAAATTTTTGTTTTTGATGTTTCTGTATGAATTTCAGTCAATTTTTTAGCTCTAATATTATTCTTTTCAGCATCTAGTTCAATTCCAAAGTATTCCATATTAGTACATACTAATTTTCTAATAACATCAGAATTTTCTCCAATCCCAGCTGTAAATACTATCGCATCCAAACCATTCATTGCAGCTGTATAAGAACCAATATATTTTTTAATTTTATAAGCGCTCATATTTAAAGCTAACTGACAATCTTTATTTCCTTTTTCAGCTTCAGATTCAATATCACGCAAATCACTAAAACCTGTTAAACCAAACATACCGCTTTCTTTTTGAAGCATGTTATTTACTTCATCAAGAGAATAACCCAAATTATTTACTAAATGAAAAATAATAGCATGATCTATTTCACCACTTCTTGAACCCATTATTAGCCCTGTTACAGGCCCAAAACCTAATGATGTTTCAATACTTTTTCCGTTTTTTACAGCAACCATACTGCAACCATTACCTAAATGAATTGTAATTATTTTAGAATTTTCAATTCCTAAATATTCAATTACTTTTTCAGAAACGTATTTATGACTGGTACCATGAAATCCGTATTTTCTAATCTTATGTTCTTCCAAAAATTTATTTGGAATGGCATATTTATAAGCTTCAACAGGTATAGTTTGATGAAATGCAGTATCAAAAACAGCAATTTGCTTTGCATTAGGAAACATAGTTTCTGCAACTACAATACCTTCATAATTTGCTGGGTTGTGTTGTGGAGCTAATGAAAATAATTTTTTAATTTGATCTTTAACTTCTTGGTTTATAATAGTTGTATCTGAAAAAGTACTTCCTCCATGAACAACTCTATGCCCTACTGCTTCAACCTCTGAAGTAGATTTTAGTACTCCTACTTTTTCATCTAATAATAAGTTTACAATTTTTTCTAAACCAATTTTATGGTTTGGAATGTCTAAAACTTCATCAATTTTATTCTTTTCAGATTTATAATGAATTTCGGCATCATTTAACCCTATTCTCTCCACTAAACCTGAACATATAACTTCTTCTTGAGGCATATTAAATAATTGATATTTAATTGAAGAACTACCTGAATTAATTACTAAAATTTTCATTATAAACCTTGTGCTTGAATTGCTGTTAAAACTACTGTGTTGAATATATCATCTTCTGTACAACCTCTACTTAAATCATTTACAGGTTTATTTAAACCTTGTAACATTGGCCCAATTGCCAATGCTCCTGTTTCACGTTGCACTGCTTTATAAGTGTTATTTCCAGTATTTAAATCTGGAAAAATTAATACGTTTGCTTGTCCCGCAACTTCAGAATCTGGCATTTTGCTTTTTCCAATTCTTGCATCAACCGCTGCGTCATATTGAATAGGTCCTTCTACTTTTAAATCAGGACGTAATTCTTTTACTATTTCTGTTGCTCTGCGAACAATATCAACATCTTCACCTTTCCCTGAAGAACCTGATGAATAGGAAAGCATTGCAATTTTTGGATCCATACCAAAATTTATACTTGAATCTGCAGACGAAATTGCAATTTCAGCCAATTGCTCAGCATTTGGATTTGGGTTAATGGCGCAATCACCAAAAACTGAAACTCTATCTTCTAAACACATAAAAAATATTGATGAAACAACTGAAACGCCAGGCTTTGTTTTAATAAACTGTAAGGCTGGTTTTATAGTGTGTTGCGTAGTGTGCGCTGCTCCAGATACCATCCCATCAGCTAATCCTTTATGTACCATCATGGTTCCAAAATAAGAGACATCTCCCATTAGGTCTTCAGCCATATCAATAGTAAGTCCTTTATTTTTTCTTAATTCAAATAAGGTATTTGAAAAATCTTGATAATATTCAGATTCAATTGGATTTATAACGTTCACTTTACTTAAATCTAATTTTAATCCAAGACGAAGAATATTATTTTCAATAGTATCTTTATCACCTAAAATAGTTAAATCAACAATGTCCATTTCAACCAATCTACAAGCAGCTGAAATAACACGATCGTCATTACCTTCTGGTAAAACAATATGCTTTCTTTGTGTTTTTGCGCGTTTTAATAAATTATATTGAAACATTCTTGGTGTAATTCCATCATTATTTTTAAACGAAATTAATTTTTCATTCAATTTATCTATTTCAATATATTTATCGAAAGTACTTAATGACGTTCTTATTTTTTGCTTATTATCAGCATACATATGTGATCGTACAGCACCAATTTTATTTGCCACTTCAAAGGTTCCTTCTTTTGCTAATAAAATTGGAACAATTTGAGACAAACCATCTATTAATCTAATGATAGAATCATCTGGAACGATACCTCCTGTTAAAACAATTCCTGATATTTTTGGATAATTAGAAGATGCATTTGCTTGTAAAGCCCCTAAAATAATATCCGCTCTATCACCAGGAGTAATAATTAAACTATCCTCTTCAATATGATTAAGATAATTTCTTAGTTGCATTGCTCCTACTTTAAAACTTGATGACTGGTTATTAATATTGTCTTCCCCAAATAAAATTTTAGCATCAATCGCTTTTGCTATTTCTTTAATTGTTGGATTATTTAATGAAGAAATTATAGGAATTACATTTACCAAAACATTCTTTGGCAAATTTTTCTCAATACCTTTTCTAACTAAATCAATGTTTGTTTCTTGAACTTTATTAGCTACCACAGCTAAAACTTCAACATCCTTTTCTTTAAAAGAATCATAGGCCAAATGTAAACCATTTACAAACTCATCTAAGGTTTTACCAACACCACTTGAAACAATAATTGCAGGAATTCCTAGATTTTTTGCTATTAAAATGTTTGCATCTAATTCTATAGCAGCTCCTTCACCTGAAAAATCAGTTCCTTCAACTAATACAAAATCATTCTTTTCTTCAATACTTTTATATTTTTCAATAATTTTATCAAATATTTCTCCTTCTTTCCCTTCATTTCGCTTACTTATAAACTGAGAACGTGTAAATGCATATGCATCATCTGGATTGATATTTAACTCGAAATGTGAAATAATCGTATTGATATGATTATCCTTTTTTCCTTTCTTAACATCATCAATAATAGGTCTAAAATACCCAACTTTTGCTGTTTTTCCTAACAACATTCTCATTAATCCTAATGAAACAATAGACTTACCGCTATTGGCTTCGCTGGTAGCTATGTATATGGCTTTACTCATTATTTAAATTTTTTGCAAATATAATTCAATATTCAATGAATTCATTAGAAATCAAATTATATTTTAGTGACTTTTGTCACTGTTTAATCAAAAAAACTCATTAGAATAGCTGTATCTTTGAGCTATTAATTTTATTATAAAATATGACCACTTTAATCATCAATATAAAAGAACTATTACAAGTTGAAGACTCACCTAAGAAAATGGTTTCGGGAAAAGAAATGAAAATTCTTCCCGTTGTTAATGATGCTTTTATTTTAATAGAAAATGATATAATTATTAATTTTGGTGAAATGAAAGATTTATCCAATTTAATTGCTGACAAAATTATTGATGCTTCTGGAAGAATTGTATTGCCTGCTTGGTGCGATAGCCATACGCACATTGTATATGCTGGTAATAGAGAACAAGAATTTGTTGATAGAATTAATGGCCTTACCTATGAAGAAATTGCTAATAACGGAGGCGGAATACTAAATTCGGCAAAGTTATTACAAACCACATCAGAAGAAGAATTATACAAACAATCAGCTGTTCGTATTGAAGAAGTGATGAAATTAGGAACTGGTGCAGTAGAAATTAAATCTGGTTATGGCTTAACATTAGATGCTGAACTAAAAATGTTACGAGTGATAAAGAAATTGAATAAAAACTATCCTATTACCATAAAAGCAACTTTTTTAGGTGCTCACGCATTACCTTTTGAGTTTAAAAACAATAAAAATGACTATTTAGATGTAGTTATTAATGACATATTACCAATTGTTGCAAAAGAAAATTTAGCTGAATTTATAGATATTTTTTGTGAAACAGGTTATTTCTCTGTAGAAGATACTGAACGATTATTAAACGCTGGTAGCAACTACGGATTAATTCCAAAAATACATGTAAATCAATTTAATGCTATTGGAGGTGTGCAAGCTGGCATTAAATATAAAGCTGTTTCTGTTGATCATTTAGAAGAAATGAGAGATGAAGATATTAACGCTTTAAAAAACTCAAATACAATGCCTGTGGCATTACCTTCATGCTCTTTCTTTTTAAGTATTCCTTATACTCCAGCTCGAAAAATGATTGATGCAGGTTTACCATTGGCTTTGGCAACAGATTACAATCCGGGCTCTACTCCTTCTGGTAACATGAACTTTGTAGTGTCAACTGCTTGTATTAAAATGAAAATGACTCCTGAAGAAGCTATAAACGCAGCAACAATAAATGGTGCTTATGCAATGGGGTTAGAAAAAACACATGGAAGCATTTGCAAAGGTAAAAAAGCAAATCTTATAATTACTGAACAAATTCCAAGTTATAATTTTATTCCTTACTCTTTTGGAAACAACAAAATATATCAAGTTCTTATTGAAGGAAAAATTATTTAAATCTTATTTTGTCTTTTAAACAGTTTTCTTAAAATCGATTTATCTTCTACTTCGTGATAGCCATTTGAATATTTTCCGTATCCATAACCGTAGCCATAACCGTAACCATATCCATATTTTGATTTCACTTCAAAATCATTTAAAACAATGCTAATATTTGAAATTTCCTGCTTACGGTACTTTTCATTAATCATTTTTAACATTCCCTTTTGAGAATATCCTTGTCTAACAATATACACTGTTGAATCTGCATATTTTACTAATTCTAAGGCATCAGAAACTAGCCCAATTGGTGGAGTATCTAAAATAATATATTCATATTCCTCTTTTAAACTGTTAATTAAATCTTCAGTTGCTGAATTAATTAATAATTCAGAAGGATTTGGAGGAACAGGACCTGAAGTTATTACATCTAAATTTTCAATTTTTGTTTTTTGTATAATGCTTTCTTTACTTTCCTCACCAATTAAATAATTAACAATTCCAATTTTATTAGCAATTTCAAAATCCCCAAATATTTTTGGCTTACGCAAATCCAAACCTACCAAAATAGTTTTTTTACCACTTAATGCAAAAACAGTTGCTAAATTTATAGAAACAAATGTTTTACCTTCACCACTAACTGAGGATGTTACAATAATTGTTTTACACTTATCTTTTGTATTTCTTGAAAATAGAAAATGAATATTAGAACGCAATGCTCTAAAAGATTCTGAAACCGTAGATTTTGGTTTTAAAAACACCGCTAAATTATTTTCTGCTGTATTTTTTCCAACAACTCCTAATATTGGAATTGGTGAAATTCGTTCAATATCATCGGCTGTATAAATTTTACTATCTAATATTTCTTTTGCTATGATTACAAAAAGAGGTAAAATAGTTCCTAATAATAAAGCTATCACATAATTAAAGGACACTCTAGGTAATATAAAATCCTGACCCGTGTCTTTTGCTGTATCTAAAACAGAAATATCAGATACACTTGCTGCAATTGCTATTTCAGCTTCATATCTCTTTTGCATTAAAAACACAAAATTAGATTCTGTTAAACTGTACTTTCGTTGAAAATTTAATAATTTTTGCTCTTTATTTGGAAGTTTTGTTAACTGATAATTATAAGAATTTAGTCTACTTACACTATTCGCTAAACCAACATTTGTCACTTTTTTTAATGATGACAAATTTTCAAGCAATACATTTCTTGCTGTTTCAATTTCATCATTAATTAATTTTAAAGAAGGATGATTTGTAGTAACTTCTTTTGATAATTTTTCTTTTTGTATAGATAGTTCCGTTAATTTACCAACCATACCTGCTATAGAACCATCTTCAATATTTATGATAGCAGGTGCTGGTATTTTAGAATAATTTGAATTCGTTTTAATATAGTTTTCTAAATTTTCAAAATATACAATTCTATCAGCCAATTGCTGCTGCATTTTATCAAGTCCTAATGTTTGTGAAAATATTTCACCTGCTTCTGCAGATAAATTATAAATAGAATTCTGCTCTTTAAATTTTCCAATATTATCTTCAATCAATTTTAAACTATCTGATGTGTTTTTAAATTGAGCATCTATAAATTCTTTTGTGCTATAAGCATAATTTGTTTTTTGCTCTAATTCAAATTCAGATAAAACTTCAACCGTTTTATTTAAATAATCTACTAGTCTATTTTTATTGGAGCCTGTTAATGACAATTCTATAAGCGAGGTTCCAGAAAGACCATTTGCTCTTACATTTTGGTATTTACCTGTTGCTTGGCTTACCGTTTTTAATTGTATATAAAACGATTGTCCTATTAAAGATTTAGATTTATCCTTAATTTCAATTTGAGCCTTTAAAAATGGTAAATTTATATACTCATCAATTAAAAATATTTGAGAAAAATGCTTACTTTCAATAAGTAGTTTCTCTGTAGTTTCATCTTTATAATTAATTAAATTACTACTAGTTTCTCCTTTAAAATCTACCGATAATTTAAAACTATTGCTATCAATAAAATCAATTTTAATAAGTGTATTTAATAATTGATATTGATTAGGTTGAAGATTAATTACAAAATTAGTTTTACCATAAACATCCTCTGTTCTGAAACGCCCATCTTTTAAATATTCTATATAAAATTTTAATTCCTTAACTACTTTTTCATTATGAGTTCTAGAAATTAATGCTTTTCTTATTGATTCTACTTTATCACTTACACCACCCCAATTAAATGCAATATTTGTACCTGATGAAAAAAGTGGGTTTTGTTGTTCCTTTACAGCAATGGTAGTTTGTAAACCGTAAATTTTTTCAGTTGAAATATTAAAATAGTACGCAATTCCTAAAGCAATTAGAATTGAAAATAAAAACCATTTCCAATTTGCAAGAATTCTAAACAAATAATCTTTAATATCTGATATATGCTCTGCTCTGTTTTCAATAAAATTGAATTTATTCTCCATTACTACTCTTATATATTTTTAACTAATAATACAGAACTCACCAAAAACGATAATACTGTTACAACTGTTGAAAAAGTTTGAAGTCCTGTAGTTCCTGTCCCCCAAGCTTTTTGCTTTAATGGTGCTACATAAATAATATCATTAGGCTGAATATAAAAATTTTCAGATTCAAATATTTCAATTTTCGTAAGGTCTAACTTATATTTCTTAACACCATCCAATGTTTTTCTAATCAACGTTACATCTTCTCTATTCCCTAACTGAGAAATTTCTCCTGCATTTGCAATTGCATCAATTATTGAAACCTGATTTTGAGCTAAATTAATGGTACCTGGTGATCCTACTTCACCTGTAACTATAAAATTAATACCCGCCAATTTTACGGTCACAAAAACCAAATCGGGGTTTTTTAAAAAATTACTTAACTCACTTTCTATTTTTTTTCGAACTTCATTTTCAGTGTAACCTAGTACATTTAAATTACCAATATAAGGTATTCTAATATTTCCGTGTCTATCAATAGTATAACCCGAAAAATACAAACCTTCACCTTTACTTGAGCTATTATTACTGCTTACTTCACTTTTAAATAAAGAAACAAGCTCTGAGTTAACAGCTTTAATATCAATATATAACACATCATTTACTTGTAAACGATAAGGCTCATTATTTAGTTTATAAATTTCTGATTTCGCAATTGGCTCTCCTTGAAAATAAGTCATTTGTTTTGTGGTAACACAAGAAGAAAAACAACATAAAAACAATACGTATAAAAAAAGTTTTTTCATATAAAATTAGTGTAGTAAGGCAAATATAATTTTAAATAGCAAATTAAAATAATATTTCCATTATTTTCGTGCTAAATTTAGCCTAATATGTGGTTCAAAGTTAAGTCATTTATTTTATTTTTATTAAAATCTACCAATCAACATGGTGTACACTCCCCTTTTGTGTACAACCTAGTTACAAAATGCTTTTATCAAAAAACGGATGCTTCCAAAGTTAATTTAGTAAATACTGCTAAAAAATGGCTATCTCTTAATAAAAAAACCATAATTGTTACAGATTTTGGTAGTGGCTCAAAAGTTTTTAAAAATAATGAACGAAAAATAGCCGCTATTGCTAAAGTTGCAGGAATTAATACTAAAAAAGTAGCACTTTTACTTAGAATTTTAGCTTATTTTGAAATTAAAAATATGTTAGAAATAGGAACTTCAGTTGGTTTAGGAACTGCAACACTAAGTATAGGAAATTCAAAAGCTACTATCACTACACTTGAAGGATGCAAAAGCACCGCAACTATTGCACAAGAATTATTTGATACTTTTAAGTTGGAAAATATTAAATTAACTATTGGAAACTTTAAAGAAACATTACCTATTGCAGTAAATAACAGTAAATTCGATTTAATTTATTTTGATGGTAACCATCAAAAAGAAGCAACCTTAAACTATTTTAATTTGTGTTTAAAAACAATCCACAATAATTCCATATTTATTTTTGATGACATAAATTTGTCTCCAGAAATGCAGCAAGCATGGTCAACAATAAAAAAACATCCAAAAGTAACAATTAGCATTGATACTTTTTTTTGGGGAATCATTTTCTTCAGAAAAGAACAAGAAAAAGAACATTTCACAATAAGAGTTTAATATCTTATTTCATAAAAAAAATAAATACCTCTAAATCATGAAAATTTATACAAAAACAGGCGACAAAGGTAAAACTTCACTTTTTGGAGGAACAAGAGTCCCAAAATATAATTTAAGAATTGAAGCTTATGGTACCGTTGATGAATTAAATTCACACATTGGTTTAATTCGTGATCAAAAAATTGATACGCATACATCTAAAATTTTACTAATAATTCAGCATGAATTATTCACTATTGGCTCCATGTTAGCAACTCCACCAGAGAAAAAAGTGCTAAAAAATGGAAAAGAACGCTTAACTATTTCAAAAATTAGCAACGAATCTATTGAACTTTTAGAAAAAGAAATGGATAAAATGAATGAAACATTACCAGAAATGACTCATTTTATTTTACCTGGCGGTCACACAACAGTGTCATTTTGTCATATTGCGCGTTGTATTTGCAGAAGAGTTGAACGTATAACTACCCAACTAAGTGACGAAAGTAGCATTGAGCTTCAAATTTTAATGTATTTAAATAGACTTTCTGACTATCTTTTTGTGCTGGCACGGAAATTGACATTTGATAACAACGCTCAAGAAATCAAATGGATTCCTGAGAAAACAACATAAGTTCTTTATAATTTAAAAAAAAGTAATAAAAAACTTGACTATTTGAGTAAAAAAATTATTTTTGCAGAAAATTTAATACTACAAAATTATGTATTGGACATTAGAATTAGCATCCTATTTATCAGATGCGCCTTGGCCAGCCACAAAGGACGAATTAATTGATTATGCAATAAGAACTGGAGCACCTTTAGAAGTTGTAGAAAATCTTCAAGAACTTGAAGATGAAGAAGAAAATTTTGAATCTATAATCGAAATTTGGCCAGATTATCCATCTGAAGATGATTATCTTTGGAACGAGGATGAATACTAAAAAATAATAAACACAAAAAGTCTCGTTAGAGACTTTTTTTTTGGTTTATTAACTAAAACTTTAAACATATTTTAAGCCTTTTAAAAATAAAATATTTTAAATTCGCTTACTATTTAGATAACAACACCGATTACGCAAATAATAAGTAATCAATATAAATTGACACATTAATTATGAATATCATAAATTCAGTCCTTAAAGTATTTGTAGGAGATAAAAAGAAGAACGATTTAAAAATACTTCAACCAATTGTAACCAACACACTTTCTTTTGAAAAAGAAATTTCAGGTTTAACAAATGATGAGTTACGAGAGAAGACAAAATACTTCAAACTTAAAATAGAAGAAGCTACTCATGAATTTACTTCAAGAATAAAAACTCTCGAAGATGAAGCTCATGAAGCTAATGTAGATAGAAAGGAAGAAATTTACGCTGAAATTGACACCCTAGTAGACGAAGCTTATGAAGCTTCCGAAAAGATACTAACAGAAATTATGCCTGAAGCTTTTGCAGTTATTAAAGAAACTGCAAAACGTTTTACTGAGAATGAATTTATCACAGTAACAGCTACACCTTTTGACCGTGAACTTTCTGCTTCAAGAGATAATATTACTCTTGAAAATGAAAAAGCTATTTGGGCTAACAAATGGGATGCTCAAGGAAAAGAAGTTACTTGGGATATGATACATTATAATGTGCAACTAATTGGTGGAGCTGTATTACATAAAGGAAACATTGCTGAAATGATGACTGGTGAAGGTAAAACATTGGTTTCAACTTTACCTGTTTATTTAAATGCACTTACAGGTAAAGGAGTGCATGTTGTAACCGTAAATGATTATTTAGCAAAACGTGATGCTGCTTGGATGGGTCCTATTTTTGAATTCCACGGATTAAGTGTTGACTGTGTAGATCATCATGAACCAAATTCTGATGCACGTAGAAAAGCTTATAATTCTGACATTACTTACGGTACAAATAATGAATTTGGGTTTGATTATTTACGTGATAACATGTCACATTCACCAAACGATTTAGTGCAACGCCCTCATAATTACGCTATTGTAGATGAGGTGGATTCTGTATTGATTGATGATGCACGTACACCTTTAATTATTTCAGGGGCAACAGCAAACGCAGATCGTCACGAATTTAATGAACTAAAACCAAGTGTAGATAAAATTGTATCAACTCAACGTAATTATTTAACAGGAGTTTTAGCCGAAGTCAAAAAATTAATTAAAGAAGGTGACACTAAAGAAGCAGGATTCTTATTGCTTCGAGTATATAGAGGCTTACCAAAAAGTAAAGCATTAATAAAATTTTTAAGTCAAGAAGGTATTAGACAGTTATTACAAAAAACTGAAAACTTTTACATGCAAGATAACAATCGTGAAATGCCTAAAATTGACGAGGAATTATATTTTGTGATTGATGAAAAAAATAACTCTATTGAGTTAACCGATAAAGGAATTACATTTTTATCAGGTGATGATGGTGATGAAAACTTCTTTATTTTACCAGATTTAAGTACTGAAATTAGTCAAATTGAGAAGGGTGACATTAGTGCAGAAGATAAAACTTCCAAAAAAGAAGAATTATACCGTGATTACAGTATAAAAAGTGAGCGAATTCACACCATGAATCAATTATTAAAAGCATACACTTTATTTGAAAAGGATATTGAGTATGTAATCATGGATGATAAAATTAAAATTGTTGATGAGCAAACTGGTCGTATTATGGATGGTCGTCGTTATTCGGACGGTTTGCATCAGGCAATTGAAGCAAAAGAAAATGTAAAAATTGAAGCTGCTACACAAACATATGCAACTGTTACACTTCAAAATTACTTTAGAATGTACCGTAAACTTTCGGGTATGACAGGTACAGCTATTACTGAAGCAGGTGAATTTTGGGATATTTATAAGTTAGATGTTATTGAAATTCCAACCAACGTTCCATTAATTAGAAATGATAGAGAAGATTTTGTTTTCAAAACAAAACGTGAAAAATACAACGCGGTTATTGATGAAATTGAAAACTTAGTGAAGCAAGGTCGTCCAATTTTAGTTGGTACTACCTCAGTAGAAATTTCTGAATTATTAGGTAGAATGCTAGCTATCAGAAAAATTGGCCACAATGTATTAAATGCAAAATTACATAAAAAAGAAGCTGACATTGTTGCACAAGCAGGTAATGCCGGTGTTGTTACTATTGCAACCAATATGGCGGGACGTGGAACGGATATTAAATTATCTGATGAAGTGAAGGCTGCTGGTGGTTTAGCAATTATTGGAACTGAACGTCATGATTCTCGTCGTGTAGACCGTCAGTTACGTGGTCGTGCAGGTCGTCAGGGTGATCCAGGTTCTTCACAATTTTACGTTTCTCTTGAAGATAATTTAATGCGTTTATTTGGTTCAGAACGTATTGCGAAAATGATGGATAGAATGGGATTAAAAGAAGGCGAAGTAATTCAGCATTCTATGATTACCAAATCTATTGAAAGAGCACAACGTAAAGTTGAAGAAAATAACTTTGGAGTTCGTAAAAGATTGTTAGAATATGATGATGTAATGAACTCACAACGTGAAGTAATTTACAAACGTCGTCGTCACGCATTATATGGAGACCGATTACAAGTTGATATTGTAAATATGGTTTTTGATACTTGTAACCTATTGATTAGAGAGAATAAAACTACTAATGATTATCAAAATTTTGAATTTGAATTAATTAGATTTTCCTCAACGAGTTCGCCTTTTACTGAAGAAGAATTTAAAGCGTTGTCTGTACAAGAACTTACCGATAAATTATTTGATGTAGTTTATAAGCATTATAAAGAAAAATTAGAAAGAAGCGCAAAAGCAGCATATCCAGTAATTAAAGATGTTTTTGAAAATCAGGGTGATAAATACGAACGAATTGTAGTTCCTTTTACTGATGGTACAAAAGAATTAAAAGTAATTACTAATTTAAAAGAAGCCTACGAATCTCAAGGTAAAGGATTAGTTGTAGATTTTGAAAAAAATATTACACTGGCTATAATTGATGATACGTGGAAAGATCATTTACGTCAAATGGATGAATTAAAACAATCCGTTCAAAATGCAACATATGAGCAAAAAGATCCTCTTTTAATATACAAATTTGAATCGTTTGAATTGTTTAACGGAATGCTTGATAAGGTAAATAAAGAAGTTTTATCATTCTTATTTAAAGGAGAATTGCCTTCTCAAGCAGTAAATCAGGTTTCACAAGCAAGAGAGCAAAAAAGAGAAAAAGTTCAATTAAGTAAAGAAGAATACGGTAACCAAACTGAAAGTGCGCAAACCAACCAAACACAACAGCCACAAATAGTAGAAACCATTGTTAGAGCTGAACGTAAAATTGGTAGAAACGAGCAGGTTACCATAAAAAATGTAATGAGTGGTGAAAATAAATCATTAAAATTTAAACAAGCAATTCCTTTAATCCAAAAAGGAGATTGGGTTGTTGTTGAAGAATAAAATTTAACATCAAATAAAAAAGCTTAGGTGAAATCACCTAAGCTTTTTTTATGCACACCGTTTTATAGGTACTGTTCTTTTAATTAAAGTGAAATTTTAATTTCACTTTACATTTTTAGACTTCCTTATTTCTATCATAAGGAATGCTATTTAATATATGATTAATGGCAACTACTCTGGCAAATGTTTTTTTATTTGCCCTAATAATTTTCCAAGGAATATTGCTCTCCTTAGTTTTTTCAAACATTTTATTTTTATAGTCTGTATACACATCCCATAATTGTTGAGCATTCTCATCAACCGCAGTCATTTTCCATTGTTTTAAAGGATTACTTCTTATATCCTCAAAACGTTTAGCCTGTTCCTTTTTAGAGATAGACATATACATCTTAACTAAACGAATACCTGATTCAGTAATCATGCGTTCAAAATCATTCACTTGATTCATGAATACTTCATAATCTTCATTTGTACAAAATCCATTTACAGGTTCAACAACGGCTCTATTATACCAACTACGGTCGAAAAATACAATTTCTCCAGCTTTCGGAAATTGTTTTACATACCTTTGAAAATACCATTGCGTTTTTTCATCTTCAGTAGGTCTTGGTAATGCCATTATACGAAGATGACGAGGATTTAAATGTTCTGTTGCTCGTCTGATAGCACCTCCTTTTCCAGCTGCATCACGTCCTTCAAAAATTACAATAATTCGTTCATTATTATCAATTGCCCAAAATTGTAGTCTTATGAGTTCTACTTGTAATTTTTTTAATTTTTTCTCATAAGTAACATATCTAACTGCTTTTTCTACATTATAAGGTTCTTTCGCTAACAAAGCCTTTAAACCTTTATTTGTATTAAGAATTCCAACATCATCCTTGGTTATTTTATATCCTTTTTTCTCCATCTTAATTTAGTCTTTTAGATGATCTATAATACCTCATTACAATATTTGGATCGGGTAATAAAGTTGTTAAAGCTTCTTCTTTACCATCATATTCAAATTGTGATAAAACATATCTTATACTCTCTAATCTTGCAATTTGCTTATTATTAGCTTTCACAGTTATCCAGGGACTATAACTTGTATGTGTTTTACTAAACATTAGTTCTCTATAGTGGGTGTATTTATCCCATAATTCTTGTCCCTTTTGGTCAACTGGACTAAATTTCCAACGTTTTAAAGGTGTTGCTATTCTAGATTCAAACCTAGCCAATTGCTCTTCTTTAAGAATAGAAAACCAAAATTTAATTATAATTGTTCCATCTTCATATAACATATGCTCAAATTCTGGAACTTGTACCATAAACTTTTGATATTCATCCTCTGAACAAAAACCCATAACAGGTTCTACAACAGCTCTATTATACCAGCTTCTATCAAAAAAAACTATTTCTCCTGGGTTAGGTAATCTACGAATGTAGCGCCTAAAATACCATTGACCTCTTTCAACATCCGTTGGTTTAGCTAAAGCCACAACTCTCATTGAACGTGGATTTAAATGTTCTTTAAATCTTCGAATGGTCCCCCCTTTACCCGCAGCATCACGCCCTTCGAAAATTATAACAACACGCTTTTTATTTTTAGATACCCAATGCTGCAATTTCACTAATTCAATTTGTAAACGACGTAATTCTTCTTCATAAGATAATACTTTATTTACTTTATCAATTGGAATATTCTTTTCTTTAATTCTTTGTAAAAGTTCCTTATTTGAAGTTATATTTTCAAAATCCTCAATAGTTAATTTTGGTAATTCTTTCATTATTAATCGTCATTTTCAAAAGTTATACACTGTATAGGGTTGTTTGAAAGTTGTAATTTAGCATCTGAAGGTGAAATATAAGGAATTCCTAATCCTAATCCTCGCAAAATAAATAATATTCCTATAATAACAACAAAAACAGGAATTATCTTCTGAATTTTAGCACGTATTTTTAAACTTATAAAATTACCAATTAATACTGCTGAAGTCATTAAAGGAACTGTTCCCAATCCAAATAAGATCATGTATAGAGCGCCTCCAAACGGATTTCCAGTTGAAATTGAACCAATTAGAGCCATATAAACCAAGCCACAAGGTAAAAACCCATTAAAAAACCCAATTAAAAATAATGCTTTGTTTGATTTTTTTGTTAAGTAAAATCCTAATTTATGTTTTACTTTTCCAATAATTGCATATAAAGGTTTTGAAAAATTATATTTATTAAAAATTGATATTGGAATTAACACTAGAGCAATCATAACAACTCCTGTTAAAACGGATAAACGTTGCTGAAATCCTGCTAAATACAGTCCTTTACCAATAAAACCAAATACAATTCCAATTATTGCGTAGCTTAATATTCTACCAAAATGGTATAAAAATGTTTGAAATATAAGTAATGATGTAGAATCTCTATTTACTGGTAAAATAAATGCAATTGGACCACACATTCCAATACAATGAAAACCGCCAGCCAATCCTAAAAAAAGTCCTGTCCAAAGCATCTTAATACATTATTTTTTCCTTAAATAAATAAGTGTTATTATTATTTACAGTCCATTCAATTTTAACATTCCACCTTCCGTCAACTAACTTTTCATCAGGAATAAGTAGATCATTAGTTTCTAGGTCTATAGGCAATTCAAAATCTATTTTATCATTAGATAATCTTTGAAAAGCTATAATTCCTTTAATTTTTGAAGCTTCAAACTCTGAAGGAAAACTAATTAATAAACCTAAATCAATCTTTTTTAAAGTAATATTTTGTTTTAATTCAGCAGCTTTATTTAATTTATCAATCTCTTGTTGATAATTTAATTCATCTTTATAATAATCATCTGAAACCAAATGATGATCATATTGAGGTAAAAACGTAACCTTATACACAAAAGATAATATAAATATTACAAATGCTACAATTGAAATAATGATGCCGGTAGGCCAACTAATTTTAAACTTCATTTAATTAATTTTTATAGGTCCTGAAAAATTAGTGGTTGTTTTTTCAATTAATTTTCCGTTTGAATAAATTCCAATTTTTAATTTTTCTTTTGATGAACTCAAATCACTTTTGTTAATTTCAATAAATAGAGTTCCTTCTTTTAATCCTTGCTTTTTAATACTCATAATTCCTCCTATCACTTCTATACGACCTCTGTGTGAAATTAATTTTATTTCAACATTTTCGATATCTTCTGTAGTTTTATTGATGAACTTAACCGTATAAACATTTTTCACCGTAGTTTCTGTTGATTGAAATGTTAGCCCTGGTAACCTTAGTATAGTTGCTTCCAAATCAGTTCTTAAAAATAACATGGTTGTAAGAACAGTAACTAAAATTGTTAATATTGCTGAATAAGCTATTAAACGTGCATTAAATTTGAATTTTTCTTTTTTCTCAATATTATCTTCTGAAGCATAACGAATTAGACCTCTTTCAAATCCAACTTTATCCATCATTTCATCACAGGCATCAATACAAGCTGTACAATTAATACACTCTAATTGTGTACCATTTCTAATGTCAATTCCTGTTGGACAAACTAAAACACATTGTTTACAGTCTATACAATCTCCATTTCCTAAATCATCTCTATTTTCATCTTTTCTTAGTTTTTTTCTCCCATTTTCACTTTCTCCTCTAACAAAATCATATGCAACATTAATAGATTTATTATCTAATAATACTCCTTGTAAGCGACCATATGGACAAACTATAATACAAACTTGCTCCCTAAACCAAGCAAAAACAAAATAGAACACAACCGTAAATACAAGCAAATAAGTTAAAGTACTTAGATGTTCTATTGGTCCATCTTTTATATAACCTAAAACCTCATCTGAACCTATGATATATGCTAAAAAAACATTTGAAATTATAAATGAAATTATAAAAAATGACATCCATTTTAATAAGCGCTTTCCAATTTTTTCAGTATTCCAATCTTGTTTATCAAGTTTAATTTGTTTATTTCTATCACCTTCAATTAAGTATTCAACTTTTCTAAAAACCATTTCCATAAAAATAGTTTGAGGGCACATCCATCCACAAAATATTCTACCAAAAATTACCGTAAATAATATAACAAATACAACACTTATTAATAACGAGATTACCAATAAGTGAAAATCTTGAGGCCAAAAAGGAAATCCGAAAATATGAAATTTTCGTTCTAAAACATTAAATAGCAAAAATTGGTTTCCTTTTATTTTAATAAATGGCGATGCTAACATAAAAGCTAATAGAACCCAGCTTACAAAAGTTCTATAGTTATAGAATTTTCCTTTTGGTTTTTTAGGAAATATAAAATTACGTTTTCCGCTTTCGCTTATTGTTCCTATTGAATCTCTAAAGATTTCTTTATTTTCTGTGCTCATACCTGAATTTTAAAAAGGCTGCTTTATGATTTTTTTAATTTCGTAAAAATATGGTTATAAATACAACCTTTTAGATACAAAAGTGACAAAAATCATAAAAACAGCCTAATTATATAAACTATAAAAAATAAAAACATAGAACAAACGAATGCCCTATGTTTTTAAAAATTAATTTTGTGTTATTCTTCAACAGCTTCAACTACTACTGGAAATAAAACATCTCCTTCTGCAGCCTTAGGATTTGCAGGTAAAGTACCTTGCATAGATATAATATAACTAGCTAATTGAATTCTTTCTTCCCTTGTGACTGAACTTTCCCAAGCAATCATACCTTTTCCAGGTCTTCCTCCTTTAGAAATAGTGTTAAAAATAGTTTTAACATCTCCTCCTAAAATCCAAGTATTGTCAGTTAAATTTGGGCCAATACTCCCTCCCAAATCAGCTAAATGACACGCAAAACAAGTTTTAGAAGTAAATAATTCCTTCCCTTTTGCTAAATCTTCAGCACTTGTAAGTGCAACAATATTAGCATCATCAAATAATTGTGGATTTGCTGCTTTATAGGCTTCAATTTCCGCTTTTCCTGCTGCTACTGCTGCTTCATATTCTTTATCTTGGTTATATGCTTCAGAATTATAAAATACTTGAAAAATATAAAACGCACTTATTGCAATTGTAATGTAAAAACCATACAACCACCAAGGTGGTAATACATTGTCTAATTCTTTAATGCCATCATAATCATGGTCTAACATGATGTCTTCTTCTGTACCTAGTTCGTGAGCTTTGGTCATAGATTTCATAAATCTTTTCCAACCCGATATTTTTTCTGAATTTTTATTCATGATTGTTTTCTTTACTATTAGTATCGTTCTCTAAAGGTAATTGACTTATTTCATCATATGTATTTTTAGGCATTTTTATAACAATAATAAACATTGTAACAAAAACTATAAAAAAAAGTACTAATGAAATAATTGGATATATTTCAACTCCATCCATACCATCAAAATTATGCGATATAAATTTTAACATATTAAATTATTTTAGTGCAGTTTTATTTGCTTTAATATCAGTTCCTAAACGTTGTAAATAAGCAATTAAAGCAACAATTTCCTTATTTTGAATATTACTATTTCCGTAATTTTTAACAAATTCAGGATCTTGCCTTAAATTATTTTCAATTTCTTTGGCTTGTGCTAATATATCTTGTTTAGCACTACTAATTTCTTCATCAGTATAAGGAACTCCTAATGTTACCATAGCTTTCATTTTCACCTCTATATCAGATGCATTCAAATCATTTTTAATAATCCATGAATAACGTGGCATGATTGAACCTGGAGATGTAGAACGAGGGTCAGACATATGGTTAAAATGCCAGTTATCATTGTATTTTCCACCTATTCTGTGTACATCTGGTCCAGTTCTACGAGAACCCCATAAAAATGGATGATCATACACAAATTCACCAGCTTTAGAATACTCTCCATAACGCTCAACTTCAGATCGGAAAGGGCGAATCATTTGAGAGTGACAGTTATTACATCCTTCACGCATATATATATCTCTTCCCTCTAATTCTAAAGGAGTATATGGTTTAACACTTGATATTGTTGGGATGTTTGATTTCACCAAAATTAAAGGGACTATTTCAACTAAACCTCCAATTAATATTGCAACTGTGGTTAAGATGGTAAATAATACAGTTCTTCTTTCTAACCAAGTATGCCAACCTTCACCAGCTATTCTTTGTCCGCTAATCTTTTTCAAAGGCATTGCTTCTGCCAATTCATCTTCAACAGTTGAACCTGCTTTTGCAGTTTTAATAACATTATAAGCTAATAATAAAAACCCTGTTAAATATAAGGTACCACCAATAGCACGCATTGCATACATTGGTATAATTTTAGTAACTGTTTCAAGGAAGTTTCCATAAACTAAAGTTCCGTCAGGATTAAAATCTTTCCACATTAAAGCTTGTGTAAAACCTGCAACATATAATGGAATTGCATAAAATAAGATCCCCAATGTTCCCAACCAAAAATGCGTATTCGCTAATTTTTTAGAGTATAATGGCGTTTTCCAAAGTTTTTCGGCTAACCAGTAAACAATACCAGCAATCATAAATCCGTTCCAAGCTAAAGCTCCAATATGCACGTGCCCAACAATCCAATCTGTATAATGACCAATTGCATTTAAATTTTTGAAAGAAAGCATTGGACCTTCAAAAGTTGCCATACCATAACCTGTAATTGCAACTACAAAGAATTTTAATACTGGATTTTCACGAACTTTATCCCATGCTCCACGAAGCGTTAATAAACCGTTAATCATACCACCCCAAGATGGGAAAATTAGCATAATTGAAAATACAGTACCTAAATTTTGTGCCCACTCTGGTAAAGCTGTATATAATAAATGGTGAGGACCAGCCCAAATGTATAAGAATATTAATGTCCAGAAATGAATAATAGACAACCTATAAGAATAAACAGGTCTATTTGCAACTTTAGGAACAAAATAATACATCAACCCTAGAACAGGAGTTGTTAAGAAAAATGCAACTGCATTATGACCGTACCACCATTGTACCATGGCATCTTGCACACCTGCATAAACTGAGTAACTTTTGAATGCTGTTACTGGTAACTCTAAGTTATTAAATATATAAAGGACCGCAATTGTAATTAGTGTTGCTATATAAAACCATATTGCAACATAAATATGTCGCTGTCTTCTTTTTAAAATAGTTCCAATTAAGTTAATCCCAAAAACTACCCAAATTAAAACAACAGCTATATCTATTGGCCATTCTAATTCTGCATACTCTTTTGTTGAAGTATAACCTAAGGGCAATGTAATTGCTGCAGCTACAATAATAGCTTGCCAACCCCAAAAATGTACTCTACTTAATACATCATTAAACATTCTTGCCTTTAAGAGTCTTTGAGTTGAATAATAAATTCCCAAAAAGATACCATTACCTACAAATGCAAAAATAACTGCATTGGTATGTAATGGACGTAAACGTCCAAAACTTAACCATGAAATAGCATTATCTGATCCTGCAAATTCTAATAATCCTGGGAATACAAAAAGTAAGGCTACAGTAAGCCCTACTAACATGCCTACAATTCCCCATAGAATTGTAGCCCAAAGAAACATTTTTACGATTTTATTATCATAATAAAACTGTTCTTTTTCCATACTTGTTTGATTAATTGTTAATTATTATTTAGTTGATTTATTCTTGAATCTTTTCTTTTTTTTCTGTAACTAATTCATCATCAAACAACATACGAACTGAGGGTGTATAAGTATCCTCATACTGCCCAGATTTAACTGATTTAATAAATGCAATAAAAAATAAAACAGCTATAATAATGCTAACACCAATTGTTATGTATACTACTTCCATTTTATAATTTGTTTTTGACTTTTAGTTTAAATACAAAAATAATTTTTTATTGATAAAAAAGGATGATATTTATCATATACTTTTTTTTAACTCCCTTTTTATTTACAAATTACTCTATTTTTTTTGAAATCCAATTCGTTAAAATTGTTACGAAAATCACAATTGAAATCGAGCTTAAAGGCATTAAAATCGCCGCAATAACTGGAGTTAATTGCCCCGTTAAGGCAAAATACATCCCAACAATATTATATAAAAACGAAAATACAAAACTTGCTTTAATTATAACAATTGTTTTATTGGCTAATGTTAAAAACTTTGGTAATTTGTTGAAAAATTTTGCATCAAGTATTGCATCACAAGCTGGTGAAAACACGTTTACATCTTCAGAAATTGCAATTCCAACATTACTTTGTGCCAATGCTCCTGCGTCATTTAAACCATCTCCAATCATCATAACTTTGTTTCCTTTATTTTGAAGTGCTTTTATATATTCTAATTTACTTTCAGGTTTTTGATTAAATTGAAATTGTGTGTTTATAGGTAATAATTCTTTTAAAAACTTCTTTTCCCCATCATTATCACCTGAAAGAATTACCAAATTGTATTTTTTTGATAAATTTTCAAAAACCTCTTTTGTTCCTGCTCTATAATTATTCTTAAAAATATAACCACCTTTTAATCTATTGTTAATTTTAATGTAAATGGCTGTTTCATTAATACCAACTACATCAGAACCCACGAAACTAGCTGAACCCAATTTTATTTCTGTATTGTTAATTATAGCTACAATACCCTTTCCCAATATTTCTTGAAAAGAAGTTGGATTTTCAATTGATGTTTCAACATCAATATATTCATATAGAGACCTACTTAATGGATGATTAGATGCTCTTAAAACACTTTTAATTAGCGAAAGTTCTTCATTTGAAAATTCTTCTCCTTTATAAGATAGTTGAGTTTTATCACTTGATGTTATAGTTCCTGTTTTATCAAAAATAATAGTATCAATTTTTGCCATATTTTCAATGGTCTCAGCATTTTTTAAATAGAATTTCTTATAACCAAAAATTCGTAACATATTTCCAATTGCAAATGGTGCAGATAATGCTAATGCACAAGGGCAAGCAATAATTAATACAGCCGTAACAACATTTATTGCCATTGATGCATTATAAAAATACCAAAATATACCTGCTGAAATACCAATAAATAATATAGCAAATGTAAAATATTTGCTAATAGTGTCAGTTATATTTTTTATAGTAACATCGTTGGTTTTATTAAACACATCATTGCTCCAAAGTTGAGTTAAATAACTTTGAGAAATTGTACTAATAACTTCCATTTCAATGGCTCCAGCAGTTTGTTTACCGCCTGCAAATAACTTATCTCCAGATTGTTTAATTACTGCTACCGATTCACCAGTTACAAAACTATAATCTATAGCTGCATTTCCATTAATCAAAATTCCATCAACTGGTATTAATTCTTCATTTCTAATTAATAATCTATTCCCTTTTACAACATCATTTACTGAAATACTTTTTTCAACACCCTCAACAATTATAGTAACTGCGATAGGAAAATACGATTTGTAATCACGTTCGAACGATAAAAAATTATAGGTTTTTTGTTGAAAAAATTTACCTAACAACAAAAAAAGAATTAACCCTGCTAAACTATCAAAAAAACCAGAACCAATATCCAAAATAATTTCAATAGAACTTCTTATAAATAACACTGAAATTCCTAATGCTATTGGAACATCTATATTTAAAATACGATGTTTAATTCCTTTATATGCTGAAATAAAATAATCTTTTGCAGAATAAAAAACCACTGGAACTGCCATGAAAAACATTAACCATCTGAACAAAGGCTTATATTTTTCTAACCAAAACTCATTAACCGCAAAATATTCTGGAAATGATAATAGCATGATGTTCCCAAAAGCGAAAGCCGCTATAGAAACTTGATAAATTAAGGTTTTATCAATTTTAATCCTTTTAGAATCAGCATCCTCTAAACTTATATAAGGTTCATAACCAATAGATGTAATTAACTCAACAAGTTGTTTTAAATTAGTTTCTTTATTTTTAAAGGTAATTCTAATCGTCTTCATTGGAAAATTTACCATTGAAGTTAAAACTCCATTATTTATTTTATTCAAATTTTCCAAAACCCAAATGCATGAACTACAATGAATACTAGGAATATAAAATTCTACTACAGAAGTTTCGCTATCATTAAACTCTAAGAGTTTTTCTATAATTTCTTCATTTTCTAAATAATTATATTTGCCTTGTATTTCTTTTGGAATAGTTCCTGGAGAAGATTCTAAATCATAATAACAACTTAACTCATTAGCATTTAATATTTCATAAACAGTTTTACAACCGTTACAACAAAAATCTTTTTCATTAAAATGAATTGGATTTTTACCACAATCTGCGCCACAATGATAACAACTATTCAAATTCATACTATAAATTAAGTTCTGCACAAAACTATTCATTTAATAATTTATTGGTATGACAAATATCATTTATTTTTGTACATTAGCCCGCAATTACTACACATATTAAAATCAATATTTATGTCGAAATGTGGACAATGTATCATAAAGCGATTTAACGCTCTTAAATCTTTGACTAGTGAAGAACTGGAGAAGTTTTCAGATCATAAAACATCTCTTTTTATTAAAAAAGGTGAAAATTTAATGACTGAAGGAAACCCTATAAATGGCTTATATTGTATTAGAGATGGTAAAGCAAAATTAACAAAGCTTAGTACAAATGGTAAAGAACAAATTATAAAATTTGTAAAAGGTGGAGATATTTTAGGACAACGTTCAATATTAAGTGATGAGCCCGTGGGCTTAAACACCACCGCTTTAGAGGATATGCACGTTTGTTTTATTCCAAAACAAGATATTCTAGAAACTATTAAAGAAAATGGTCAATTTTCATTAAATATAATGAAGATTATTTCTCATCAATTAAACCAAGCCAATACCATGATATCTCAAATGGCTCAAAAACCTGTAAAAGAACGCTTAGCAGAAACTCTTCTCAGTTTAGAAGAAATTTTTGGCGTAGACAATGAAGGTTGCATTGATGTGGTTTTAACCAGAGAAGAAATTGCAAACACAATTGGAACAGCCACAGAATCAGCAATTAGATTATTATCAAACTTAAAAAAAGATGGTCTGATTGATTTAATTAATAAAAAGATAAAAATTTCAGATAAAAATGGACTTAAAAACATGTCTGAAGGATATTAAATATTAACCTTTACATAAAAAAGCCTTTTAGAAATCTAAAAGGCTTTTTTTTATAAAATTTGTAAAACTCTCATTAATTATATCATTGAGGCTGCAATACGTTTATAAATACCTTTTTCAAGTTTAGAACGAATTGCTGAAAAAGCTTCAATAGTTACTTTTACATCATCTAATGTGTGCGTAGTTGTTGGTATTAATCTTAAAATTATTAAACCTTTTGGGATAACTGGGTACACAACAATTGAACAAAATATACCATAATTTTCTCTTAAATCATTCACCATGGCCATTGCTTCAGGAATATCACCTTCTAAGAAAACAGGAGTTACACATGTATTTGTTTTACCTATATTAAAACCATTTTCTTTTAAGCCATTTTGCAAAGCATCAACATTTTCCCATAACTTTTCTTTAAGTTCAGGCATTGTTCTAAGCATATCCAAACGTTTTAATGCTCCTTTCACCATAGGCATTGGCAATGATTTTGCAAACATTTGTGAACGCATATTATACTGTAAGTACTGAATAATATCTTTATCCGCTGCAAAAAATGCTCCAATACCAGCCATAGATTTTGCAAAAGTAGCAAAATACACATCTATTCCATCCTGTACTCCTTGCTCAAAACCAGTTCCCTTACCATCTTTACCTAAAGTTCCAAAACCGTGAGCGTCATCTACTAAGAATCTAAAATTGTACTTTTCTTTTAAAGCAACTATTTCTTTTAATTTACCTTGTTCACCACGCATTCCAAAAACACCTTCTGAAATAACAAGAATACCTCCACCTGTTTCCTCTGCATTTTTTGTAGCTCTTTGTAAGTTTTTTTCTAAGCTTTCAATATCATTATGTTGGTAAGTGAATCTTTTTCCATGGTGCAATCTAACTCCATCAATAATACATGCATGAGCATCTATATCATAAACTATAACATCATGTTTAGTTACCAGTGCATCTATAGCAGAAACCATTCCTTGATAACCAAAATTAACTAAGTAAGCAGCTTCTTTTTCAACAAATTCAGCACATTCAATTTCTAATTGCTCGTGAAATTTTGTGTGACCAGACATCATTCTAGCCCCCATTGGATAAGCCATACCATATTCTGCAGCAGCTTCTGCATCAGCTTTTCTAACTTCTGGGTGATTTGCCAAACCTAGGTAATCATTTATACTCCAAGTAATAACTTCTTTACCATTAAATATCATTTTATTAGAAATTTCACCTTCTAATTTTGGAAAAACATAATAGCCTTCTGCTTGTTTAGCCCATTTCCCTAATGGACCTTTATCTTTCACTATTCTTTCAAATAAATCTTTCATTGTTTAATTATTTAGGGCAAAATATATTTTATAACTATCTCTTTTTAAGATTGCAAAGTACGGCAATTTTTTTATGCTAAAAAAATGTTATTAATACAAAAAAAGAGGTTTAAAATTAGTCTTAAACCTCTTTTTAAATTGGTATATATACATTACTTTATATATTCAACTTCAGAATGTGCTTGCTTTTGAGTATCAAAAAAACCCTGTTCCTTCATCCAATCATCACTATATATTTTTTCCATATAACGTGATCCGTGATCTGGTAAAATTAGTACTACCTTAGAATTTTTATCAAAATAGCCTTTTTCTGCATATTGTATAGCTGCTTGAACTACTGCTCCACTTGTGTAACCTGTAAACAACCCTTCAGTAAGTGCTAATTCTCTAGCTCTATGTGCAGCTGCTTCATCAGTAACTTTTTCAAAAACATCAATAACATCAAAATCTGTAGCTGATGGTATTAAATTTTTACCTAAACCTTCAATTCTATATGGATAAATTTCATTTTTATCAAATTCTTTTGTTTCATGAAATTTCTTTAAAATTGAACCAAATGCATCAACACCTAATGTTTTTATGTTTGGATTTTGCTCTTTTAAATATTTAGAAACACCTGATATTGTACCTCCAGTTCCACTTGCTGCAATTAAATGAGTTATTTCTCCATTAGTTTGTTTCCAAATTTCTGGACCTAATGAATTATAGTAGGCTTCCGCATTTAAATGATTAAAATATTGATTTATATAAATAGAATTTGCAGTTTCTTTATGTAGTCTTTTAGCAACTTCATAATAAGAACGTGGATCATCTGCATTAACATGTCCTGGGCAAACAAATACTTTAGCACCCATAGCTTTTAACATGTTTATTTTCCCTACTGAAGCTTTAGAATTAACTGCTAACATGCATTTATATCCTTTTATAATACTTATTAATGCAAGGCTAAAACCTGTATTACCAGAAGTGGTTTCTATAATAGTGCTATCTTTATTAAGTAATCCTTGCCTTTCTGCTTCTTCAATAATATGTAAAGCTGCTCTATCTTTCATAGAATGTCCAGGATTAAATCCTTCGCATTTTGCATAAAAGTTACCTCTAAGATTTTTTGTGATTGTATTTAACTTAATTAAGGGAGTATTACCTATAAGGTCTAGAATGTTATTACTTATACCTATATTTTCAGTCATTTTCTAAAGTTTAATTCAATAATGAGATATTCAAAAATGAATTATGAATAATAATCTATAACGCGCAATTTAATATTTTTTTTTAAATTTTAATGTGGCCTTCTAAACCTAATATAAAACTATAATCTCTTGCAACTTCTTTTAAGGAATCAAATCTCCCAGAAGCCCCGCCATGACCCGCTTCCATATCTGTATGCATTAATAAAATATTTTTATCGGTTTTTAATTCTCTTAGCTTTGCAACCCACTTTGCAGGCTCAAAATACTGAACTTGAGAATCATTTAATCCTGTTGTGATTAACATATTTGGATAACTTTGCTTCGAAATATTGTCATAAGGTGAATAAGATTTCATATAGTCATAATATTCTTTTTCATTTGGATTTCCCCATTCATCATATTCACCTGTGGTAAGTGGAAGACTTTCGTCTAACATGGTAGTTACAATATCTACAAAAGGAACAGAAGCTATAATTCCATGGAACAAATCAGGATTCATATTAATAATAGCTCCCATTAATAAACCACCTGCAGATCCTCCGCTGGCGTATAAATGATCTTTTGAAGTATACTTTTTTTTAATTAAAAATTTTGCACAATCAATAAAATCGGTAAAAGTATTTTTTTTATTTAATAATTTTCCGTTTTCATACCATTTACGTCCTAAATATTCACTTCCTCTTACATGTGCTATTGCATAAGCAAAACCTCTGTCCAATAAGCTTAATCGAGTTGTACTAAAACCTGCATCAATAGTAATTCCATACGAACCATAACCATATAAAAGTAATGGGGTATCTTTTGATAATTTAGTATTTTTATGATAAACAATAGATATAGGTATTTGAGTTCCATCAATCGCTGGTGCCCATAAACGTTCGCTTATATAATTATTCTTATCAAACTTCCCGCCTAAAACTTGTTGTTCTTTTTTAATTACTTTTACTTTGGTATGTACATTAAAATCTATTACAGAACTTGGTGTTGTCATGGAATTGTATCCGTAACGTATTTCGTTTGTATCAAATTCAGGATTAAAATAAACGCCTGCTGAGTAAGTTTCTTCTTCAAAAGGAAGATAATAATCTTCAGAATTATCCCAATACATAATCCTAATTTTATTCAATCCATTGGTCCGTTCTTCAACAACTAAAAAATCTTTAAATATTGAAATATCTTCTAATAAAACATCTTCTCTATGTGCTATTACATCAACCCAATTTTCTTTTAATGTCTTCTTTTCTGAAGTTTTCATTAATTTGAAATTAACGGCTTTATCTTTATTAGTAAGTATGTAGAAGTGATTTTTGTAATGTGCCACACTATATTCCAAATCCCGTTCTCTTTGCTGAAATATTCTAAACTCACCCGTAGCATTATCAGCTTCTAAAATACGATACTCTGTAGAAACTGTACTGCTTGAACCTATGATTATATATTTTTCAGATTTGGTTCTATAAACATACGTGCTAAATGCCTCATCTTCTTCAAAAAATACTTCAACATCTTTTGATGGGTCTGTTCCTAAAACGTGACGAAATATTTTTTCACTTCTTAAAGTAATAGGATTCTTTTGTGTATAAAAAACAGTTTTATTATCACTTGCCCAAGATGCACTTCCTGTGGTGTTTTCAATTTTTTCAGGATAAATTTCTCCTGTAGTTAAATTTTTAAACTGCAATGTATATATTCTTCTACTTATTGTGTCAACACCAAAAGAAACTAAATTGTTATCTGGACTAACAGACAAACCTGAAAGTTTAAAATAATTAAACCCTTCGGCTAATTTATTAACATCAAACAAAATTTCTTCTTTTGCATCTAAAGAACCCTTTTTTCTAGCATAAATTGGATATTGGCTTCCTGTTTCAAATCTTGTAATATAATAGTAATTGTTTTTTTTATAGGGTACGGACTCGTCATCTTCTTTAATACGAGATTTCATTTCTTGAAATAAATCTTCTTGAAATTGTTTAGTATGAGCAGTTTTTGCATCATAATATGCATTTTCCTCATTTAAATAATCAATAACCTTTGAATTTTCCTTATCATTTAACCAGTAGTAATTATCAATTCTAACATCTCCATGAATTTCTAATTTCTTCTCAATCTTTTCAGCTTTTGGTATTTTCATAAAGTTATCTGTCATCCGTACTAATTTTTGAGTGGCAAAAATAGGATAATTTAACCTTGAATTAAATTTATTTAGTTAAAAATATCTAAAGCCTTAATTAAATGATAATAAATTTCATGTTTAGAGTTTTCATTTTAGAATTAAAGAAAATTTATTCTTTAAAACAATCTTCTGAAAACCCAATTAAATATACTTTTTCTTGAGCTCTGGTAATTGCTGTATACAACCAGCGTAGATAATCAATATTTTGACCATCAGGCAAATATGGCTGCTCAACAAATACTGTTTTCCATTGCCCACCTTGTGATTTATGGCATGTTACAGCGTATGAAAATTTCACTTGTAAAGCATTAAAATATTTGCTCTTTTTAACTGCTAGTAGCTGCTTATATTTAGAGCTTTCATGAGCAAAATCTTTACCCACTTCTTGGTACAATTTATTTGATTCGTCATAAGAAAGTGAAGGTGATTCAGAAGAAAGTGTATCTAACAATAATACGGTTTCAAATGGTTTTTGATTTGGGTAGTCTATCATTCGTAGTTTAACTTCAGCAAATCTAAATCCATAAAGTTCCTTCATATTAAAAATCTCTAATATTTCACAAATATCTCCATTGGCAATAAAACCAGCTTCACTATCATCATTTAACCAGAAATAATTATTTTTAACAACCATTACAAAATCTCCAGTAGAAATTTCATTTTCCTGTCCTCTAATTTTACTTCTAATTTGCTGATTGTATTGGTTTGCACGTTTATTTGAACGAACTATAAAAGCAGTGTCTTCTACACCAATATTATCATAAGCGGTATTTATTGCGTCTTCAATATCATAACCATCAATCAATCTAATTAAATCTGGAAAACCTAATTGAAATTGAAAATTACTAAAACCATTATTCGCTAAAATTAAACGTAGTTCAGTAGCATTTATTAAAATCCCAGAATCTTCATGCTGACGCATTACTTCATTTAATTCAATTTCAGTAATATCTTTATTATAGTTTAATGAAAGCTTTTTAGCATCTAATGCAGGACTAATATCTAATTTAACTGGCGGTAATTGTGCTGTATCACCAATTAAAATCAATTTACAATGTGCTCCAGAATAAACATAGGAGATTAAATCATCTAATAGAGATCCATTTTCAAATAATTTTGCACCTGGTTGTGAATCTGGAATCATAGAAGCTTCATCTACAATAAAGAGTGTATTTGTATGTTTATTTGTTTGTAACGTAAAATCTACACCACCTGCTTTATTCTTTTTAGGAAAATATATTTTTTTATGAATGGTAAATGCTTGTCTGTTTGAATATCCAGAAATAACTTTTGCCGCTCTTCCCGTTGGCGCTAACAGTACGGCTTTTTTCCCTACTCGCCATAAATTATTTACAACTGTACTAATTGTAGTTGTTTTTCCAGTCCCAGCATACCCTTTTAATAAAAAAAGTGCATTTTTATTTGTGTCAAAAACAAACTCAGACAATTTACCAAGTAACTTGTTTTGCGAACTTGTAGGTTCAAAAGGAAACTTTTCAATAATATCTTGATAAAATTCAGGTGCAGTTTTTGTCATATTTAAAATAAAATTCAAATATACAAATTGATTTATGCTCAAAAATTTTTCTCATTAAAAAAAATTTGTAGATTTGCGTACACACATAAAATTTAAATACAAATGATGACATTTTTGATTATAATTGCTGGTATTGTAGTTACTGGTTTTTTAGCATACGCAATTGTTAATTTTATTCCAAGGAAACTTCATTGGGTAATTTCAGTAGTACTAATTGCTTTGGCAGCTTTTTTAGTTTTTAAAATTAATTTTGAAATTCAAAAACCTGTTCAATTTAATAAAGAGAAAAAAATAAAATATGCTGCAGTAGTTAAGAATTTGAAAATTCTTCGTGATGCTGAAGTTGCTCATAAAAAGGTAACAGGAAAATATACAGCAAATGGTGAAGGATTAATTAAATTTATTGACACCGCTAAATTTGCATTAACACAAACAAGAAACGTTGCAAAAACGATTAATGTTGGTGGTGGAATTACTAAAGAAATTGAAGAAAGAGTAGTTGACACTATTGGTTATGAGGATGTTAAAAATAAATTTTCTGGAGTAGATTATAAAAATATGCTTACCATTCCTGGTACAGATCAGAAATTTAAGATTGAAGTTGGTGAAATTGAAAAAATACAAGGTTTATTTGTTCCTGTATTTGAAATTAAAGTTGATAAAGCTTTAATTTTAGAAGGAATGGATATGAACCTAATTAAACAAGAAAAAGAAGCAATTGGTGGTGAAGAAGTAAGAGGTGAATATTTAAGAGTTGGTTCTTTAGGTGAAGTAAGCGAAGACGGTAACTGGCCGCCATTTTATGATCAAGGAGATAAAAAAGATATCGAATAATAACGTAGATTTTTTAAATCTACAAGAAAATCACATATCCATCCAACTTAGTTTGGATGGATTTTCTTTTTGTATTTATAATAAAATACAAGAAGAAATAGGTGTTTTTGCAGTATACGAGTTTGAAAATAACTCGAATTCTCCATACAAACATTTAGAACAGGTTAAGCAATTATTTGATCAAGAAATTTTGCTTCATATAAAATATGAATCAGTTAGCGTTTCACATTTTAATAACCTAGCTACGCAAGTTCCTAAAGCCTTTTTCAATAAAAGTAATTTAAAAGACTACCTTCAGCACACTATTAAAGTGCTTGATAATGATTATATTACTTATGATGAAGTTTGGAATTCAGAGATTATAAATGTTTACATTCCTTTTGTAAATATTAATAATTTTTTATTAGATATTTATGGAACTTTTATCTACAAACACTCTTCTACAATACTTATTGAAAAACTATTAAATAAGTATAAAAATTTAGAAGGCGATTTTTGTTTCGTAAATGTTTCAAATACTACATTTGAAATTATAGTAATGAAAAATACAAAATTTGAATTGTTTAACTCCTTTAGTTTTGTTACAAAAGAAGATTTTATATATTATATACTTTTTACAGCTGAACAACTAAATTTAAATCCAGAAGAGTTTAATTTAGTGCTTGTAGGTGATATTGAAAAAGAATCTGAATTATATACTATTTTATATCAATATATAAGAAATATAAAATTTTATGAACCTACTACTTTTCCATCAATTTTGAATAGTATTTCTTCACACTCTAACTTTACCTTATTAAATCAATTATAATTAATGCGTATTATTTCAGGAAAACATAAAAGTAAACGATTACAAGCACCCAAAAGCTTACCTGTTAGACCAACAACAGATATGGCAAAAGAAGCTTTATTTAACATTGTTAACAATACCTATTATTTTAATGATATAGCTGTACTTGATTTATTCTCTGGAACTGGTAATATAAGTTTTGAATTTGGATCAAGAGGCACTAAAAATATTACAGCCGTTGACGCTCATTTTGGTTGTATTAAATTTATAAATGAGACCTCTAAAGAACTAGATTTAAATATAAACACTATAAAAAGTGATGTGTTTAAATATTTAGAAAAAACCAACACCAAATTTGATGTCATTTTTGCAGATCCACCTTATGAATTTGAAATTGAATTGTTTGAGAAAATTGTTAATTTAGTTTTTGACAAAGATTTATTAAATGATGAAGGTACTTTGATTGTTGAACACTCAAAACAGACTGATTTATCTAAGCATCAATATTTTAGTTATTCAAAAAAATATGGAGGAAATATGTTTAGTTTTTTTGAAAAAGAAAATGAAGCCTAAAATAAGGCTTCAATAATTTGTTTTTCGGAAATTCCCTCAGCTTCCGCTTTGTAATTTTTAACAATTCTGTGTTTTAATATTGAATACGCAACAGCCTGAACATCTTCAATATCAGGAGAATACTTACCGTGAACGGCTGCATTTGCTTTTGCTCCTAAAATTAAATTTTGCGAAGCCCGTGGCCCTGCACCCCAATCTATATAATTATTTACAATTTCAGGTGAATTCTCGGTATTAGGTCTTGTTTTAGAAACCAATGTTACTGCATATTCAATCACATTATCTGGAACAGGAATTCTTCTTATTAAATGTTGAAACTTATTAATTTCCTCATCTGAAAGTAATGCGTTAATAACTGGTTTAACATCATTAGTTGTGTTTTTCACCACTTCAACTTCTTCTTGAAAACTTGGATATTCTAAATTTATTGAAAACATAAATCGATCTAGCTGAGCTTCCGGTAAAGGATACGTTCCTTCCTGCTCAATTGGGTTTTGTGTAGCCAACACAAAAAAGGGTTTTGCTAATTCATAATGATGGCCAGCAACTGTTACAGTGCGCTCTTGCATTGCTTCTAAAAGAGCAGCCTGTGTTTTTGGTGGAGTTCGGTTTATTTCATCAGCTAAAATAATATTGCTGAAAATTGGGCCTTTTATGAATTTAAAATGACTCGTTTCATCTAATATTTCACTTCCTAAAATATCTGAAGGCATTAAATCTGGTGTAAACTGAATTCGTTTAAAATTAAGACCTAAAGTTTTAGCAATTGTATGTACTATTAAGGTTTTTGCCAAACCAGGAACGCCAATTAAAAGTGAATGTCCTCCACTTAAAATTGAAAGTAATATATGATCTACTGCTTCATTTTGACCAATTATTACTTTTCCTATTTCTTGTTTTAAAGCTTTATGTTTTACAACTAGTTCTTTTAATGCATCAACATCAGACATATTAATCTTTTTTCCAATTATTTTTAAACTCACATTTTTTAAAATCTTCGTTTATTTTAATGTAAGTATCTTTAATTTTATCTTTTGCCCATTTATCAACTGTTTCTTCTTGTTTTTTTTGCAATGTTAATTGTTGAATTTTTTCATAATCTTGTGTAAAACTAGCAGTATGAGCTTCATCTTTACTTTTTAACAAAATTATTTTATGCATTTTCTCTCCTCCTCTTATCTCATCATAATAAGTTTCTGTAATTTCACCTGCTTTTAAATTACTAACGCGTCCGTATAAAGTTGGATCCATACGTGTTAAATTAAAACGTGTATCATTAGTTTGTGGATTTAAAATTAACCCTTTATTATTTTTAGTTTCTTTATCTTCTGAATATTTTAGCACTGCATCTTCAAAAGTAATTTCTCCACTAAGTATTTGCTCACGAATTTTAGATAATTCATCTTTTGAAGCTTGTAATTCAGCTCCACTAATTTTTGGTTGCATTAAAATATGGCGTACATCACGTTCCTGACCTTTAATTTTTTCAACCTGAATGATGTGATATCCAAAACCTGATTCAAATGGTTCAGAAATTTCACCTTCATCTAAGCTAAAAGCTACTTCCTTAAATTCCTTAATAAAACCACTTTCACGCGTAATTGTATATTTCCCTCCAGCTCCTTCACCATTACCTGAAACAGCAGGATCATCAGAATTTATAATTGCTTTTAATCTGAAACTATACCCTTCTTCTATTTCCTTTCTAATTTCATTTAGCTTTATAATCACACGATTAACTTCTTCTTCAGAAGGTTTTACAATTTTTACAATTTGAGCCAATTCAATTTCAGCACTAAATTCAGGTAAACTATTTTCTTTTTCAAGATTTTTAAAATAAGTTCTAACTTCTTCAGGAGTAACATCTACCTTTTCAGTGATGCTTTCTCTTTCCTTACGTATTAAAATTTGCTCTTTTTGAATGTCATATAATTCTTTTCTTAAATCTTCTTCGTCGTTAAAACCATACATTTCAACTACTTTTTCCATATCACCTAATTGTTGCGTAAAGTAGGCTATATTACGTTCAACTTCACTATTAACTTCTACATCTGTAGCTACAATACTATCAACTACAGCATGATGCGCAATTAATTTTTGTGTCATAAGTTCTTCCAACATCTCACAATCTGTAATATCTATTTTACCTTCAATACGCTGCTGCAATTCTTTTTTAAATTTATCAATATCAGAATCTAACACTATATTTTTCCCAACAACTACTGCAACACCGTCTATTTTTATTCTTTCAAACTTGTTAGTTTCAACGCTTAAACTATCCTGTGCATTTATTCCTATCACAAATAACAGAAATGCCATTCCAATAATATTTTTTTTCATTTTAGTAAATTTCAATTTGTCGTTTTTTAGTTGCATCTTCAATTAATGTTTCTTCAATATTTCTTAATAATAATAATTTTCTTTGATGTAAAATCATCTGCTTAATGGTAGGTGTTACATAGCTTTTTGGAGCTAATTCATTCCTATTTAACACTTGCTTAATGGTCACCAAATATAAGCTTAATGAATCTTCTTTTTGAATAAAGTTATCTTTTTTTAACAACTGATTTTTGTCTTCATTGCTAAATACTGGTATTTTAACCAGTAAATCACTTAATTTAATCCAAATTGAATCGTTTAAGTGATAAGATTTTAAAGAAAGTTCTTTAGAATTTAAATCATCTAAATCTTCTTTCTTTGATGAAAGAAAAAGTTTAATAAGTTCCTTTTTGTTCAAAACATCTTTACCAATTTTTATAAATTTAAGCTTCACTAATTCCTCATTTAGCTTGAAATTTTGTTTGTTCTCTTTATAAAATATATCAATATCATCTTCCGTAATTTCAGTATTTAAATATTGTTTAACTGCTGCTTCTTTATAAGAGTTTATAAATAAATCTTCTCTATATTTCTTAACAAAACCCTCGAATTTTTCAATATCATTTTCTAAATTTATTTGGGCTTTAGACAGAAGTAACTGCTGCCTAACCCAATTATTAATAAAATTATTAGAGATTAAAGTACTGTCCTGTGCTGAAATATTTTCATTAAAAATATTTTTTAAATCATCCTTATATAAATATGTATTATTAACACGTGCTACAGTCTGACGAGTATCATTTTTAAAAGTAAAATAATTACAAGATTGCAAACTAATAACAGCTACTATGTAAATATATAAGTATTTCATTTCTTCATTATATTTTTAACTTTTTTAATCTCTTTTTTTCTGCACTTTCTATCTTCACGAAGTATTTATCTCTAAGTTGTTTAGAAAAATTAATTTCTAAATAATTCTGATAATCTGAAATAACTTCACCTTTTCTAGTTTTTAAATCATTCGATTTATATTTACTCTCATTTGAGTTAAAATAATTTTGTAAACCTATACTATCCTTTGCTTTTTCCCAAACTTCCTTTTCCAACAAATCAAAAAGTAATAACCCTTCATTAAATTCTTTATAAGTTGCTGCAAATTCAGGATTAGAATATTCTATATTCTCTGTATAATATTCTAAAATTTCTTTCTCTTTAAAAGCTGTAAAGGCTTCATTTAAAGGTGTATTTATAACTGTTTTTAAGTAGATTATGAATTTTTTTTGAAGAATTTTTTTATTGTTAATTGAAAATAAATTTTGTTGAAAATTTTCAGAATTATTCTTCCAGTCTTCACTATAAAATTGCTGAAGTGCTGCTTCATTTACAGTAATAGTATACTGATGAAATAGCTTATTAATAACTGATTTACTAATTAAATTAGAGCGTTCATCCTTTTCAACTTCTTGCTTTAATTTTTCCTCCATTTTTTCAAAGCTTTCAATAGGGTATTTTTTAATTAATTTTACAATATGCCATCCAAATTGAGTTTTAAATGGTTTAGAAATATCACCCTCTTTTTTCAACGAAAATGAAACTTTTGAAAAATCTTCAATCATTTTTCCTGTGCCAAATTTTTCTAGTTTTCCACCTTTTATGCCGCTTGCTTTATCTTCAGAAACTTTTTTAGCTAATTCATAAAAATCTGATTTATCACTAAGAAGAACATCATAAACTGAATCTATTTTTCTTTTAGCTGCTAAACTATCATTTTTAAACATGATGTGAGCAACTTCAACTTCTCCTTCAGATGCTCTTATGCCATTCACTTTTAAAATATGAAATCCAAACTTAGTTCTAAAAGGCATAGAAACTTCATTTACTGGAGTTTCAAACGCCATATTTTCAAACGGGTATACCATTTGCAATGCCGTAAAATACCCAATACTTCCTCCATTTTGCTCAACGGTTGGGTCTTTAGAATATTTTTTTGCTATTTCAGCAAAATCATTGCCGTCTAAAATTAAATTTCTAGCTTCAATTAAAGTATTGTAAGCTATTAAGGTATCATTTGGAGTAGTTTCTGGTTTTAAAAAAATAAGAATATGACTAACATTTACTTCTTTTTTTAATCTATCATAAGCCTCTTTAATTAGTTTATTTGTTACTTCCTTATCTTTTAAATAAGGTAAAACCAAATTATTTTTATACTGTTTTAATTCATTTTTAAATTTTTGAAGTGTGTCTAAACCTAAAGATTTTCCTTCTTTTACTTTTAATTTATAATCTATAAATAATTTCAAATAACTCTCTAAATCTGATTTTGAGTCAGTTACTAACTGTAAATTCTTTTTATAAACCGTTAAAAACTCTTGAGAATAATACGGTTCATTATCAATAGTAAATAAGATATTTTTATTTTCCTGTGAAAAAGTTTTAAATCCTATAAAAAATAATGATAAAAATAAATACTTAAACTTCATATAATAATAATTTTGCTTCAAAAATAACAAAAAGTGTGGATATCAATATAATTTTAAAACGCTGCAAGATATTTTTTATTTTTTCACAACCATGTTAAAGGAATCACAAAGAAATAATACCTTCAACCTTTTCTGCTTCCATATATTTTACAATAATATCATCTGCTTTATTCATCACTACAAGTATTGATAAACTAACATACTTTCCAGTTTTTGAAGATGTTTTAGTAATAACTGCTCCTGTGAAATCGAAAATATCTTCAACTTGTATAATTTTTTCTTCTGATGCAGGTACAATAAATTTAAATAAGTATTTTGCTGGAAAAGCAGTATCCTTTTTTAATTTTTTCTTTAATTTTTTATAAAATTGTTCTCTTTTATCCATTTTCTTTTAAAAAATAAGGTATCAAATTTTATACCATCTACTATTGTTAATATTTAACTGACAAAATTACATGAATATTTTTAGTATAATTTAATGAATACCTTAATTTTGCAATATGCAACAAAAAATAGTAATCACTGGCGGACCTGGTACAGGAAAATCTACCATTATTGAAGAATTGATAAAACGTAAGTTTACGTGTATGAAAGAAATCTCAAGAGAGGTTACTTTAAATGCCAGAAAAAATGGAACAGAACAATTATTTTTAACAAAACCGTTGTTATTTAGTGAATTGTTATTAGAAGGGCGTGTAAACCAATATATTGAAGCTGAAACAAAAAATGAAAATCTTATTTTTTTTGATAGAGGAATCCCTGATGTTCATGCCTATATGAATTATATTAGTATAGATTACCCAGCTACATATCTTACAAAAAGTAATTTATATAGATATAATTACATATTTTTAATGCCACCTTGGGAAGAAATTTATATTTCAGACAACGAACGTTATGAAAATTTTGAACAAGCTTTAGCTATTCATAATCACCTTGAACGTACTTATAAAGATTTAAACTATAAAATAATTGAAGTACCAACAGGAACCATTGAAGCTAGAACAAACTTTATATTAGACTGTTTAAAATAATGAATACACCTCTTGAAATATTAAAAAAATATTGGAACTTCTCTGAATTTAGAGATCCACAAGAGGAAATTATTGAAGCTACTATAAATGGAACAAATACCATTATTTTACTACCTACCGGAGGTGGAAAATCATTATGTTATCAAATTCCTGCTTTAATCTTAGATGGGATTTGTATCATTATTTCTCCACTTATTGCTCTTATTCAAGACCAAGTAAATAGCTTAAAAGAAAAAAATATTAAGGCCATTGCTTTAACTTCTCAGTTAAGTCAAGATGATGTTATATTAGCCTTCGACAATTTACAATTTGGCAATTTTAAGTTTCTATACCTTTCGCCAGAAAAATTACAATCTCCTTTTATTCAAGAAAAAATTAAGCAATTGAATGTTTCCATTGTTGCTATTGATGAAGCTCATTGTATTTCAGAATGGGGGCACGATTTTAGACCTTCCTATTTGCAGTTAAAAATTCTAAAAGAATTAAAGCCCAAAGCAACTTTTATGGCTTTAACAGCTACAGCTACACAAAAAGTATTAGAAGATATTCAACAAAATTTAGAAATAAAAGAAGCTGTTATATTTAAAAAATCTTTTCAACGAAGTAATTTAAATTATCATGTAATTACTACAGAAAATATTCATGGAAAATTGCTTCAAATTGTTAATAAAATAGACGCTTCCATAATTATTTATACCAATACTAGAAAACAAACGAAAGAGATTTCAAAATTTTTAACAAAAAACAATTTCAAAAGTAGTTACTACCACGGTGGGCTTTCAACTCATGAAAAAAATAATGCTTTTACTAATTGGATGCAAAATGAAACTCCTATAATGGTTGCTACAAATGCATTTGGAATGGGAATTGACAAACCCGACGTTAGCGCTGTAATTCATATAAACACACCAAATAGTTTAGAAAATTTTATTCAAGAAGCAGGCAGAGCAGGTAGAGATGGTGAAACAGCTTATTCAATAATTTTAACTAATAAATCTAATCTCTTTGACACTACAAATAAGTTTAAAACTAATATGGCTTCAACCAAGGTTGTAAAAGCTGTTTACAACCATTTAAACCAATATTATAATATCACTTTAGGCGAATTACCAACACAATTATTTGATTTTTCAATCCAAGAATTTTGTCATACTTATCAACTAAAACTATTACAAACATACAATGCTATTAAAGCTTTAGAGCGTGAAAATATAGTGAGTTTAGATGAAAATTACAGTAAAAAATCTACCCTGAAATTTTTAATAAGCAACACTCAAATTTTTGATTATTTAAACAATCAGCCTTCAAAAAGTGAGTTAATACAATTAATTTTAAGAAGTTATGGCGGTATTTTTGACCATTATACCATTATAAATGAGTTTTCACTTTCAAAAAAATTAAAAAGTTCAAAAAAAGAAGTTGTTAAACATTTAAATGATTTACATTCAAATGGAATCGTAAACTATTCGTATGAAAATACCACTTCAAAGTTATTATTTTTAGTTACAAGAGATGATAATTATACAATTAATCATATTTCAAAAAATATTGAACAACAGAATAGTTTAAAGTACGAAAAATTAGAAGCCGTTATTTCATACATTCAAAATACCAAAACGTGTAGAAATACTCAACTTCTCTCCTACTTTAATGAAACTATTAAAAAAACTTGTGGTAATTGTGATGTTTGTAAAGCTAAAATTAAACCTGATAATTCATTAGAAACCATTTCAAACCATATTATTAATTTATTGGATGAAAAACCGCTGTCTTCTCAAGAACTAACTACACTCTTAAATTATTCAGAAAGTGAAATTTTAAATTCCTTAAAAATACTATTAGAAAAAAATAAAATAGCAATAACTTCGCAAAATAAATTTAAACGTAACTTTTAATGAGAGATTTGAGAATTGTATTTATGGGAACTCCTGATTTTGCTGTTGCAATTTTAGATGCACTTGTAAAAGCAAAGTTTAATGTAGTTGGAGTTATTACAGCTTCTGATAAACCTGCCGGAAGAGGTCAAAAAATATCCGAATCTGCAGTTAAAAAATATGCTTTACAAAACAATCTTAACATTTTGCAACCTACAAATTTAAAAAGTGAAGAATTTATAAAAGAATTAGAAAGCTTAAATGCTAATTTACAAATAGTAGTAGCTTTTAGAATGTTACCAAAAGTAGTTTGGAAAATGCCTAAATACGGTACCTTTAATCTACACGCATCATTATTACCAAATTACAGAGGTGCTGCGCCAATAAATTGGGCAATTATAAATGGTGAAACAAAAACAGGAGTTACCACATTTTTTATTGACGAAAAAATTGATACTGGAAATATTATTTTGCAAGAAGAAGTTGAAATTGATAAAACGGAAACTGTTGGCGAATTACATGATAAACTAATGCTAATTGGAAGTAAGTTAGTAGTTGAAACTGTTAAACAGATTGAACAAAATAATGTTAAAACATTTAAGCAACCCGAAATTGATGAAAAACCTGCTCCAAAAATATACAATGATACCTGTAAAATAAATTGGAATGATTCCTTAAATAACATTTACAATTTAATAAGAGGTTTAAATCCATATCCTGCTGCTTGGACAACTTTAAGAAACAATAATGAAGAAATTAAAGTTAAAATTTACGATATTAAAAAAGAAAATATAGAGCATCTACATAAAATAGGAACAATAATCACTTCAAAGGAAGAAATTAAAGTTGCCGTTTCAAATGGCTTTATTATCATTAACAGTTTACAATTAGCTGGCAAGAGAAAAATGGAAAGCAAAAGCTTGCTAAATGGATTTACATTTTCTCAAAATGCATTGATGCATTAATCCTTATATTTTAAAGGGTTTATAGCTTTTTTTAATAAATAGCATTAAGGTTATTAACATTTAATATCATTTATTAACAAAAATATCACTTTTTTATTCAAAAACTTGCACAAGCCCTTATTCCGTATAACTTTGTTAAGCTATTAATAGCAAAAAATGTTTAACCAATTAATTTAAAATTTAAGTTATGAACAAATCAGATTTAATTGATGCAATGGCAGCTGATGCTGGTATCACAAAAGCAGCAGCGAAAGCAGCATTAGAATCATTAACAGAAAATGTGACTAAAACTCTTAAAGGAGGAGGAAAAGTAGCATTAGTTGGATGGGGTACTTGGTCTACTTCTAACAGAGCAGCTAGAACTGGTAGAAACCCTCAAACTGGAAAAACTATCCAAATTGCAGCTAAAAATGTAGTTAAATTTAAAGCTGGAGCTGGACTAAGCGATGCTGTAAACTAACATATAAGAACTATTTCTTATTTTAAAAACTCTCTAAAAAATTTAGAGAGTTTTTTTTATTCAAAAAATAATTTTATATTTAAACATACAATTTTCTTATAATGGTTGAATTAACTCCTTCTAAAGGTAAATTATTAGTATCCGAACCTTCTATATTAAATGATAAATCATTTAATAGGTCTGTAATTTATTTGTCTGAACACAATAAAGATGGTTGTATTGGTTTTATAATAAATAAACCAACTCAATTTATTTTAAATGATTTAATTCATGAGATTAATTGTGATTTTAAAGTATATAATGGCGGTCCTGTAGAGCAAGAAAATTTATATTTTATTCATAAGTTACCAAATTTAATACCAAATAGTATTGAAATAGATAAGGACATTTATTGGGGCGGTGATTTTGATATTTTAACCGATTTACTAAATAATAATACTATAAAACCGACTGATATTCGTTTTTTCTTAGGTTATTCGGGCTGGTCTGTATCCCAATTAAAAGAAGAGTTAGAAGAGTCTACTTGGACAGTAGTTGATAATAATTACAAGAATATATTAGAAGTTGAAAGTAATGATATTTGGAAAAATCAATTATTAAAATTTGGTGGTGAATATCAAATTTGGGCAAATGCACCAAAAAACCCTAATTTAAACTAACCTATTAAACTCAAAAGTTAATTCTTTAGAGACTTCAGTTTTAAATATCGTCTTTTTATAAGCAAAAACTGGTTGTATTCCAATAATTACGTTTGAAATAAAAATTTCATCAGCTTTTTGCAACTCAAAAGGAGAAATTATAGCTTCTTTAAATGAATATTTTTCATTTTTTAATATAATTTCAATTATTTTTTTCCTTGCAACCCCTTTTATACAGCCTTCGCTTATTGGAGGAGTTTTAATCAAATTCCCCTTAATAATAAATATATTTCCGTTGATAGCTTCAACTACCTGCTTATTTTCGTTTACTAAAATACAATTATCAAACTCGTTCTCAGAGGCATAAATACTGGCTAAAACGTTTGTTATTTTATTAGTAGTCTTTATAGAAGATAACAATCCTGAGTAGATATAATAATCTTTAAATATATCAATCGTATAATTATCTTTTATTCTTGAATTAAGTTCTGAAGCTTCAATTAAATAATCAACTTCATTTATTAATGGTTTATATAAGCCACCATCTTTTCTAAAAACTGTAAATCGAATTCTAGCATTTTCCAAATTATTTTGCTCTGCAGTTTTAAGTAACTCTTGCTCAAAAAATTCTAACGTGAAATTAATTGGAATTTCCATTCGAAGCATCCTCATTGAAGCCATTAATCTAAAATAATGATCTTCAATAAAATAAACTTTTAAATTTTTAACTTTTACAGTCTCAAATAAACCATCTCCATATTTGAAAGCTCTATTATTTGAATTAAAAATTTCAGTTGATTTGTTATGTAGTGTACCGCTTAAATTTATCATTTATTAAATTTAGTTGACAAATTTACATAATTAAAATCTTAAAAAATTCAAGGTTTAATTATGTATAAAAAGCAATGTAATTATGCTCCTATGGTATGTTTTAGCTCATCAATTTGGTTTGTCCAAAACATTTTGGCTTCTTCAACTTCATCTTCTTCTGCAAAATCTGTAACAATTAATGATACATCTTTCGTAATTTCATCTACTTGAATTTTAAATTCAAAGTAAATTTTGTCCTCGCCATCTTCAAGCCATTTAAATTTTATTTTTTCACCTGGTCTTTCTTGAAGCACTTTTGCTTGTTCTTCAGATCCATCCCATATGAATGTATATAGCTCTCCACGAGAATTTACATTATCTGCAAACCATTCAGAAAGCCCTGATGGTGTACCAAAATATTGATAAAGCATTTGTGGTGAGGCGTGTATAGGAAATTCTATTTCAAATTTAATTTTTGTCGACATCTTATTTATTTAAAAGCACAATATATATAAATATTCCTTTTTAAAAAAATTTAAATTCTTAAAAAATAGAAGAATATATTTGTTGCTATAACTATTTTATTTTTTATATTTGCACCCTTAATAAATGGCGTGGTAGCTCAGTTGGTTAGAGCGTCGGATTCATAACCCGGAGGTCTCCAGTTCAATTCTGGATCACGCTACACTTTAAATTTATGTAAACGAGCGATTTAGTACTACTAAATCGCTTTTTTTATGTTTAATTTAAACGAATATCTAGTAAACGAGTACGAAAACGAGTACGAAAATGAATACAATCCTCCTATGAAAAAAAAATATTCTGAACCAAAAATCTACAATGCAAATGGAGATTTAAGTAAACGATGGTACGTATATTATAGATATAGAAACCCAGAAACTGGTGAGCTTAAAAGAATGCCTTCAATATTTTTAGGAGCAAACAACTATAAAACTAAAGTAGAAAGGCTTTCTATTTTGACTTCATTTCAAAAAACATTATCCAAAATATTAAAAGATGGATATAATCCTTTTGAAGGAAATCAAAACTTATATAACAAAGAAATAGAGAAAAATTCTTCAATAAAGGTTGAAATTGAAAAGCCTAAGATGACGATTAAGGAAGCTATTGATTATTCCCTTAATCTAAAGAAGCAAACATTAAAATACACATCTTATAGAGGTTTAAGCAATAGGGTGAATAATTTTACAGAATGGATTGAAAAAAATCATTCTAAATTAAACACTATTGAAGATCTCAACAAAAAAACCATTAATGAATTTTTAAATTTTCAATTAGAAAAAACAAGTGCTGGAAACAGAAACAATTTTAGAGCTGACCTTAGCAGTGTTTTTCAAGTATTAGAAGATAATGAAATTATTATAATCAACTACGTTAAGAAAATACCAAACCTAAAGTCAATTCCTACAAGGAATAAAACTTATTCCAATGAATTGCAAGAAGAAATTTATACTTATTTAGAAAATAATGATCCACTTCTTCTATTATATATAAAATTCATTTCTTATAACTTTTTAAGACCTATTGAAGTTTGCAGATTAAAGGTAAAGGATATAAATATCAAAGAACGAAAACTCCAATTCGAAGCAAAAAACAATACTTTAAAGACCAAAATAATTCCAGAAATTTTAATTAGCCAACTCCCAGATTTATCAAAATTAAATCCAGATGATAATTTATTTACTCCAGATCAAATAGGTAGAGAATGGAACACAAACGAAAATGATAAGAGAAATTATTTTAGCAAACGTTTTAAAAAGGTTGTGAAAGATCACTTTAACTTAGGAGTAGATTATGGACTTTATAGTTTTAGACATACATTTATAACTAAGCTATATAAAGAGCTGCGTAAAGACTATTCACCTTTTGAAGCGAAAAGTAAATTAATGTTAATAACTGGTCACGCTACAATGGATGCATTGGAAAAATATTTACGTGATATTGATGCTGAACTACCAGAAGACTATTCAAAAATGTTAGAATAATGTAAAATTCATGAACTATAATTATTTATTAAATATCTTTAAATTAGTATTAAAGAATAAGCTTATTTAGAAAATTTTTATAATATAAGCACCCTTGATTTCAAACTTTATAAATATACATATTAAGGATTTAAAAAAAAATATTGTTAAAACCGAAACACATAATAAATGACTTCATCCACAGAAATAATTAATCTTCTCAATAAAAATTTAGCGACTAACTTTTTAATATATCATTCGGAAACTCCTCATTTAGAAGATGGTTCTTTAGCATTTGATCTAGGTAATTCAAGTAAGACAATACCTTATAATGAGGTATTCCTTATTAAAAAGATTGGATCCCCAATGATATTAATAGATCTTGAAAACCAAAAAGAAGTATTTCGAGTTTTACAAAAGGACCGTGAGCTGCAAACTAATTTATTTATATTGGCCGATGCCGAACAAAATCTTAGCTCTGAACATTTTTGTTTGGTCTTTGAAAAATATTTAGCTTTTGTTATTGTGGTAATGGAGACATGTGACTTTGAGCTTATAAATTTGAAGTTTGATTTCAAAAATGAATTACCAGAAGATATCTTAACTGCATTTGAAATTCAATTTCAGTCTTTTAAAACCCATTTTAATGAATTATTAGCTAGATACAATATTAAGGTTATTGATACAGAACGTAATATTTCAAAAAAAACAAATTATAAAACACAGATTCCTCAAAATTTAAACTGTGAAACATCGCAACCAGATATTAAACCAAAAACTCTAGCCTTTTATATTTCACATGAAAATAATGATGAAATAGAAAAAATAATTTTTGAAAATTTCAAAGATAAAAAAGGAAAAACATACAGATGTATAATTGAATATTTACATAAATATGATTTATTAACTCTTGAGCAAGGTGAAAAACAAAAAATTTATAATGCGTTTGAAAATATGTTTGACCATTATATAGGTTCATATCAATCAATGTGGGGTTATAAAGTAAATAGGGGTATTGATAATACTTATAAAAATATTAGAAAGATCTTAGTTGAAAAATTTAAAGGTATCCTATAGAAAAATAATTTACTTTTCTTGAAAATTCTTGAAAACTCTTGAAAACTTTTCTTGAAAATTCTTGAAAACACTTGAAAACACTTGAAAACATTTTAAAACGCTGATTTTTAAATTGTTTAACCACAATACTAACTAATAAAAATATAACTATTTCTACTTTCGTTGAGCCGTAAATCGGAATAACGATGAAAAACACAGATATATTTAAAGAAAATCTCACAAAAGATTTAGAACAAAGAACAGCTCCTTCACTGTTTCAAATTAAACCAGTTAATGACTGGATAGATGAAGCTAAAAAAAGACCTATTCCTAAAATGCTCTTCGGAGAATTTTGGTTTGAAGGCGAATTATGCATCCTTTTTGCAGATACAAATCTTGGTAAATCAATTTTAGCAGTTCAAATTGCACAAAGTATTAGTTCTGGTTATCCAACTTGTGGCTTACGTTTAGAAGCAAAGCAACAACCCGTTATTTATATTGACTTTGAATTATCCGATAAACAATTTGAATGTAGGTATTCTGATGGCTATAAAAATCACTTCACTTTTAATAATAATTTTTATCGAGCTGAGATAGAACCTGGAGTAAAAGTACCTCAAAAGTATAATTCATTTGAAGAGTATTTATGTGAAAGTCTTGAAACGATAATCCTTCAACAATCTGCAAAAGTTCTAATAATAGATAATATCTCTTACCTAAAAAACGGAACAGAAAAGGCTTCAGAAGCAACAACTCTAATGATCTTCTTGAATGAACTTAAAAAGAAATATGGATTATCAATATTAGTT